>CAMHUC010000013.1 GCA_946188155.1 uncultured bacterium | reverse complement strand
GAGGCAAAGGTTGAGCAGGCCGAGGCAAAGGTTGAGCAGGCCGAGGCAAAGGTTGAGCAGGCCGAGGCAAAGGTTGTGCAGGCCGAGGCAAAGGTTGTGCAGGCCGAGGCAAAGGTTGAGCAGACCGAGGCAAAGGCTTTACAGCAAAAGATTGACACCGCCCGCAAGCTGAAAGCTATGAACGTGCTGACACCCGAGCAGATTGCTGAGGCTACGGGGCTCATGGCAGAACAGGTGTGTAAATTATAGCCCGTGTTGTCATAGTCGGTGTGCGGAGCAATCTGCATCAGCGGTACGCCTACCCGGAGCCCACTCATTCGGAGACGGCATCGACGTTCTGTCGGCGGGTGAGCGTGGCGGAGGCTGCGCACATCAAGCCATACAAGTATAATGGTGAGGACACTGCGGCCAATGTATCAATCGCGACTTCCTGAAGTAGAGGTGGGATAACTACGACGGGGATGTAAGACGCATACCTGGAAATTTTGAGTCTGAAGGTGTCACCCTGACACCCTCAGACTCGTTTTTTTCTTAGTGCGTGCGCGTGCAGTGTTCCAGAGCGATACCACAAGAGCGCTATTTCAGGAACTTATTCACCGACTTGTCGGGACCCAGGTAGAAGCCGGGCTCCGAGGGCTGGTTGTAGCCCGCGTTCTGCGCGGCTGTTGAGAGACGGTAGGGGATGTCCTCCATCAGGCAGTTGATGCGATGGTCGGTGGGGTAGGGGCTGACGAAGATGCGCAGCTCCGAGCTGTCCTCCGTGCGGGCCATCACCTCCTCGCGCCAGTCGCCCAGGATGTCGGCGCAGAGGGCTGGGTTCGACTTCGTGCCGTTGTTGAACCTGACGCCGTCGAACTTCACTAGGTCTACGATCTGACGCTTCTGCCAGTCGTACTTCGACACCGTCTCGTGGTCGAGCAGCTCGCGCAGCAGGTCGCCGTCCCACCAGATGCCGAAGTTGATCGACAGGTGCCGCCCGTTCATCACGAGGTGCTGCTGGTGCTGCGGGTCGTCGGGGTCCTGGGCGTCGTTGAGCACTTCCCCTTTTATGTTGCGTATGCCGTGGCTGTCGCTGCTCCACATCTCCAGCCCCGGGTTGGTGGGGTCGATGTCGGCGGCCATGGCGCGGCCCACGTCGCTCTTCGATGGAATCTGGAAGATGACCTCGCCCGTGCGGGCGTCGCGGAAGTCGGAGCCGTCGCGGCGGTTCTCGTGGCAGTCCCACACCTGCAGCTCCTTGCTCTTGGGGTCGAAGGCCGTCAGGTGGATGGCGTCGCCGTGGCCCATGCCCGTGTTGTAGAGACCGCGCCCGTCGTTGTCGACGGCCATCGAGCCGTAGGTGATCTCGTCGCAGCCGTCACCGTCGACGTCGGCTACGCGCAGGTTGTGGTTGCCCTGTCCGGCGTAGCTGGCCCACTCGGCGTTGTCGGTGTCGAAGGTCCAGCGCTCCTTCAGCTCCCGTCCGTCCCAGTCCCAGGCGGCGATGACGGTGCGCGTGTAGTAGCCCCGGCAGAAGATGGCCGAGGCGCGCCGGCCGTCGAGATAGCCCACGGCGGCCAGCATGCGGTCGGAGCGGTTGGCGTAGGCGTCGCCCCAGTCGTTGGGGTTGCCGCGCTGCGGTATGTAGGGCTTCGAGTCCATGGCCTCGCCCGTCAGGCCGTTGAACACGGTGATGTATTCCGGCCCCTCCAGTATGCGGCCCGTCATGGGTCGGCGCGAGGTGTTGTAGCGGGCCCACTCGCGCTGGCCGTTAAACTGCTCCTTGCCCTGCTGCTGCTGTTGCGGCTGCTGCTGGCGGCGGCGCTGCGGGTTCCATTGCGGCTGAGGCTCCAGCTCGCCGCGTGCCACCCGGGCCAGGGCCTCACGGGCTCCCACCCTGTAGTCGGCCAGGCTGTCGCCGATCACGCGGCCCTTGCCGTCGCGCGTGCCGTCGGCAGTGCGCACGATCAGCTCTGCCCGCCCGTCGCCGTCGAGGTCGTAGGCGATGAAGGGCACGTAGTGGGCCCCCGAGCGGATGTTGATGCCCATGTTGATGCGCCAGAGCCGTGTGCCGTCGAGCCTATAGCAGTCGAAGAGGGTGGGGCCGGTGAAGCCGTCGTGGGCGTTGTCGCGGGCGTTCGACGGGTCCCACTTCAGGATGATCTCGTACTGTCCGTCGCCGTCCACGTCGGCTACCGTGGCGTCGTTGGCCGAGTAGCTGTATGTCCAGCCGTTGGGGGCTATGCCATCGGCAGGCTTCTGCAGCTTCACGTTCAGATAGCCCTCCGGCGAGCCTGCCTTGAGGGTGTAGCTGCCGTTCCGCTTGCCGCCGCGAATCTCGTAGGTGGCGTCCTCCTGGAGCGGCTGCTCGTCAGTGTAGAAGGTGCCGCCCTTCTTCATGGGCCGTGGGTTGAGCTTCGTGCCGTTGCGGTAGATGTCGAAGGCCTCGCCCGTCTTGTCCGTCGAGAGCGTACGCCAGCTGACGATGACCTTCTCGCCCTGGCGGATGGCCACCACGCCGCGGTCGAGCGCCTCGCGCTTCAGCTTCTTCATGTCGTAGCGCGGCTGGGCGGAGGCCAGAGGTGAGAGGTGAGGGGTGAGAGGTGAGAGAAATAGTGCTGCCAGCACAAGCATCCTGCCTGTGACGGCGCTGAGGGGAAGGTACTGTTTAGCCATTGTTCCTATATATTTTAGTAGTTATTGATGCCAATCTGACGATGCCGCGCCGCCGAAGTTTAATAAAAATCAAAGATTAGGGGCGTTTTGCCAAAAAACAATGTTCTCCTTTCAATTATTTGTCGTATCTTTGCAGCAACATAATTGAAAATTGATAATTGAAAATCGATAATTGAGAACGACTACAACGATGAAACAGAAACACATTTTATGGGCCGCCCTCGTGACGCTGTGCTCCATGGGAGCGCAGGCGCAGGTGGTGGCCGACACCTTGCTGAACAAGGCCAGTGACAAACCCTTCTACTTCTCCACGCCCGTCGCCGACGGCAACTATCGGGTGACCGTCACCCTCGGCTCCAAGAAGAAAGCTTCGCAGACCGTGGTCCGCGCCGAGTCGCGACGGCTGATGGTGGAGAACTGCTCGACGAAGCGCGGACAGTTCCAGACCTACAGCTTCATCGTCAGCAAGCGTTCGGCCGAGATTCCCGGCGGTGGCAAGGTGAGCCTGAAGCCCCGTGAGCTGGACTATCTGAACTGGGACGGCCTGCTCACGCTGGAGTTCAACGGAGGGGCGCCTGCCGTGAAGTCCATCCGCATAGAGCGCGACACCACGGCCACCACCATCTTCCTCTGCGGCAACTCCACCGTGGTAGACCAGGAGCTGGAGCCCTGGGCATCGTGGGGGCAGATGATTCCCCGCTGGTTCACCGACCGCGTGGCCGTCTCCAACCATGCCGAGAGCGGACTCACCGTGCGCACCTTCCTCGACGGGCGGCGCCTCGACAAGGTGCTCTCCATGGCCAAGGCGGGCGACTACGTGGTCTGCGAGTTCGGCCACAACGACCAGAAGGAGAAGCGGCCCGGCGACGGCGCCTGGTATCACTTCGCCCACGGCCTGAAGACCTTCGTAGACCGCGTGCGGGCCGCCGGGGCCACCATCATCTTCGTCACCCCCACCCAGCGGCGCAGCTTCGACGAGGCCACCCATAGCCGGATTCAGGAGACCCATCTGGACTATCCCGACGCCATGCGGGCCGTGGCCAGGCGCGAGGGCGTGCCCCTGATAGAGCTGCACGACATGACGCGCACCTTCTTCGAGACCCTCGGCTTCGAGGGCAGCAAGCGAGCACTCGTTCACTATCCTGCCAACACCTTCGCCGGGCAGACGAAGGCGCTGGCCGACAATACCCACTTCAATCCCTACGGGGCCTACGAGGTGGCCAAGATGGTGGTGATGGGCATGAAGCAGCTGCAGCTGCCCCTTGTGGGCGAGCTGAGGGCCGACTGGCAGGACTTCGACCCCGCGCAGCCCGACAACCCTGATGCGTTCGTGTGGTATCCCTCGCAGAAACAGGACACTACCAAACCCGACGGGAACTAAGCAACGGGATGAGAGGATGAAATAACAACGGGATGAGTGGGTGAAATAGCGACAACGAATTAAAACGAATTGCACGAATTTGACGAATTGGAACTGATTTGACGAATTAAAACGAATTTGACTAATCCTGTATCATTTGTGTAATTTGTGAAATTCGTCTTAATTCGTTGTTTAAAGAGAAAGTTGTGGCAAAGCTGAGCGCGTGGTTTATAAAAACATATAATTATCACGAATTGAACACGAATTTTCATAAATTATTTTTATTCAGTTACTTAAACAATAAAGGAGTATGAAGAGATTTGCATTCAAGATGTACCTGAAACCAGGTTGTGAGAAAGAGTACGAGAAGCGCCATGCCGCCATCTGGCCCGAACTCGTGAAGATGATCAAGGACGGCGGGGTGAGCAACTACAGCATCTACTGGGACAAGGACACCAATATCCTGTTCGGCTACCAGGAGTGCGAGGGCGAGGGCAACTCGCAGGACACGGAGAACGTGGACCCCATCACTCAGAAATGGTGGGACATGATGGCCGACATCATGGAGGTGAACCCCGACAACTCGCCCGTCACCGTGCCCATCCAGGAGGTGTTCCACCTCGATTAGTCTGACTGTAGGGGGCGCGGTGGCGCGCCCCCGCTATGTAAACTGTCAGCTAAAGCGTCGCCAGCTTCGTGGTGATGGTCTTGAAGGCGGGGCTGCTCACCTTCAGCGTGACCTTCGAGGGTGCCTTGCCAGCCCGCAGGATGACCAAGGCCGAGCCGTTGTAGAGGCGGCGGTGGTCGGTGGCGTTGAGCTCCTCGCTGTTGATGTCTCCATTGCTGACGGCCACTATCCGTGCGTCGCCCTCGACGCTGAACTTCAGCTCGTCCTGGGCCATGGGCACGCGGCGGCCCTTGGCGTCGATGGCCTCGATGCGCACGTGCATCAGGTCGGTGCCGTCGGCCTTCCACGAGGTGTCCTCGGCCAGTGCGCTGAGCTTGGTGGCCTTGCCCACGGTCTCTATCTGATGGTGGGCCACGTCCTTGCCGCCGCTGTAGGCGATGGCTGTCAGTCGGCCTTCGGCATATTTGATGCCGTCCCAGCGTATCTGGTTACGGTGCTTCGGGTCGTTCTTGGGGTTCTGCTTGCGGCCCAGGCTCTTGCCGTTGAGGCGCAGCTCCACCTCGTCGGCGTTGGTGAAGGTGTAGAGCGACACCTCGCTGCCCTCCTGGCGGTTCCAGTTGTTGCTCAGCCCGTCGTTGCCCGTCTGCACGCCGTTCCACATCACGTCGTTCTTCGACTCTATGACGGCGATGTGGACCAGCGGTTCCTCCGGCTTGAAGAAGCTCCGCATGAAGTAGGCCTTCGGCTTGGGCTCCAGCGCGATGTCGAACACGCCCTGCGCCCATCCCTTGGCGGGCCACCCCTGGCTCTCGCCGAGGTAGTCGATGGCCCCCCAGTAGGCCAGTCCGATCACCTTGTCGAAGTTCATCTCGAAGAAGTTGGGTCCCATGGCCGAGATGCTGGCCTCGCTCTGGTAGAACTTCATCCATGGGAATCGGCGGCCGTCGCCGGGGAAGTACATGTAGCGGTAGTTGTAGGCCTGTACGTCGGTCAGCATGGCCAGGTCGTGGGGCAGCGAGTCGGTCTGCCAGTTACGGTAGCGGGGGTGCATGGCCACGGTGACGAGGCGCGTGGAGTCGTAGCGGGCGACGAGGGTGCGCATCATCTTGTAGATGGTGACGCCGAAGTCGTTGAAGGGCTGGTTGGGGTCCTGCTGCAGCTCGTTGCCGAGGCTCCAGAGGATGACGGAGGGCGAGTTGCGGTCGCGCTTCACCCACTCGGGCACGTCGTGTTGCCACAGCTGTTCGAAGGGCACCCGTCCGCCGGTGTGCTGGCGGGTCCACTTGTCGTAGAGCTCGTCGACCACGAGTATGCCCATCCTGTCGCATAGCTCGATGAACTCGCGGCTGTAGGGATTATGCGAGGTGCGTATGTGGTTCATGCCGAACTGCTTCATCAGCCGTATGCGCTTCTCGATGGCCTTGGGGTAGCTGGCCGCGCCGAGGGCGCCGAGGGTGTGGTGGTTGGCGTAGCCCTGCAGCAGCACCTTGCGCCCGTTGAGCTTCAGGCCGTAGTCGGGCCCCATCTCTACGGTGCGTATGCCGAACTGGCTGGTGGCCTCATCGGCCACGGTGCCGTCGTCCGTGAGCAGCTGCACACGGGCTGTATACAGATAAGGCGTGTCGATGTCCCACACCTTGGGTGCCGGAATCTCTATGTCGGTGGCGATGCGCTCCTCCTGGTTGCGGGTGCCTCGGTGGCGGGCTATCTCGGCCTTCGCGCTGTAGATCTCGTTGCCGTCGGGGTCGAGTATCTGCAGGGCGAAGTGGTTGGTCTTGTCCTTTGTGCGGTTGGTGAAGGCTGCCGAGAGGCTCACGTAGCGGTTGTCGCGCGTGGTGATGTAGAGCGGATGGCGGGCGAAGTAGCGGTCCTTTGGCGTGCTGACGAGCCGCACGCTGCGTATCAGCCCGCCGCCGGTGTACCAGCGTGAGTTGTTGGGTTCACGGGTGTCGGCGACGACCTCGATGAGGTTGTCCTGTCCGACGTTCAGCTTGTCGGTCACGTCGATCTCGAAGCCCACGTAGCCATAGTCTGTTCCTCCGACGCGCTCGCCGTTGAGGCTGACGTCGGCGGTGTACATGATGCCGTCGAACTGCAGGAGCAGCCTTCGGCCCTTCAGTTCTGCCGGGGGTGTCAGGTGGCGGCGGTAGTAGCCCTTGCCCATCTCCTTGAAGCCCCGGCTGGAGAGTCGGCTCTTGATGTTGGCGGCCACGTCGGTATTGTCGGGGCGCTCGTCGGGCGAGGGCTCCACCCACGGCTGCTCTATCTGGAAGTCGTGGGGCACATCGATGGATTTGCTATTTACGTATTTGCCGTTTTCGACTTGGCGACTGAACTCCCATCCGAAGTCCAGACACTCCGTGGTTCTCTGTGCCGATGCTGTCAGCGCGACGAACAACATTGATGAAACTGTTATATACTTCATATTATTCTTTTTTTCTAAAACAACGAATTAAGACGAATGGCACGAATTTTACGAATTGTTCTTTATTTCACGAATTGCTCTTTATTTGACGAATTGTTCTTCCCACTGTAGGGCGTTTTGCTTGTCAAACGCCGTTCAGTGGATGATGCAGCAGGCGGCGTTTGACAAGCAAAACGCCCTACAGTCATCCATATTAGATACAAATCTCGTCGATACAATGCACTAGTCTGATGAATTAAATTCGTTGAATAAACTAAATTCGTTGAATAAAATAAATTCGTGAAATTCGTGTCATTCGTCTTAATTCGTTGTTTTTAATACGTTGTTTTTAATTCATTGTTTTTAATACGCTGTTTTTAATTCGTTGTTTTTAATACGTTGTTTTTAATACGTTGTTATTTTGGGTAAATCTTTGTTATTGTTTGCATTATTTTATCAGTTTGTAGTATTCTGCGCCGCCGAGCAGGAAGCAGCCGGTGCCGTAGTCCTCGAAGTCGGGCACCTTGGTGTATGAGAGGGGCTGTCCGGCCGAGGGGTCCTTGCCCGTGCCCTGTGCCCATCCGAGGAATCCGTCTGTATGTACGCAGTCGCGCACCAGCCCCTGCCAGGCACGGTCGCATACGGGCTTATACTCCTGAGCCTTCAGGTATCCCTTCTGGATGCCCCAGGCCATACCGTAGAGGAAAAGCGCCGTGCCCGACATCTCCTTGCCGCCATAGTCGGCATAGGATACCAGACTGGGGTTCCACAGTCCGTCCTCCTGCCGCTGACAGTCTTTGAGAGCCTTGCTCATCAGCAGGAAGTCTTTCTTCAGCTCCTTGTAGTATTTATCTTTCGGCGAGAGCTGGTTCATGCAGCGCACCAGTGCGGCATACACCCATCCGTTGCCCCGGCTCCAGTAGCAGTTCTTGCCGTCGGGTGTCTGGTAGGGGGCCACGTAGTCCTTGTCGCGCCACCAGAGACCCTCCTTCACGTTGAAGAGGCCTCCGGCCAGTGTGTTGCGGCTCCAGCGGTACATCTTCATAGCGTGGTCGGCATACTTGCGGTCGCCGGTGATCTTGTAGACTTGCATATAGAGGGGCATGGCCATCTGGATGGCGTCGATCCACGTCCACCAGCCGTACAGCGAGCCTTCGGCCTCTGGCTTCTGCGTGTTGGGTGTCTGCATCTGGTTGTTGAGGTTTTCGATGACGTACTTGATTTTCTCTTCGCCGCCCACCTGCAGGTAGCGGTCCACGTAGGTTTGTCCGCAGCACTGGTCGTCGGCGTCGTTGGTCTTCACGCCGTTACGGGGCGTCCACTTGTGGAACGCGGCCCAGCGGTCGGTATAGTCGGCGTAGCGCGGGTCGGGGTCAATCTCGTAGAGGGCCATCAGTCCTTCGTAGTAGACGGCTCGCGTCCATAGCGACGAGGGGCGGATTTTGTTGACGTTCGTCGGCAGGGTAGGGTCGGCATACTTGGCCATGAAGTAGTCGTTGGCCAGTCGTAGGGTTCTCATCACGTCGTTAGCTTGCTCGCTCTGTGCGAACGAGAGGGTCATTGCCATCAGGGCAATCAGGGTCACGAATGTTCTTTTCATTGTTTGTAGTTTTTAGTTTGATGCAATTTGCTGACAAAGATAGCGTTTTTTTCCGATACTTTCTGCTGTTTAGCAAAAAAATAAGAGTTTCTCGCAAAATTTTGGGGATTAATAGAAACAAAGGAGACAGAATGGAATCAAATTGCTACAAATCGCCACAAATTTTGCCCACAGATATGAATTGACCAGAAAAATTCCGATGCGAAGCGGTGTTTCAGTTCCTGATCTTTACTTTCTGGCGCTTCACCTTCTTCGCCTTGTGCAGGTAGAAGGCCGGGCGCTCGTCGTGCCGTAGCGTCTCCAGCCGGATGCGGCAGAGCCTGATGTTCTCCGCGTGGCTGATGGAGAAGCCCCAGGCGGGCTGGATGCCGTGGGCCGACGGCTCGGGATAGCGGGCCTCGCCTGGCTCCCCGGCCTTTCGGGCCTCTGGGATGAAGAAGGGGTTCACCCCCCGCTGCTCACGGTAGTCGTCCATCGTCAGGCCGCCCTGGAAGGTGACGCTCAGGTTCTCGATGCTGACACCCCGTACCGGGTGGCCTTCCGTGCCGGCTATCAGGCAGGCGTAGCGCGCGTCGGCATCAGTCACCTGTACGTTGCGGATGCGTATGCCGTCGATGACAGAGGCGTGGAAGCCCTCCGGGGCGCGCATGCGGTCGCCCAAGCGGATGTAGATGGGTGAGTTGCAGATGTCGTTCATCGTCACGTTGCTCACGTCGATGTCGCTCATCTCGGCCCCGTCGACCGTCTCAAGTGCCAGCCCCCGGCAGTGGTTGAAGGTGCAGTCGCGTATGGTGACGTGCCGGAATCCCCCGTTACTCTCGGTGCCCAGTTTGATGCGCCCTGTGGGGCCGTCGCCGTCGGGGGCTTTCTCGGTTTTGGTGGTGGGGGTGCCGTCGAGCAGCGAGCCGATGTCGTAGCCGCTCACGTGGCAGTTCTCTATCAGCACGTACTCCGTAGGCTTCTCGCGGCCCAGGGCGTATGAGCACTTCAGCACGATGGCGTCGTCGTTGACGGTGTTCACGCGGCAGTTGCGGACGACCACCCGCTCGCAGCAGTCGATGTCGAAGCCGTCGCGGTTGGTGTCGGCCGTCACATCCTCGATGAGCAGGTCGTCGACTCCTGTGAGCAGCAGGGCGAAGTGCCCGCATTCGCGGAAGCTGAGGCCTCGCAGAGTCACTCGCCGACAGTCTTTCAGTGCCAGCGCCTTGTTGGCAGGCGGCAGTCCTTTGTCGTTTCGGCGAGGCCCCCAGCGCGTCAGCACGCCCGTGCCGTCGATGAGTCCTTCGCCCTCGAGCGTCACGTCGTGCAGGCTCTCGCCCCAGATGAGTGAGTTGTGCCAGTGGCTGTGGCCGAAGTCCTGATAGTGCGAGTCGTTGGGCTCGGCCTCGTCGTAGCCTTCCGTGGCAGTCGGTGCGGCAGCCTTCAGCGTGGAGTTTTTCTCCAGTCTGAGCGTTACGCCGCTCCGCAGGTGGATGGAGTAGGAGAGGTATGTGCCCTCGCCGAGTACCACCGTGCCGCCCCCCTCCCCGGCAGCCTTCTCTATGGCGGCGTTGATGGCGGGCGAGTCGATGCTGCACCCGTCGCCCTTGGCGCCGAAGTCCTTCACGTTGTATGTCTCTGCGCCGGCTGTTCCTGCACATAGCATCAAAGCCAGTATGCTCAATATCCTGTTCATCATTCTTCACTAATCACTATTCACTAATCACTAATCATACGCCGTGTTCGAGGGATTCTTTGAGTCGCGCACGCTCACCGTTTGTATCTATTGAGCAGCTGTTGTGGCATCCTGACGATGCAGATGTTCATCGAGCGGCCGTCGTCCGAGAGCATGGCCGACTGTATCTCTATTTCCGTGCCGTCGGGCTTGAACGTGGGGTGTACGTGGTCGCGGGCCGTCGTCTTGTGCCCTGCAGTGAGCAGGGTGCGCTCACCCGTATGGCGGTCTATGACCCACAGCTCGCGTGCAAAGTCGTCGCCAGCCACCCAGTGGCCGTCGCTCGAGCCTGCAACGTGCCAGAAGTTGTCGCCCGGCACCTGTCCTTCCATCGTCAGCTCGCGGGTGCGCATGTTCACCACGGCGATGCCCGTGGCGTACTCCTTCGTGCCCGACGGCCCCCAGTCGTTGGAGGTGGCGAAGGATTCCAGTCCCGCTATCTCCTTCTTCTCGCCCTGGTTGATGGGGCGATGCCCGATGATGGCTATCACCAGCTCGTCGGCACTGATTACGGCCTCGTGGGTCACCCAGTCGTGCTCCGTCTCGCGGTATATGGGGCGCAGCCCTGTGCCGTCGGCGTTGCATATCCAGGTGCGCTGCGGGGCCTTGCCGCCTGTCTCCCAGCAGAAGATTACCTCTCCCGGCTTCCAGGGGTTGCCCTGTATGTGGCCCACCTTGAAGTGAACGGCGCATACCATTTCGGCCTTGCCCGTGGTGAGGTCCATCTTGCCGATGCCCCCTGGGCCTGCTCCCATGTTGCGGGGGCCGAAGTTAGGGGCTATCTGCTCGGCGATGGGGTATTTGCGGGCATACTCCTTGTCGAGGCGGAAATACACGAACTCCTCGCTGCCGTCGAGAGCCATGTCGCCCTCGGAGCACATCTCGGCAGGAATCACGCCGCAGATGCGCTCGTAGGCCTGCTTCTTCTTCAGCCTGCCGGCCTGCGAGTCGGCGAAGAGCTTCTCCAGGTTGATTTCCACTACCTCCATGCCGCCAGTGTCCTCGCGCCCCCGGGGCTTCGCGCCTTCGCTCCCCTGGGCGGCATGGCGCATGATATAGAGGTTCATCGACTTGCGGGCCACGCAGAGCATGCCCGTATAGCCGCCCTCTGTCACCTGCACGATGTCGCCCGTATCCTCGTTCACGGCCATTGCCTCGCCCTTCACGCGGTCGGAGCGGAAGATCACCCAGCGGCCGTCTGCCGTCCACTGGTTATGGGTCTGATAGATCTTCGAGTCGCCCGTGCCGCTCTTCGAGGTGAGGAACACCAGCTCCACGCCTGTCTTCGGGTCGTTTATCACTTTGCGCTCCGAGGGGAAGCGCGTGCCCATCTGTGCCTCTGCGGTTGCTGCCCAAAGCATGAGCATGCCCATTGTCAGTACCTTTCTCATATCGTAGTCCGTTTTGTTTTAATAAAATGTTTAGTCGCAATTCTGCTGCAAATATACGGAAAAATAGTGAAACCTGCAAGCGTATCACCCTGATTTAGACTTATTTGACGAAAAACTGTATACAGACTGACGGAAAACAATTCCGGCACTGTTTCCCCAGCTCTTTCTCAACACAGAGGGCGCAGAGGACACAGAGAAATGAATACTTTTACTGCTGAGATTACGAGAGGAGCCTGGCGGCTCTTATCACAGAGAGCTGTCCCACATTATTAGGATTGTTTATGAGACATTCGATTGAAGGCGATCGTGAGCCATCCTGCCCGGCAGATGGCCGACGGCAATGGTCAAGAGGAACCGACAATAACGAGAACGAAGGCTGCATCATCACGACGCAGCCTTCACTCCTACAAAAGACTAACTACAATTATTATATAACTAACAATAAGAGTCCGTCGGGCTGGCTTAGTAGCCGGGGTTCTGCCATGCCTTCTTCTCGGCGTCGGAGAGGTTGGAGCCGTCGGGGTTCTGCAGCGTGTCGATGAACTTCTGCGGAATGGGGCGGTAGTTGTGGCGGTCCTGGATGTTGGGCGCAGCCTCGGGGTTGAAGGCCTTGGCACGCTTGACGAGCAGGTTGCAGCGTGCCAGCTCGTCCCAGCGGTTCCACTCGCCGAGTAGCTCACGTGTGCGCTCGTTCATCACGAAGTTGAGCATACGGTCGTAGTCGCTCGTGGCACCGATGGCTGTCAGCACTGCCTCATCCTCGGCAGGTAGCTGACTGTAGCTCTTGATCTGCAGGTCGGAGGCGGCAGTGGTCTCCTCGATGCCGGTAGAAAGATAATAGGTGTTCTTGTGGGTCATCGATGCATAGTAGGCATCGGTATTGGTCATGGCCTTGCCGGCGAAGTCCTTGTTCTTCTTCGGCGGGGTGGAGTTAGCCGTAGAGTTGTCCTTGTCACCACCGTCGGCCTTGAGGAAAGCCATGGAGCCGTCGGTATAGTAGCTGCGATCCTCGCCCTGCTTCCACTGGCCGCGGGCGCGGAGCACGTTGATGGTCTGGATGGCGTCCTGATAGTTGCCCATACGCACCTGGCACTCTGCCTTCACAAGATAGGTTTCGCCCGAGCGGGCCATAATCACGTCACGGTGGGCATCGCCCTTCTCACCCGTACGGGAGCCATCGGCCGTCTTGTTGATTCCGCAGAACACGTTGGAGGTTGCGGTATTCTGGCTGACACCGTAGTTATAGAGCACATATTTGCCGTCCATGAATGTGGGGAAGGCATTGGGCACCCACTTGCCCGTGAGGGGATTGACGAAGCTGTGCGCCTGTCCGCCGCGTCCGAACGTGCCATAGGGCTCGCCGTCGAAACGGTGGTCATCCTTCTTGTTGAGGATGAAGATGATACCCTCGTCACCGATACCGGGCATCTGCTCGGCCGTGATACCGTTCTCCGCGATGACGTCGGCGGCACTCTTGGCGGCGTGGTTCAAGCCATAGACAGTCTTGAAGGTCTTCCACATACGGGCATCGTTGACATTGTCGAACACCGAGTAGGTGTACTCCGTAGGACGGCAGCGCTGGAAGTCCATACCGCCGATATACTGGCCGCGCTGTACCCAGCCACCAGAGAAGTTGGAGAACTGCGGATCGAAGTAATTATAGGTACGGTTGCCGAAGCGTCCCTGTGTGGTGGCATCCTCATTGTGCTCGGCGGCCATCAGGATCTCTGAGAGTCCCTCGTTCTTACAGTCGACTCCCGTCCACTTGGCATACAGGTCCCAATAGTCGGAAGCCAGCGGACAGGCCTGGATCACCTCGTCGCAGAGGCTGATGGCACGGTTGAGGTCGCTGTTCTTGTCGTACTTACCGGCCCACGAGGCGCATCGCTCCGACTGCCGGTACAGCAGGGCCTTGGCCAGGAAGTGGGCGGCGGTGTAGCGTGTCCAGGTGCCGTTGCCGCGCCATTTATCGGTAGGCAGCATCTGGTAAGCCTGCTCCAGGTCGGCAATGACCTGATTGAGGGTCTCTTCCTCGGAGGCACGGGTGAAGTCCTTCTTGATCTCACCATTTGAAGGTTCGGTCTGGATGACCACGCCACCATACTGGGCGAACAGGCGATAATAGTTATAGCCCCGGAGGAAGTAAGCCTCGCCGAGGGCCTTGTTGCGGCTGTCGTCATTAGCCACATTGACGGCCTTGGCAATCACCAGGTTGGCCGTGGCGATACCGTAGTACATCTCATCCCAGAGAGCCGACACGGCGGGACAGTTCTTGTTGGCCGCGCCCAGAGCCGGAGTACAGTCAAGCGGATTGAGGCGGTTGTCGTAGGTGTTCCAGGGTTCCGAGGTCAGGTCGGCACCATTGGTAAACTCGTCGCAGCCATAGAGCGTGATACCGTATGCCCACTCATAACCGAAGTGCCAGCGGATGTTTCCGTACAGGCCGGCAGCCATCTTCAAGGCGCCTGTTTCGTCTTCAAGTAGTGCGTCTGTCACCTTGTGGCCGGCATCCTCCTTGAGGAACTCATCGCTACAAGAGGTCATGCCCACCAAGGTCAGCATTGAAAGCGCACCACAAACTATTTTATTGCTGATATATTTCATAATGATATACTTTTTCAATTATCAATGTTCAATTCTCAATGTACAATTTCTCAGAAATCTACCTGCAGACCTACGGTGAAGCCACGATTGTAGAAGGTAGCTCCCGTGTCGAGATCCATGAAGTCGACTGACGAGTAGAGCATGCCGAGGTTGCGGCCCTGCACATAGACCTTGATGCCGTTGATGCCGATGGCCCTGCAGATGCTCTTGTCGAAGTTGTAGCCCAGAGAGAGGTTGCGGATCTTGACGAACGAGGCACTCTTGAAGCCGAGCAGTCCTGCGTAGGGATCGCCGCCTGCCTGGCTGTAGACGGGTTTCTGCCAGTCGGCACCGGTGTTCGACGGCGTCCAGTAGCTGATCTCGCGCTGCTGATACATACCCAGCTGACCCTCACCGCCAGTGCTGATGGTATAGCCGAAGCGGCCCTGCAGCTCGAGGGCGAGCTCGATGCCCTTCCACGAGAAGGTGTTAGACCAGCCTGCCGTCAGTCGGGGATTCTTGTTGCCGATAATCACACGGTCTTCAGCATCTATCTTATAGTCACCGTTCTGGTCGACGGGCTTGACATTACCTGCACTGAACTTCTGTCCGTTCTCATTGAACTTGGCCATCTCGGCAGCATCGCTCTCCTGCCACAGTCCGTCGGCCTCATAGCCATAGTGTACGGCTATCGACTCGCCGATGAACCATGCGTTGTTGATATCGTCTTCCTTACCGTTGGCCAGTTCGGAGATCTCGTCCTTCTGCCAGGCGAAGTTCAGGTTGGAGTTCCACGTGAAGTCCCTGGTCATCACGGGGATGGTGTTCAGCGTCACCTCGATACCCCTGTTCTTGGTCTGACCCACATTGGCCAGCATCGAGGGATAGCCGGAGAGCGAAGGCACGCTCATATAGAGCAGCAGGTCCTTGGTCGTCGACAAATACATATCGATGGTACCGCCGATACGGCCCTTGAGGACACTGAAGTCGATACCGAAGTTCCACTGGGTGGTCTTCTCCCAGCCAAGGTTCTTGTTAGGCATGGCATTGGAGCCGCTGGTATAATAAGGCTCGTTGGTGACGAAGATCTGAGAGTTGCCGGTGCTGAACGGCTGCCAGTAGCTGCTGATGACGCCGAGCGTGCCGTAAGGGCTGACGGCAGCATTGCCCGTCACACCGACACCCAGACGAAGCTTCAGCTGTTCGAGCCACGTGACGTCGCGCAGCCAGCTCTCCTGCTCCATGCGCCAACCCAGGGCCATCGAGGGGAAGAAGTCCCACTTGTTGCCCTCTGCCAGTACGGAGGCACCATCCCAGCGGGCGGAAGCGGTGAGCAGATAGCGGTCCATGAAGGAGTAGTTGACACGGGCCATGTATGACGACAGGGTGTTCTCCGAGAGGCCTGTGCCCATGGATGCCTGATACTGGGCATCGGTAATGTCGATAGCGCCCATATTGTTCCAGAGGAACGAAGGAATGGTCACGCCGACCTCGCTCATCGAGCTGCTCTCATTGTTCACCTTCGAGGCACTCTGCAACAAGGTGACGCCGAACGTATGGTCCTTGATGCTCTTGTTGTAGATGAGCATGTTGTCGAGTGTCCAGGCGAAGTGCCGCTCGTCGCCGCGGGAGGCAGAGTTCTTGCCACCGGCACGGCTGATAGAGCTGCTGTCGAGGAAGTTGCCGCGACGGTAGTAGCGGAAGTCGGGACCCAGCTGTGTCTTCCACATCAGGCCCCCGAGGGGCTGCCATATCTGTCCGAAGTCTATCTGAGCGTAGAAGCTGCCCAGCACACGGAAGGTCTCACGGTTATCGTTCGACTTGGTCCACTCGTCGATGACGGAATAGGTATTGGTGGTAGAACCGCCGGGCTGGGTGATAATCTCGCCCTTCTCATCGTAAGGGAGTGTATAGCGGAGGATGTTCTTGGCTGCGCTGTAGAGTTCTTTGGCACCTGTGGATGTGCCGTATGGCACGGAGTAGCCGTACTTCTGCACACCGTATGAGGCATTAATCGAACCACCGGCCTTGAACCACTTGGTGCCCTGCACGTCGGCAGAAGCCGAGAGATTGAAGCGCTCGTACTGCTGTCCCTTCTGCGTGCCCTTGTTCTTCAGATAGCCGAAGGAGACGTAGCCCGACAGGTTCTTCGTACCGCCACGGGCCGAGAGGCTATGCTCCTGGGTGACACCGGTCTGAGTGACGAAGTCGGTCCAGTCGGTGTCAGTGACCTTCGAGCCGTCCCATGAGCCACCGGCCCAGCCCTTCATCACATTGTTAAGGGCTGTCTCATCACCGGCAAAGAAGGCCTTATCCTGTTCCTGATTGGGCTGATCGCCAGGGGTGTACTTGTCGGGAGCAGAGTTATAGTATGCCCAGCGGCGCCAGGTGATATAGTCGCTGGCCGACATGGCAGGACTCTTATCGACGATTTTCTCGAAGGTGAATGAGCCATTATAGGTGAGCTGCATCTTACCCTCCTGGCCACGCTTGGTGGTGACGAGGACGACACCATTGGCACCACGGCTACCGTAGATGGCCGTGGAGGAGGCATCTTTCAGAATGTCGATGCTCTCGATGTCGCGCGGGTTCAGCGTCTCAATGCCGCCAGCCTGAAGGGGCACACCATCGACGACATACAGCGGAGCACTGGAGGCTGAGATGGAACGGGTACCGCGAATAGAGATAGAGCCCACGGTGCCCGGGCGCTCGCTGGTAGTGATATCCACACCGGCAGCCTTACCCTGCAAGGCCTCAAAAGCGTTAGATACGGGCTTCGTGTTGAGTTCCTTCTCGCCCACACGGGTCAGGGCACCGGTGACGTCGCTCTTGCGCTGCACACCATAACCTACTACCACCACCTCGTCGAGCAACTGCTTGTCCTCCTCGAGGGTGACATTGATCTGGCTCTTGCCGCCGACGGCGATGTTCTGCGTGCGGTAGCCTACATACGACACGACGAGCGTGGCCGACTGCGGCACGTTCTGGATGGTGAAGTTGCCGTCGAAGTCGGTCACCGTTCCCGTAGAGGTACCCTTCACCACGACGCTGGCGCCGATGACGGGCTCGCCCTGGGCGTCAA
Organism: uncultured bacterium; assembly: GCA_946188155.1. Classification (GTDB taxonomy): domain Bacteria; phylum Bacteroidota; class Bacteroidia; order Bacteroidales; family Bacteroidaceae; genus Prevotella. The sequence continues at coordinate 50,246 of CAMHUC010000013.1, read as the reverse complement.
CCACCGTTCCTGACACTTTCCCCTGCGCCCAAGCCACCGTCGAGCAGACGGCCATCAGGGCAAGGAAGAGAAGTCGCTGCCAACTCCTGAGGCAGCTCTTCTGGTTAGTCTTTCTGTTTTTTTCCATGTTACGTTTTTAATTTTGTTAGTAATGCTATTATTATATGGTTGTATTCTTATTCTCAATGGTCAAGGCTGCAAATAACAATTCTGCTGCAAATATAGGAATTATATTTTAATCAGTAACTGCAATTTTTGACCTTATGACCTGGATTTCTGATTTCCCATCCTTTTTTTCTTTTACAATCCCTTTACAATCTTTTACCTCAGAAACGCTAACGCCTATCTCCGCGAACTACTAACTAACTCTAACTAATAAACTAACTATAATCGCTGTTTACGGTGGCAAAGATAGTCAGGATTCACGACACTCGACCCACATTTTCTCGTCATCCGCAGTACGTTTTCTCGTCAGAATGCAGATTGACGAAAAAAAGTATGCTCAAAGCGTATGCGCGTACCATATTATTTATTATATTTGCACCCGGAAACCCCTATGAACTATATGTACAGAACGCTAACTACTATTATCGCAACCCTATGGATGCTCGCAGCAAGCTCGGCCCAACAGGAGCCCCAACCAACTGCCTCGGGGCACATCAGCTCGGCCGACGGGCTGTCGAACGACTACGTACTCTCACTGGCCATCGACGGCCAGGGCTACGTATGGGTGGCCACCGAGGCCGGCGTGAACAGGATTGCCGGACAGACCTGCCAGCCATTCCCGCAGTCGGCACTGGTGGCCGACCAGCGCATCACGGCCCTTCACTGGCATGAGCCGTCGGCGCTGATGCTCATCGGCACGAGGCGAGGGCTGACCGTATTCAATCCCGAGAGGGGCACCACCACCGAGTTTACTACCCGCGACGGACTGATAGCCTCGACCATCGACGACATCGTCACGGCCGGCAATGACCTCTGGCTCGTCTACGGCAACGGCGACGTGCAGCGGCTCGAGGCCAGCCACCTGAAGGACAGCAGGCCGCAGACCGGCGGCACGGCCTGCAACGCGCTGCAGGCCACCAGGCTGGACTTCCCGCACCAGCACCGGGGCAACCGCTGCGCCATGGTCGACGGCCGTGGCAACCTGTACATCGGCCACAGCCACGACGGCCTGTGCGTGGTGCGTATCGACAGGGGCACCTCGACCAACTACCGCCACCAGGCTGGCGACGACACCAGTCTGCCGGGCAATAACGTGCGGCAGATTATCCGCGACAGCCAGGGGCGCGTATGGGTGGGCACTGACGGCGGACTGGCACGCTTCAACCCCGAGAGGGGCACGTTCGAAAAGGTGACACACGCCAACGACGCGTTCGACGACAACGTCTACGACATCTACCAGACGGCCGACGGCCTGATATGGGTGGCCACCGACATCGGAGGCATACGCGTACTCGACCCTCGGCAGGCACCCGCCGACGGCCGTCTGCACTACACGGAGACCACCGTCGGCCTCTCGTCGAGAAACACCCGTGCCATCGTGCAGGACGAGTTCGGCAACATCTGGGTGGGCAGCCACTCCACGGGCGTCGACTTCATCAGCGCACGCAAGTCGGACTTCGCACAGCTCGACTACCGCGATGCCGACAAGACGCCACTGCCCGTCTATGCCATCGCCAGCGACCTGAACGGCGGCTTCTGGATGGCCAACGAGCGCGAGCTGACACACTGGCAGCCGGGCCGCATGACGGCACGGTGGTCGGCCGTCAGCAGGACGCGCCGACAGTACTCACAGCCCCGCTGCATGATGACCGACAGCCGAGGCAAGCTGTGGGTGGGCATCGATGACCAGGGCGTCTACCGCTTCGACCCACTCATCGGCAAGGCCGAGCCGATAGACATCGTGCCCGAAGGCTCCGACATACACTTCTTCACCGAGGACGAGCAGGGGCGCATCTGGATAGGCGCCGAGTTCGGCGTATACATCTACGCCGACGGCAAGGCCACCCGCCACGAAGCCATCAGCCGGACAATCAAAGCCCCCGCCACATGCATCATGCCCGTGGCCAAGGACAGGCTGTTCATAGCCACGCTGGGTGACGGCATCTACACCTTCGACACGACAACGGGCGACAGTCGACACCTGAGCGAGGCCGACAGCCTGCCCTCGACGAAGGTCAACCAGGTCATACGAAGCATCGACGGACAGGGGCTATGGATGGCCACCGACGGCGGACTGGTATATCTCGAACACCCCGCCGAGCTGCGAGGCATCACCACCTACGGACGGGAGCAAGGACTGGCAGAACCCCACCTGCAAGCCCTCCGCCAGAGCAGCGACGGGCGCGTCTGGGTGAGCAGCTACGCCGGCATATCCTGCTTCGACAGCAACACCGCCACATTCTACAACTACAACCACCGGGACACCCGACTCACGGGGGGCTCCACCAGCGGGGCAGTCATCGCCGCCGACGACGGCACCATCTACTTCGGGTCGGCAGCGGGCGTCAGCTACTTCAACCCCAGCCGGATGGACGACCAAGCACAGGTGTCCGACGTGCAAATCATACTCTGCGAAGCCTACAACCCTGTGGAGGACTCGCCCGACAAGCCCAACGCCCTCTTCCCCTGCATCCCCGACGAAAACGGGCACATACGCACCGACTACCACCACAACACCCTCCGGCTGACCTTCACCGTGCGCGACTACGCACAGACGGAGCAGGCCGTATACTCCTACATGATGAAAGGCATGGACAACAAGTGGTACGACGTGGGCAGCGACCACGACGTTGTGTTCCGAGGCCTGCCACCGGGGCACTACACCTTCATACTGCGAGCCAAGCTGCGCCATCAGGACTGGAACGAGGCCAAGGACACACGCCTCGAAATCACCATCACGCCACCATTCTGGCGCACCTGGTGGGCCTACATCGCCTATCTGGCGCTGCTGGCCGTTGTAGTGGCTTTCGTCGTCAGGCATTATAAGCGCAGGCTGGCCCGCCGTAGCGCACTCGAACTGGAGCGAAGAGAGAACATCCAGAAGCAGCAACTCAACGAGGAACGGCTGCGATTCTTCACCAACATCACCCATGAGCTGCGCACCCCGCTGACCCTCATCCTCGGCCCGCTGGAAGACCTGGAGGACGACAGTCAGCTGACCACAGCCATACGGCGCCGAGTGGCCATGATCAGACGTAATGCCGAGGGGCTGCGCAACCTCATCAGCGAGATCCTCGAGTTCCGAAAGGCAGAGACGCAGAACCGCCGCCTCACCGTGGCACGGGGCGACATCGCACAGCTCGTGCGCGAGATTTGCCTCAACTTCAAGGAACTCAACAGCAACCCCAAGGTCGCCTTCACCTACGACATCGCACCCGACCTGCCAAAGGTGTACTTCGACTCTGAGATCGTCACCATCATCCTCAACAACTACCTATCCAACGCCGTCAAGTACACCCCGCAGGGCAGCATCACCACTCGCGTACGGGCCACCCCGCAAGGCACCATCAGCATCGCCGTCAGCGACACCGGCTACGGCATCAGCCCCGACGCCGTCGGCCACATCTTCGAACGCTACTACCAGGCCGGCGGCAGCCATCAGGCATCAGGCACCGGCATCGGACTGGCACTGGTCAAGGCACTCGCCGAACTCCACGAGGGCAGCGTCGGCGTGGAGAGCCACGAAGGGCAAGGCAGCACCTTCACCTTCTCACTCAAGGCCGACAACACCTATCCTGAGGCCCTGCACAAGGAGGACCAGGGAAGTGAAGAGTTAAGAGCGAAGAGTGAAGACTCTGCTACCGCCCTCCCCACTTCGGAGGCAGCGGAGCCAACTTCGGCGGCAGCAAATTCTTCACTCTTCACTCTTCAGTCTTCATTTTCTGAGAGCCAGAAGCCCCAGCTGCTCGTGGTGGAGGACAATGCCGACATCCGACAGTACATCAGCGACACCTTCAGCGACGACTTCACCATCCTCGAAGCTGCCGACGGCGAACAGGGCGTGCAGACGGCGCTGGAATGCACGCCCGACATCATCGTCAGCGACATCATGATGCCGAAGCTGAACGGCATACAGCTCACCCGCCGACTGAAAGCCGACATCCGAACCAGCCACATACCCATCATACTGCTCACTGCCAAGACCGCCGACGAGGACAAAGAGCAAGGCTACGACAGCGGAGCCGACTCCTACCTGACAAAGCCCTTCACAGCACGCCTGCTGGCCAGCCGCATACAGAACCTGCTCACCGCCCGCCGCCGACTGGCAGAGCACCTCACCGGGAGGCAGGCGCCTCCAGACAAGCCATACGAACAGACACCCACGCTGGGACGCCTCGACCAGGAGTTCCTCGACAAGCTCAACGAGCTGATCCGAGCCAACATCATGCAGGCAGACATCGACATGGCCTTCCTCACCGACCGCATGGCCATGAGCCACTCCACATTCTACCGCAAGGTGAAGGCACTCACGGGCCTCACCGCCAAGGAATACGTTCGCAAACGCCGACTGCAGCACTGCTACCAGCTCATCGAGAGCGGCCGCTACAACGTCACCGAGGCCGCCATGATGACCGGCTTCAATCAGATGGCCCACTTCCGGGAGGTATTCAAGCGCGAGTTCGGCATACTGCCATCCGAGATCAAGCGCAACTGACGGACGGCCCGTGATCGCACAACTGTTCGCACAGGGTTGACCCCTTGTGAGCTTGTTTTATATGGTTCATGAGGCACTTGGCCCAGGCCTGGGCCAAGTGCCCCATGAACCACAAAAATACAGATATTGTTTTGCGGTTTTGTTTTTTTTTCGTAATTTTGCAGCCTGAATATTGTATTGGTAAACTAAATGAAGCGAAAGATGAAATACCATTGTGCATCGCTGATAGCTGCCACGCGGTTCGCCTCTGGATGTGTGACGTTGGTGGAGAAATACTATTAGGATATGGCCATCCAACCGTTAGTCACGCGGCCTTTCAAAAATCAACAGAAGAATCTGACAGGAGAAATCTGTTTCCGAGCTATGCCAAAGATTTTGAAATAGATTTTTAGAGATTTCTAACCGAAGGTTATATGAAGAAATGTTTTAAAGTTTATAGTTTATGGATAAGAATGAAAAATTTGTAATCACCATCAACCGCGAAGTCGGTTCGGGTGGACGTACCGTTGGCCGCAAGCTGGCCGAGAAGTTAGGAGTGAAATACTACGACAAGGCCTTAATCGAGGGCCTGACCCACAAGTTCGGTCTCTCCGTGGAGCGTATCGAGGAAATCAAGGGGCAGAAGAAGTCGTGGTGGAACGACTTCAACAACTACTACAAGACGCTGATTGACAGTGCCAGCCAGCCGATGGAGGCCGAAGTGAAGCTCGACACGGCCTCGATGTTCGCCACGGAGAAGCGCATCCTCGAGGAGCTGGCAGCGCAGGCCTCGTGCGTGGTGGCCGGCCGGACGGGCTTCATGGTGTTCCGCCAGTGGCCCAACAGCCTGAACATCCTCATCCAGGCATCGATGGAGCACCGCATCCGGCGCATCATGGAGCGCCAGGGGGTGGGCGAGCAAGAGGCTCGCGACATCATCGCCAAGGTGGACGCCAGCCGCGAGACCTACATCAAGAAGTATGAGGACACCTCGCGCTACGACACGCGCAACTATCAGCTGGTGCTGTCGATGGACACCCTGAGCGAGGACGATGCCGTGAACGTGATCATGGCCTATATCGGCTGAACGCAAAAAGGGTCATTAAAACGAAAATCCCCAAAAATCCAACAGAAATCTCTTCTGCTATAAAGATTTGTGTCAGATTCTTGGAGATTTTTGTTCCTTTGGAGGCTAACGACCGGTTTGGGTTGAACGGAATCTGTATCATGAATGACGGTTGAGTGTACTGTGTATATGCAGAACTCTTTGTAACTTTGCAGCCGAAAACGAGTTCGTAGTTTAGAGTTTATAGTTTATTAGAATATGAAACGAATACTATCAATGCTGGCCCTGGTATGGGCAGCGAGCGCAGCGTCGGCACAGCCGGCGTCGGCACCCGACGAGAGCCTGAGTCGCCACGACTTCTTCTACGCCGGGCAGAGCAAACAGCGGCGCATGTTCATCGTCAGGGACGGACAGGTGGCGTGGAGTTACAAAGACCAGTTGAACAAAGGTGAGATCAGCGACGCCGTGCTGATGACTGACGGCCACATACTGGTGGCCCATCAGTACGGCGTGGCCGAGGTGGACGGCGAGGGGCAGACCGTGTGGAGCTACGAGGCGCCAGAGGGCACGGAGATACATACGGCGCAGCCCATCGGGCGTACGCACGTGGTGTTCGTGCAGAATGGCAAGCCCGCCAAGTGCGTCGTGATGGAGATACCCGGGAAGCGTATCGTCCGCGAGTTCGAGCTGCCCGTCTCGGAGAAGGGTTCCGTACACGGCCAGTTCCGCAACGCCCGGCTGTCGAGCCGGGGCACGCTGCTGATAGCCAACATGGGTCTGGGCTGCATCCACGAGTACACCTGTAACGGGCGGGAGGTGGACCGCTGGGACGGCTTCCTGCCCTGGTCGGTGCAGGAGATGCCTAAAACGGGCAACCTGCTCATCACGGGTCGCAAGGGACTCATTCAGGAGATCAATCGCCAGGGGCAGACGGTGTGGCAGTTGAACACGACGCAGTACGGCGTCACCCAGCCGCAGAAGACCGTGCGGCTGAAGGACGGGGGACACATCGTCAACAACTGGTATAACGAGTGGAACAAGCAGCCGATGGACACCGCCAATGCCCCCGTGCAGGCCATCGAGGTGGACAAGGAGGGGCGGCTCGTGTGGCAGCTCAGGGCGTGGCGCGACCCCGACCTGGGGCCTTCGACCACCATTCAGCTGCTCGCAGAGCCGGTGAACCGCGACAGGATGTTCTTCGGAGAGTTCAATCAGCAGAAGCCGAAGCTCTTCGCAGGCCCCAACGAGCCGATGGGCGAGGGCAGGGGCATACATCCGGGGCGCGTGGCGTGGGTGCATGCGCCAGGCGTGGCCCGGTGGGACGGCAAGACGGGTCTCTGGGTGGAGGACCGCTGGAACAGTCAGGCACTGGCCGACCGCATGGTGGCCGAGGCCATCGTGCAGCTGACTGGTGAGCCGACGGCTAAGAAGGCCTGGCAGGCCCTGTTCCGCGACTTCAACAAGAAGCACGGCCGGGGCAACCGTGGCTACCGTAAGGGAGAGAGCATCGCCGTGAAGCTGAACCTGAACAACGCCATCACCCACCACGACACCATCGAGCTGAACTCGTCGCCCTTCGTCACGCTGGCTCTGGTGCGCTCGATGGTGCGCGACGCGGGAGTGCGCCAGCAGGACATCGTGCTCTGCGAGCCGTCGAGGGCCATCACCGACTCTATATATAATAAGGTACACAGGGAGTTCCCACAGGTACGGATGATCGACAACCTGGGCGGCGACGGGCGCGAGAAGTGCGAGTACTACGAGGAGCAGATCGAATACTCGGTGGACAACGGCAAGATGGCCCGCGGACTGGCCAAGTGCATCGTGGATGCCGACTACCTGATCAACTCGGCCCTGCTGAAGACCCACTCCGGTCCCGGGGTGACGCTGACCACGAAGAACTGGTACGGGGCGACGGACATCAACCTCATCTGGCGGCGCAACGCCCACAACAACGTGAGCCAAGACAAACGTCACGGCAAGCCCGGCTACAAGACCTTCGTGGACTGGCTCTCGCACAAGGACATGGGCCAGAAGGCACTGCTGCTGCTCATCGACGGCACCTACGGCTCGCGCGACGTGAACGGGGCCCCGAACCCGAAGTGGATGAAGCAGCCCTTTAACGGCGACTGGGCCTGCTCGCTCATCGTCAGCCAGGACGAGGTGGCCTGCGATGCCGTGGCGATGGACATCATCATCGGCGAGTGGCCGGAGTTCGGCAGCCTGAACTACTGCGACGAGTATCTGCGCGAGGCGGCTCTCATCCCCAACGCGCCCAGCGGCACGGTCTACAAGCAGCAGGGCAAGCCGCTGACGACATCGCTCGGACTCTTCGAGCACTGGAACAGCGAGCATAAGTACACGAAGATTGACCTGAAATACAAGAAACTGGGGGAATAATCCGACCTGTGCGGCTGAAAAGCCTACCGCACAACACGGAAGTAATCTGAAACAACGAATTAAGACGAATTACACGAATTGCACGGATTAAGACGAATTACACGAATTTAGACGAATTGCACGAATGGAACAGCGCGTTTTACGAATAACAGGAATTGGCTGCGCAGGCAATCGCTGCTTGCTGCGAATAATTCGTGAAATAAATAATAATTCGTGAAATAAGTAATAATCCGTGAAATTCGTGAGATTCGTCTTAATTCGTTGTTTTATAAACATGATGGTTATGAAGAAGCGATTATTGGTTTTAGTAGTGACAGCAGTGGTGAGTCTGTCGGAGAGTGTCGCACAGGTGGCGGATGCGTTTCAAGGAATACTGCCCGTGACGGATGCGACGATGAAGAGGTGTCTCAACGGCGAGTGGCGGCTGAAGGTAGTGGATGGTATTGACGAGCATGAGACGGCTGTGCCTGCTGAGGACGCAACGTGGGGCACGATTCCCGTGCCCGGCTGCTGGGAGGCCTACGGCTTCTGCAAGCCGAGCTACGACAAGGCGCTGCCGCTGACGGGCTACTATCGGACTCAGTTCACTGTGCCCGAGGCGTGGCGCGGCATGCGCATCGTGCTGCGCTTCGACGGTGTGCTCTACGGCTACGACCTGTGGGTGAACGGGAGGAAGGCCGGCCAGTGGCGGTCGGGGTATAACACGGCCCTGTTCGACATCACCGACTGCCTGAAAGGGCGCGGGGCGCAGCAGCTGGCCATGCGCGTCATCTCACAGTTCCCCGGCAGCGACTTCGACTATAACGACGACTGGGCACCCAACGGCATCTTCCGCGATGTGACGCTGATGGCCGTGCCACGGACGCACCTGGCCGACCTGACTATCCGGACGAAGAACACGGGAGAGGTCAGCGTGGAGGCCAAACTGGCGAATCCGGGCAAAGGCTTCGAGTTGAAGCATGAGATTATCGATGCCCAGGGCCGTCTCGTGGCCAATCACTGCGAAATGGTCGAACAGTTGTCTTTGACGTCGCAGTTGTCGTTATCAGCGCCCAGGTTGTGGACGGCAGAGACACCTTATTTATATACGTTGCGTACGACGCTCCTCGAGAAGGGCAAGCCGCTGCAGACCTTCGAGCACCGTTTTGGCTTCCGTGAGCTCACTATCGATGGCAACATCCTGAAGCTCAACGGCCAGGCAATCAAGCTTCGCGGCGTCACCTGCCACAGCACTGACCCCCGTACGGTGAAGGTCATCAGCGATGACCTTACCCTACGCGACATGAAACTGATGAAGGAAGCCTCAGTCAACTACATCCGCACCTCGCACTACCCCCGAGAGCCACGCTTCTACGAACTGGCCGACTCGCTGGGCTTCTACGTCATCGACGAGGTGCCCTTCGGCTACGGCGACAAGAACCTCTCGAAGGAAGAGTTCTACCCCGTGCTGCAGCAACGAGCCCAGGCCACCATCCGTCGCGACAAGAACCACCCCTCGGTACTCATCTGGAGCCTGGGCAACGAGAACCCCCTGACGGATATCTGCATCCGGTTGGGAGACTATGTGAAGGAGAAGCTCGACCCGTCGCGTCCCTACTGCTATCCACAGGTGGGAAGCTACTTCCGTCGCTTCTTCGAGGGCAAGGAGGGCAAGGGTTTCCCCTCGCCTGCTCCCATCTACGCGCCCCACTATCCCACGACGGGCCAGATAGCAGGCTTCTACCAGCACCGCGACCGTCCTGTCATCTTCACCGAATACTGCCATACGCTCGGCATCTCCTTCGAGGATCACGACCGCCAGTGGGAGATTATCCAGCGCACACCCGGCATCGCCGGAGGCTCCGTCTGGGAGTGGGTGGATCAGGGAATGCCCTTTGGAAGTGAAGACACTCTTCACTCTTCACTTAAATACGGTTACGAGGAGAAGGTGTATACATCTGGTAATGCCGGCTTCGAGATGTACGGCAACAAAGGCACTGACGGTCTGCTCTATGCCGACCGCACGCCGCTGCCCAACTACTACGAGCTGCAGCACAACTACGCCCGGGCCTTCATCGCCGACAGCATACTGACGACGGCCGACGGTACGCTGCGACTGAACATCATCAACCGCTACGACTTCCTCAACCTGAAGGACAACGTCACATTCAGCTGGGCCTACTCGGAAGACCGCGACACGCTGGCCCGTGGTGCCTTCAGCCCCGACTGCGCCCCCCACGCCTCCGTCGCGTATACGATGGTACTTCCATCGTCGCCCAACGCCGCGCGCATCTGCCTGCTCCACATCACCATCACCGATGCCCAGGGCAACAGCTTCCTGCGGCAGTCAATTCCCGTCAACCCCAGTGACCTGACGCCCCGCCTGCAGGCTGGACTGACGGCGAAGAGCGGCGACCCGATGAGCGTGGTCCAGGAGGGCATACTGGTGCGTGCAGGCCGGAAGGCCACGCTCGGCGAGATGGTCAAGATTGCCGACAAGCGACTGGAGCGCTATCTGCTTCGCCTCTCGGCAGACGGCAAGACGGCAGGCCCCATCGCTGCCGATGTCAAGGCGGAGCCGGCGGGCAATGCCATGCACTATACCTTCGCGCTGACCCCCGACACCACGGACACCGTGCTCACGGAGCTCGGCATAGCTCTGCTGCTTGACAAGCGCATCGACCGCGTGCAGTGGATAGGCCATGGCCCGTTGCCCACCTATCCCGGCCGCTATCGCGCTGGCCGCTACGGATTCTGGAGTATGCAGCAGGGCGACCTCTACTTCGAGGGCAACCGCCGGGGCGTGGATGCCGCCCTGCTGACTGATGGTAGCGGCGACGGCTTGCTGCTCTTCTGCCGGAACGGCAATGTCAGCTTCGAGCAGACAGACCGCGGCATCGTGCTCACCTACAACGCAGTCGTCTCCGGCCAGGGACCAAAGTTCCGGCAGACGGCCTTCCCCGTCATCGCCAAGGAGGTGGGCACGGTGAGCGGTGACTTCTGGCTCTATCGCGTCGACGGCAAGAATGTGCCGCAGCTCATCCACGACCTGTTCGACCATCCGCGCACCATCGCTGCACCATTCAAGCCCTTTGTTACGCAATACGACACCTACCTGATGCGTTATGGCGAGATAGTGGAGTAGAGGCCTTGCGGAGAAATGCAGGCAGTGGCTTTTTCCCCAGCCGTTTGTTTGGCTGTTTGGCAGAAAAATGTTATCTTTGCAGCAGAATGTGATATTAACAATTAAATACGATTAGCGATATGGCAGAGATGGAAGAAAAACGCAGGGGCTACGCCGTGGGCGTGCAGATGTTCGACTGGATGCGCAAGCGCGGTTCGGTGTATGCCGACAAGACGGAGTATGTGTGGAGAATGGTGTCGACTGATGCCGTCAACTTCTTCCTCAGCCGCCCCCGCCGCTTCGGAAAGTCGCTGTTAGTGGACACGCTGCGCTGCTATTTCGAGGGGCGCAAGGAACTCTTCGAGGGGCTGTACATCTATGATAAGGAGAAGGAGTGGCGGCAGTATCCCGTCATCCGCCTCGACCTGTCGAACGGCAAATATTTTGAGAAAGAGCTGGTGCATGGTACGATTGATGCCATCTTGGAACAGCAGGAGCGTATGTTTGGACTTGGTGAGTATAAGGATCCCACAAACTATGACGCACGACTGACACGAATGATAGAAACCGCCCACGAGCAGACGGGCGAGCAGGTGGTCGTCCTCATCGACGAGTATGACGCGCCGATGCTCGACAGCATCAACGACCAGGAGTTGCAGGACTATATCCGCAACCGCGTGCGCAGCCTCTTCTCGCCGCTGAAGGCGCAGGCGCAGTACCTGCGCTTCGTGTTCCTGACGGGCATCTCGAAGTTCTCGCAGCTATCGGTGTTCAGCGAGCTGAACAACCTGCAGCAGCTGACCTTCGACCCCGCCTATGAGGGCATCTGCGGCATCACCGAGCAAGAGCTGCTGACATACATGAAACCCGATATCGAGCTGCTGACGGAGAAGATGAACCGGCTCTACAAACGCTGGAACCTGCACTACACGTATGACGACATCGTGGCGAAGCTGAAGGATACCTACGACGGCTACCACTTCTCGAAGGAGATGACCGACATCTACTGCCCGTGGAGCCTCATCAACGCCTTCTCGATGGGCGACATCATGAACTTCTGGTTCAGCACCGGCACCCCCTCGATGCTGGTCAACGTGATGCGGCAGCACAACATCAGCCTGCAGCAGATAGAGCACTTCAAGGGGCCTCTCAGCCAATTCGACGCGCCCACGGAGCGCATCACCGATCCCATACCCGTACTCTTCCAGAGCGGCTACCTGACGCTGAAGGAGTATGACCCCTTTGAGCAGGAGTTTACACTTGGATTCCCCAACGGCGAGGTGCGCGAGGGCTTTGCCGAGTCGCTCTATAAATACTATATGGAGGACTATGTGGGCAGTCAGAACACCTTGAGCAAAGCCTTCAGGCGTCTTCGCCGACAGGAGATCAACTTTGAACAGTTCATAGACCTGATTCGCATCTGGTATGCCGGCATCCCCTACAGCATCACTGACCGTAACCAGAACGAGCAGCTCTATCAGTCGCTCATCTACGCCGCCCTGATGGCCATCGGCGCCGACGTGACGGCTGAGGAGCAGACCTCCGACGGGCGCATGGACATCGCCTTGCGGCTGCCTCATGGCATCTACATCGTAGAGCTGAAATTCGGGAAGAGCGCTGAGGAGGCCACCGACCAGATTATCAAGAAGGACTACGCCGTGCGCTTCGCGGCCGATGAGCGCCCCGTGTGGGCGGTGGGCATGAGCATCAGCCAGGACCGCCGCACCATCGACAGTTACCGCGTGGTGCAGGTGAAGTGACTCTCTGTGTAAAACGTCCGAATATAAAATACATAAGAAGATGAAGAAACTACTGAAAACTATCCTGACAGTGATGCTCCTGGCCGTGGTATGCCCGAAGGCAGAGGCCGTGGAGCGAAAGAAACTGAATTTCAACAGTGAGTGGCGCCTTTGCGTGGGCGATTATCCTGAAGCCGTGGAACCCTACTTCGACGACAGCCGCTGGCAGCAGGTGACGCTGCCCTACGCCTTCAATGGCGACGAGGCCTTCCGTAAGGACATCGTAGACCTGACGGACACCATCGTGTGGTACAGAAAACGATTTACTCTCACCTCTCACCTCTCACCTCTCACCTCTAAAATATTCATCGAGTTCGAGGGCGTGCGCCAGGGAGCCGACTTCTATCTCAACGGCCAGCACCTCGGCTACAGCGAGAATGGCGTGATGGCCTGCGGCTTCGACCTGACACCTTATATTATTAAGGGAGAAAACGTGCTGGCCGTGCGCTGCGACAACAGCTGGACCTACCGCTCGCGGCAGTACGACAGCCGCTACCAGTGGAACGACCGCAACTTCAACGCCAACTACGGTGGTATTCCCAAGAATGTCTATCTCCACGTGACGGACAAGCTCTACCAGACGCTGCCCCTCTATTCAAACCTCGGCACGACGGGCACATACATCTATGCCACCGACTTCGACATCGCCGGGCACAAAGCCGTAATCCATGCCGAGTCGCAGGTGAGGAATGAGGATACGAAGGCCCGCAGTTTCACCTACAACGTGCAGGTGGTAGATGCCGACGGCAAGGAAGTGGCCCGCTTCAGGAGTGAGCCGGTGACATTCCAGCCGGGTGAACAGGGAATCGTGAAGGCTGCGCAGGAGGTTGGTGGTCTGCACTTCTGGTCGTGGGGCTACGGCTATCTCTATACCGTTAATACCTCGCTCGAAGAGGGGCCAGTGTGTGGCGACATCGTCGCAACAAGAACCGGCTTCCGCAAGACCCGCTTCGGCGAGGGTAAGATATGGCTCAACGACCGCTGCCTGATGATGCACGGCTATGCCCAGCGCACCTCGAACGAGTGGCCCGGCGTGGGACTCTCCGTGCCCGCCTGGCTGAGCGACTACTCCAACGGCCTGATGGTGGAGTCGGGCGGCAATCTGGTACGCTGGATGCACGTCACCCCGTGGAAACAGGACATCGAGTCGTGCGACCGCGTGGGCCTCATCCAGGCCATGCCCGCCGGCGATGCCGAGAAGGACGTGACGGGTCCCCGCTGGCAGCAGCGCACCGCCCTGATGCGCGATGCCATCATCTACAACCGCAACAACCCCTCCATCCTCTTCTATGAGTGCGGCAACGAGAGCATCAGCCGTGAGCACATGGTGGAGATGAAGAAGATACGCGATGAGTACGACCCCTGTGGCGGACGCGCCATCGGCAGCCGTGAGATGCTCGACATCGACGAGGCCGAGTATGGCGGCGAGATGCTCTATATCAACAAGTCGAAGAAGCACCCCATGTGGGCGATGGAATACTGTCGCGACGAAGGGCTGCGTAAGTATTGGGATGACTGGAGCTACCCCTTCCACAAGGAAGGCGACGGTCCGCTGTATCGTGGTAACCCGGCTCCCGACTATAACCATAATATGGACCAGTTTGCCGTAGAGATGGTGCGCCGCTGGTACGACTACTGGCAGGAGCGTCCCGGCACGGGCACGCGGGTGTCGTCGGGCGGTGTGAAGATTGTGTTCTCCGACACCAATACCCACCATCGCGGCGAGTCGAATTTCCGCATGAGCGGCGTCACGGATGCCATGCGCATACCGAAGGATGCCTTCTTCGCCCATCAGGTGATGTGGAGCGGATGGGTGGATGATGAGCAGCCACGCACCTATATCATCGGCCACTGGAACTATAAGCCTGGTACAGAGAAACCCGTCTACGTCGTATCCACGGCCGGCGAGGTGGAACTGTTCCTCAACGGCCGCTCGCTCGGTAAGGGGCGTCAACAGTACCGCTATCTCTTTACCTTTGACAATGTGGCCTACGAGGCGGGCACGTTAGAGGCTGTCGGCTCTGATGGCAGTCGCCATAAGGTAGAAACCGCCGGCGAACCCTATCAGCTGAAACTCACAGCTGTGCAGAATCCGCTCGGTACGAAGGCCGATGGCGCCGACATGATACTCTATGAGGTGGAAGTGGTTGACAAGCAGGGGCGCCGCTGTCCGCTCGACGACCGCATGATCCACTTCGAGATGTGGGGCGAAGGCCGTTGGATTGGGGGTATCGGCACCCGCGACAACAAGGCTATGCAGCGCCCTGATGCCAACCGCAAGCCGGGCCTGCTCGATGCAGCAGCCACGAAGAATGTGTCAGACAACTACGTCGGCAGCTGTGACCTGCCCGTGGAGTGTGGTGTCAATCGTGTACTTGTTCGCACCACGCCGACGGCAGGCGACATCAGCCTCTCTGCATACGCTGATGGCTTGAAACCCGCCTATCTGAAAGTGAAGAGTGAAAAAGTGGAATGTGAAGCATATTTGCCACAGCTGGCTCTCAAGGGCAGGCTCGACAGAGGGGAAACACCGTTGACATCCTCCTACGCCGCCCGTTCAGTGGGAGTCGACATCGTCGGCTCCAAATCAGGCTTCGACAGCGAGCATGCTGCCAACAGTTACGACGACAATGAACTCTCCGAATGGAAGAACGACGGGCGGCTCTCCACGGCCTGGATCACCTACCGGCTGGCCAAGAAGGCCGTCATCGACGACATCTGCCTGAAGCTTACCGGCTGGCGCCTGCGCAGCTATCCGCTGGAAGTCTATGCCGGGCGGCAGCTCATCTGGAGCGGTGAGACGGAGCGCAGCCTCGGCTATGTGCATCTGAAGCCCACGAAGCAGGTGAAGACCAACGAGGTCACCATCCGCCTGAAAGGAGCAGGCAAGGACGAGGATGCCTTCGGAGGTATCGTAGAGGTGGCCGAGCCGGCAGCAGGCGAGCTCGACCTCTTCAAAGCCAAGAACGGCGGCGAGACGAAGAGCGAGCTGCGCATCGTGGAAGTGGAGTTTCTGGAGCAGCTAAAGTGAAAGGATTGTGAATTTTAATGCGGAAAAGTATCGAAATATGTTAAATAAGTATTAATTTGAATCCAAAGTTGAACAACGTATCGGAATATTTACTATATTTGTAGTGTCAAACTAACTATAGGAGGTACGCTTATGTCAACTAATTCAAAAAACTCAAAGAAGGAAATCAAGGCAGAACAGAAGCTCGCCGACAGTTTCGAACCCAAATTGAATGTATCCATCTGGTACAACTGAGAGAGAGAGAGGTAAAAGTGATGGGCCGAGGCTCGTCACTTTTTCTTTGTCATTATTTGGCGGTTAGGGGGAAAATGCTTACCTTTGCAG
Organism: uncultured bacterium; assembly: GCA_946188155.1. GTDB lineage: Bacteria > Bacteroidota > Bacteroidia > Bacteroidales > Bacteroidaceae > Prevotella. The sequence continues at coordinate 33,884 of CAMHUC010000013.1, read as the reverse complement.
CAAACTACTAAAACAAAGCAAAAATGAGAATGCGACTTATCGTGATGAGTATGATGTTCTCTCTGGGCGTTACGCTGGCTGGAGCCGTGGAGTCTGGTCTGAACAAGAAACAGTTTGGCAAGTATTGGCGCGTGGAGTCCGAGGCACCCGACTATCGGGTGTCGTTTCTGGGTGACACCTGTGAGATCCTCTCGCCCAAGGGATTGACCCTTTGGCGCAGGGAGAAAATGAAGGCGGGCATGACCGTGGAGTATGATGCCCAGGTGGTGGACGAGGGAAAGCCCGGCGACCGGCTGAGCGACATGAACTGCTTCTGGCTGGCCAGCGACCCTGCGGCAAAGAACCTCTGGGCACGGGCAGACTGGCGCAGCGGCATCTTCGTGCGCTGCTACACGCTGCAGATGTATTATCTCGGCTATGGAGGCAATCACAACTCGACAACCCGTTTCCGCCGCTACACTGGCGACGAGGCCGGGGTGGACGATGCCCAGAAGCGGCCCGCCATCCTGAAGGAGTATACAGATGCAGCCCATCTGCTGAAAGCCAACCACTGGTATCATTGGAAAATAGAGAGCAAGCTGGGGCATACTCGCATCTTCGTCGATGGGGAGTGCATCGTAGACTATCTCGACCCGGAGCCACTACAGGAGGGCTGGTTCGGCTTCCGCACAACGCTTTCCCGGACAAGGATTACGAACTTCAAGGCGTATGATACGCCTCTGCTGTCGTACAAGATGCCGGGAGTACCTTTGCATTGGATTAAAAACAACGAATTTAACGAATTACACGAATTACACGTGGCAGACTCAGCGAAAAGCAATTCGTCAAATTCGTTAAATTCGTTGTCGAAAAATAACTCGTCAAATTCGTTAAATTCGTTGTCGGAAAATAATTCGTTGAATTCGTCAAATTCGTTGTCGAAAAACAATTCATCAAATTCGTTGTCGAAAAGCATTCCCGTAGAGTTCGGTGTGCCATTCGCCCAGGGAGAATTGAAGGATGTGTCGCAGTTGACCCTCTCCGGCGGCATTCCCACGGATGCCTGGGTGACCGCCTCGTGGCCCGACGGTAGTGTGAAGTGGGCAGGCCTGTCGGCAGTGGTTCCCGCCGATGCCCCGAAGGTGACGGTCGTGCAGAAATCGAAGAAGCAGAAGTCGGTGGGCGGACTTGTGGTTGAGGATGGCACAGGGCAGATAGTCATCAATACCGGGCGCCTGAGAGCCTATCTTTCTAAAAGTGGCAATTGCCTGATTGATAGTCTTTGTCTCGGTGGTAATCGGGTAGGGGGACAGGCCTGTCTTGTCGCCTCCACTACCGAGGGCGATTTCCAGTCGGTCATTCGTACCATGACGGTAGAGCGTTCTGGAATGGTGCGAGCCGTCGTGAAGGTGGGGGGCGTCCATCGCTCGGCTGCTGGGCGGGAGTGGCTGCCTTTCACGGTGCGCCTCTATTTCTATGCCGGCAGCGAACAGATTCGCCTCGCGCATACCTTTATATATGATGGCGACGAGCGTCGCGACTTGATAACATCGCTCGGCCTGCGATTCCGGGTGCCGATGCGCGACGAGGTCTATAATCGGCACATCGCCTTTGCTACGGAGGATGGAGGCGTCTGGTCAGAGCCTGTTCAGCCCCTCGATGGGCGTCGCGACCTGCGTATCGGTGAAAAGGGTAGTCGCCGTAACCTCCAGGCAGAACAGATGGCTGGTCGGCGGATACCTGCTTACGAGGAGTTCAACAAGCAGAACCAGCACCTGCTCGACCATTGGGCGCAGTGGGACGGCTATCGGCTGTCGCAGCTGACGGATAACTCCTTCTCCATCCGTAAGCGAGCCACCAGCGTTAGTCCCTGGATAGGCACCTTTACTGGGGGCCGGGCTCTCGGCTATGCTTTCGTAGGCGACGTGAGCGGTGGCCTGGGTGTCGGCCTGAAGGACTTCTGGCAGTCATACCCCTCTACCATTCAGGTGGACAAGGCCCGCAGCGCCGAGGCCGAGTTGACCGTGTGGCTCTGGAGTCCGGAGGCCGAGGCGATGAACCTCTGCCACTATGACACCATCGCCCACGACCTGATAGCCAGCTATGAGGACGTGCAGCGGGGCATGAGCAGCCCCTACGGCATCGCCCGTACCAGCACCCTGTGGCTCTTGCCCTGCGACGGCTATCGCGGCAAGGCAGACTTCTCGGCCGCGGCCGGCAGTGTGATGAGCGATGCTCGTCTGCTGCCCACGCCCGAATACCTCCATGAGAAACGTGCTTTCGGCATCTGGTCGCTGCCTCCTTCCTCCCCCCTTCCTTCTTCTTCCTCGCGTGATCGGGTGGAGGCACGCCTGTCACAATACATCGACTTCTACCAGAAAGCCATCGAGCAGAACAAGTGGTACGGCTTCTGGAACTACGGCGACATGATGCACGCCTACGACCCCGAGCGCCACGAGTGGCGTTACGATGTGGGCGGCTTTGCCTGGGACAACACTGAGCTGGCCACCCCGATGTGGCTCTGGTATAATTTCCTGCGTACCGGCCGAAGCGACATCTGGCGCATGGCCGAGGCGATGACCCGTCATTGCAGCGAGGTGGACGTCTATCATATTGGCCCGTTTGCTCCACTTGGCAGTCGGCATAACGTCACCCACTGGGGCTGTGGCGCCAAGGAGGCTCGCATCAGTCAGTCGGCCTTCGACAGATTCTACTATTATTTGACAACAGACGAGCGCACGGGCGACCTGATGCGCGAACAGACAGATGCCGACACACTGCTCTACCATCTCGACCCGATGCGACTGGCTGAGCCCCGCAGCAAGTACCCTTGCAGTGCTCCTGCCCGTCTGCGCGTGGGGCCCGACTGGTTAGCGTATGCTGGTAACTGGCTGACGGAATGGGAGCGTTTTGGAACGCTGAAATATCGCGACAAGATTGTGGCGGGCATGGAGTCCATCGCCCAGCTGCCCGATGGCATCTTCACCGGCAATCTGGCCAAGGACTATGACCCTGCCACCGGCCGTCTTAGCTATGACGGCGACCCCAAGCTACGCAAGACCAACCATCTGCTGACCATCATGGGCGGCTTCGAGATTATGAACGAATTGATGCCGATGACCCATGTCGGTGCTTTCGAGAATACTTGGGCCGACTTCGCCCGCCGCTATAAGCAGATGGCACTCGAAGTGCAGGGCAGCACTTTTCCCGTGCGCCGTCTGGAAGCCTACGCCTCGTGGCTCGACCGCGATGCTGCCCGGGCTCAGGCCACATGGCAAGCCCTGTGGGGACAGGCCGACAACGACCTCTTCCTCTCCGACAAGGCCCGCCAGCTGTTGCCGCCCGAGGTGCCCGCTCCTCTCGACGAGCTTGACGGCATCAGTACCAACAATGCCGCGCTGTGGAGTCTCGATGCCATTTATATGCTCGAAGTCCTACCTTGAAAACAGCAAAGGGGAGGGCCGACAGCCCTCCTTTTTGCTAATTTAACTATAAATTTTGATTTAAATCATCAATTTTGGGTACGTTTTTTTAATATTTCCAAAATTTATTAGTATTTTTGCACGCGAAACTACTGTCTTTGTCACGTCAAGTGCAAACGATTATATAACTATTAATAACAAATGTATGAATAATTTGAAGTTTATCAAAGGTAAGGCCCTACCTTTTGCCGCCCTTGTGTCGGCAGCGTTGTTGGTGCCCTATACCGGGATGAACCCTGTCCGTGCAGCCGTGCAGAACGTGCAGCAGGCGGAGTCGATTTCCGGTACGGTGGTTGACAACACGGGTGAGGCAGTTATCGGTGCGAGCGTCATCGTCGTCGGAGCCCAGACTACTACGGGTACAGTGACTGACTTTGACGGTAACTTCACCCTCAAGGTGAAGCCTGGCACGCAGTTGAAAATCTCGTTCGTCGGCTACAAGGAGAAGATTGTCAAGGCGGCCAACGGCATGAAGGTGACCCTCGAGGAGGAGTCCACCATGCTGCAGGGTGTCGAGGTGGTGGCCTACGGTGTGCAGAAGAAAGTGACCGTCACCGGTGCCCTGTCGTCGGTGAAGTCGGAGGAACTCACCCGCACGCCGGTGTCTTCAGTGAACAACGTGCTGGCCGGTCAGCTCTCGGGTGTGACCACCGTGCAGACTTCCGGTGAGCCTGGTAAGGACGCTGCCCAGATTTTCGTCCGTGGTCAGGGAACGTGGGGCGACTCCTCGCCTCTGATCCAGGTCGACGGTGTGGAGCGTGAGATGTGGGATATCGACCCCAACGAAATCGAGAGTGTCACCGTGCTGAAGGATGCCTCCGCAACAGCTGTGTTCGGTGTGCGCGGTGCTAACGGTGTGGTGCTGATTACCACCAAGCGCGGTGCCGAGGGTAAGGCGAAAATCTCCTTTAATGCCTCCTTCTCAGCCTTGACGCCTACGAGTATGGTCAAGATGGCTTCTTCTTACGACTACGCCATGTTCCACAATGCCATGCATAACAACGATGGAACATCGACAGAGTTCTCCGACAAGGTCATCCAGAAATTTAAGGACGGAAGTGATCCTATCCGTTTCCCGAGCATGAACTGGTCTGACTATATCATGAAGGATGTGACCCTGCAGCAGCAGCACAATGTGAATATCTCCGGCGGTAACAAGACGGTGAAGTACTTTATCTCTGCAGGTATGTTCACACAGGATGGTCTCTTTAAGGAGTTCGACCGTCCTTACGACTTCGGTTATAGCTACAAGCGTTTCAACTACCGTTCGAACCTCGACTTGAACGTGACCAAGACCACCTTGCTGAGCTTTAACATCTCTGGTAAGGTTGACCAGCAGGCACGTCCTCACTCCGGTCAGAGTTCTGACCAGCTGGTGAAGGAGGTCTACTGGGCTACCCCGTTCAGTAGCCCTGGTTTTGTGGATGGCAAGTACATAGTCAACAGTAATGCTACTTCCGATAATATCTCTATCGACAAGGATAACCCCACGGCCATCCTCCCCTTCACGGGTGGTACCCCGATGGCTTACGCCATGACACAGCCTGGTGCATACCATAATAATAATAACAAACTGCAGATGGACCTGGTACTTGACCAGAAGCTTGACTTCATCACCAAGGGTCTGTCAATTAAGCTGAAGGGCTCTTACAATAGTGCCTATTCGGTACAGAAGGAAATTCTGAACTCGGCAGCCACCTATACCCCAGTTTATTATGAGGATGGTGATAAGATTCTCTACCGTATGTCTGGTGATGATACAGAGCCCACCTACAGCAACGGCCAGAGTGGCAAGGCCCGTAACTGGTACGCTGAGGGTTCGCTGAACTACAACCGCTCGTTCGGCCTGCATACTATCACCGCCCTGGCTCTTTACAACCAGAGTAAGGAGTACTACATCGGTGGTACATATTCTGATATCCCCCGTACATACGTTGGTTTCGTAGGCCGTGTGACCTACGACTGGAACAACCGCTACATGGCTGAGGTGAACTTCGGATACAACGGTTCCGAGAACTTCGCACCTGGCAAGCGTTTCGGTTCGTTCCCTGCTGGTTCTGTAGGTTGGGTGGTCAGCGACGAACCATTCTTCAAGCCCGTTAAGAGTGTTATCAGTTTCTTGAAGCTCCGTGCTTCTTGGGGTCTTGTCGGTAATGATAAGATTGGTGGTAGCCGCTTCATGTATATGGCCGATCCGTACAATGTGAACCAGACGGCTCTTTGGGAGCGCGGCTTCCGCGACAGTAACTCCGACTACGCAGTGGCTTACGCCTACCTGTTCGGCGTCGAGAACGGTACAGCTACCAAGGGTGCCTACGAGGCCAGCAAGAACAATCCCGAGGTGACATGGGAGAAGGCCTTCAAGCAGGACTATGGTTTCGACATGAACTTCTTCGACGACCGTCTGCGCACGGTGTTCGACTACTATAGGGAGCATCGTACCAACATTCTGGCCATCGACCGCCGCATCCCGTCGTTCATCGGCTTTACACCCCCATACGCCAACTTCGGTATCGTAGACAGCCACGGCTGGGAGGTGTCTGTCAACTGGCAGGATAAGATTGGCAGTGACTTCCGCTACTCTGTGAAGGTGAACCTCTCGCACAACCAGAATGAAATCATCGAGGACCGTCAGGCTCCTCAGAAGAACGACTATATGTACACCGCCGGCCACCGTATCGGCGCCCGCTCACAGTATAAGTTCTGGAAGTTCTATTACGAGGGTGCTGAGGCCGACTATGAGAAGGAGTTCGGTACACCGTTCCCCACTCAGCTTGTGTCGAGCCTGAAACCGGGTGACTGCGTCTATGTAGACCTCGACAAGGACGGTAAGATTGATGGTAACGATGCGAGCCGTGACTACGGCTATACCGACGACCCGCAGTACATCGCCGGTCTGAATCTGGCTCTCTACTATAAGAACCTCTCCTTCAGTGCACAGTTCACCGGTGCATGGGCTGTAAGCCGTGTGTTGGGCGACGTCTTCATGCGTCCGTTCCACAACCGTAACACCGAGAATAACGGTGGCCTGCTGCAGTATCACCTCGACAACACATGGACCACGGACAATCCTGATCCGAATGCCGAGTATCCGCGTGCTACCTGGACCAATGCCCTTCAGAACTATACCAACTCAACCCTGTTCGAAAAGGATGCTAAGTATATGCGTCTGAAGACCCTTCAGATAGCCTACGACTTCAAATTCCCCTTCATGAAGAAGATTGGTCTGAATCAGCTGCAGCTCGCCCTGAGCGGTTACAACCTCTTCACCATCACCCCGTATAAGTTCGGTGACCCTGAGGCTCGTGCCAGCTCCACGCCATCATATCCTCTGCAGCGTACCTATACTGCAAGTATCAAGCTTGGATTCTAATATATAATATATAAAAAGGTATACAATTATGAAATTACATCATAAAATAGTTTCTGGAGTCGTGACCCTTGCCTTAGGCAGTATGGTGTTCACGGCATGCACCGACGACGTGAAGTTCGGTGATGCCTTTATTGAGAAGGCTCCAGGTGGAACTGTAACACTCGACACCGTGTTCAACAGTGCCGAATACACCAAGCAGTTCCTCGTAGGTTGCTACGTGCTGCAATACTACGGTCTTCCGTTTAAGAACCCCACAGGTTCGCCCTGGAGCCAGAGTTACTGGAACTCTAAGCTCGATGCCTTCACCGATTGCTATCATCAGCACTTCAGTGGCTCTCAGGCATACACTAAGTATTACTCTAATGCACTGACAGCCAACGATGAGGCAGCCATCTCCTATAACAACGACAAGGTGTGGGAGGCTGTTCACCACTGCTGGCTGCTGATTGAGAATATCGACCGTGTGCCCGGCCTGACTGATGCCGAGAAGAAGAACATGGTGGCTCAGGCCAAGTGTATCATCGCTGCCCGCTATTTCGACCTCTATTCTGTGTATGGTGGTCTGCCTATTGTTGATCACACTTACACTGGTACAGAGGGTAGCCTTAATACGCGTCGTGCCACGGCTGAGAATACGGCCAACTTCATGGTTGGTCTGCTCGACGAGGCCATTCCCGACCTGCGTTGGGCTTACAATGGCAATACCATCGATACCGACGCCACCAACAACACCGGTCGTTGGACAGCAGCAGGTGCCATGGCGCTGAAGGCTAAGATCCTCCTGTTCAATGCCTCGCCGCTTTACAATGCCGACCAAGGCTATTATGGCGGTACCTCAGAGGCAGAGAAGGACAGCATCGTATGGCATGGCGGCTTTAAGCAGGAGCGCTGGCAGCGTGCCCTTCAGGCTTGTCAGGACTTCATGGCCGCTAATGCTGCCAATGGCAACTATTACGAGCTGAATCAGGCTACAGCCTCTACCCCCGATGCCTATCGTCAGGCTTACCGTATGGGTTATGTGCAGCAGGGCAGCCGTGAGATTCTGCACTGCACGCGTGTTGCCGGTGCTACCAGTAAGGCCGCTTCCTACTCATGGCCTACCTTCGTAGGTCCTGGCTTTGCCAGCGATGGCCCGTATCGTCATTCTTACGGTCCTACTCAGGAGTATGTTGATATGTTCGGCTGGAGCGACGGTACACCGTTCGACTGGGAAGGTGATATGGCCGCAGGTAATATCAACGGTGAGAAGGGTAAGCTTTTCTTTGAGTATAAGAAAGGTCGTGGCGGTGCTGTGCAGCGTGTAGCCAGTCGTGACCCCCGTTTGTACGAGAATGCTATCGTCAACGGTCAGTCTGAGCGTCTGAACTGGACATCAGGTGTCTCTGAGGGTGAACTCTACGAGCTTTGGGTCGGTGGCTATCATGAAGGCTTCCAGGTGGCCGATGAGACAGGCCGCATCGTGGAGCAGGATACACAGCGTTTCCCGACAGGTTACGGTACCATCAAGTACTACCTCGGTACAGAGTACTATGGTAAGTTCACTCAGTGGGTTTACCTCAGCTACGACGAGATGCTCCTGATGTATGCTGAGTGCCTGGCACAGTGCGACCAGCTGAACGAGGCCCTGAAGTATGTCGACCAGGTGCGTGCACGTGTCGGTATGAAGGGACTGAAGGTCAGCATCAGCAAGTCGAAGGCTGCTGTGAAGCCCGACATGAACAACAAGGCCGACGTCATCGAGGAGATCCTTCGTGAGCGTGCTTGTGAGCTGGGTATGAGTAACAACCGCTACTATGACATGATTCGCTACAAGCGTGGCGACTGGATGACCAAGAAACTCCACGGTCTGCTCACCTATCGTCTGATTCAGATTGGTCAGAACTGGGAGCACAACATCCGTGCATACATCGGTGCCGACAAGCCCAATGGCGTGGCCGAGCCCAACCGCTTCGAGTTCAGCACCTTCGAACTGCAGAACCGCAGCCGCGTTCTCTGGGATTACAGTCCTACCGACAAGGAGGTGCTCAAGTGGTTCCTCTTCCCGCTGCCGATTACGGAGATCAACAAGGGCTATGGCCTGGTACAGAATCCCGGATGGTAAACTACAATTAGCAATTAGTAATTAGAAATTAGAAATTATGATTACCAAAGTAAAACATATATTCGTGCTTCCGCTGGTGGCAGGCATCAGCCTGCCGGCAGCAGCACAGCAGGACAGCACCGGCATCGACTTCGTTGACCAGGTCATCGAGGTGGGCGCCAACAAGGACTTCTCCCGTGTACAGTCCACGGCAGCTGTCTCTGTCATTACCAGCAGGGATGTCAACAAGCGCTCTGCCAAGAACATCGGCAACTCGATTCTTGGACAGGGCAACGGTCTGGTGTCGTTGCAGGGAACGGGAACCTATTTTGAGCAGAATCCCACGTTCTACGTGCGTGGCCTGCAGAGTCTGAGCACCAGTACGCCGCTGATCCTGGTCGACGGCGTGGAGCGCGACATCAGCATCGTCAGCCCTGAGGAGGTCGACCACGTGTCCATCCTGAAGGATGCCGCTGCTGTGGCTCTCTATGGCTACAAGGGTGCCAACGGTGCCATCCTCATCACCACCAAGCGCGGCCAGTATAACAGTCGTGACATCCGTGTCACCTACGACCACCTGTTCAACTTCCAGTCGAACCGTCCGAAGTTCGTCAATGGTGCCACCTTCGCCAGTGCCACTAATGAGGCCCTGGCCAACGAGGGGTTGGCTCCCCGCTTCACACAGGAGGAGATCAATGCCTTCCAGAGCGGTCAGTATCCCTATCAGTATCCCAACGTGAACTGGGTTGACGAGACTTTCCGCAAGAACGGTGTCAACAACAAGCTGGCCGTTGAGTTCAGCGGTGGTGGTGAAAGATTCCGCTACTATACGACGCTCAACCTGCTGTCGGACAAAGGATTCATCAAGAATTTCTCCGATAACGAGGGTTATTCCACTCAGGACAAGTACGTACGTGCCAACCTGCGTACCAACCTCGATATCGACCTGACCGAAACGACGATGCTGAAGGTCAATATGCTCGGTATTCTGAGTGAAATGTCGCGTCCCGGTGGCCCCGTTTCTATCGGTAGTTCTACTGCCAGCGACAAGGCCGACCTGTGGGATATGGTGTATAGCACCCCCGCCAGCGCATTCCCCATCAAGAATGAGAATAATGAGTGGGGCGGTACGTCTACTCACTCGGGAGTCAACAACCCCGTGGCCCAGTCATCTGGAGCAGCCTATTACAAGCTGCATGAGCGTGCCCTCTTTGCCGACATGACCCTGAACCAGGACCTGAAGTCATGGCTCCCCGGCCTGAGCTTCACCGCCCGTCTGGGTTACGATACTTATTCCACGCTCTATGAGGACCACTCAATGACCTATACATACGGTAACTATCCTGCTGCCGGTGTGGGCTCGAAGGGTGAGTACTGGAGTGCCGGTACACCGGGTACGATGAGTAAGAATGCCGCCACGCTCGACTGGGCCCGCCGCCTGATCTTCGCCGCAGGCTTCAACTTCGACCGTACCTTCGCCGAGAAGCACTATGTTTACGGACAGCTGAAGTGGGACTATGAGTATCAGAACACCACGGGTAGGACTGGATACACTGTCTACCGCCAGAACGCCTCGTTCCTCGGACACTATGGCTACGACAACCGCTACATCGCTGAGCTGGCACTGGTCTACTCCGGCAGTAACCGTCTGGCCCCCGGCACCAAGTGGAAGCTTTCTCCGACAGTGTCGGCTGCCTGGGTACTCTCCAATGAGAACTTCCTGAAGGACAACTCCGTGGTCAACTTCCTCAAGCTCCGCGCCAGCTTCGGTATTATCAATGCCGACTATCTGCCCGGCGACAACGTGTGGTCGTACTACACACAGTCATACTATCAGGATGTATCCCACGGCGTGGCCAACTATCCCTTCGGTTCTGGTTACGAGGTGAGCTACACTCCGACCACCATCGGACAGATTGCGGCTATGAATCCCACCAACGAGAAGGCCCAGAAGTTTAACGTGGGTATCGATGCCACCCTCTTCGGCGGTCTGAATGCCCAGCTCGACTTCTACCTGCAGAACCGTAAGGACATCTGGGTGTCGGGTGCCGGTGCCTATACCGCCCTGATTGGTTTCGAGGCTCCCTATACGAATGCAGGTAAGGTGAATGGCAAAGGCTTCGAGATTTCACTTGACTATACCAAGACCTTCGGCCAGGTGACCCTCAACGTGGGCGGTATGTTCAATCTCAACAAGAACGAGATTAAGGAGCAGGCCGAGGAACCCAAGGCTTACGAGAACCTCGTGGAGACGGGCAACCCCCTGCAGTCTACCTACGGTCTGATTGCCCTCGGGCTGTTCAAGGATCAGGCAGACATCGATGCCAGCCCGAAGCAGAACTTCTCGACCGTCTATCCTGGCGACATCAAGTATAAGGATGTCAACAATGACGGCGTGATCGACGCCAATGATAAGACGAAGATCGGCTACAGCGCCTATGCTCCAGAGATCTTCTACAACTTCCACGCCGGTCTCGAGGTCAAGGGCATCGGTTTCGACCTGATGTTCCAGGGCACCGGCCGCTATACGGCCAACCTGAGCGCCAAGGGCATGTACTGGCCGCTGATGAACACCACATCCCTCTCGCAGCAGTACTACGACGGACGCTGGACGGCCAGCAATCCTGACCCCAACGCCAAGTTCCCCCGCCTGAGCTCTACGAGCAACGCCAACAACTATCAGACCAGCACCTACTGGCAGCGTGACCGCTCGTTCCTGAAGCTCCGCAACGTGGAGGTGTACTACAACTTCCCCAAGACGCTGATGCAGAAGACGGGCTTCATGGACGGCGCCAAGCTCTATGTGCGTGGTGTAGACCTGCTCTGCTTCGACCATATCGACGAGGCTGATCCTGAGAACTATGGCGTCGGCGCTCCTGCCAACAAGAGTGTCGTCGTCGGTGTGCAGCTGTCATTCTAACCTATTTAACAAAGACAGAAGATTATGAAACTGAAGAATATTATTTTAAGTACGCTTGGCATCGTGACACTCGCCTCCTGCGGTGAGCAGATGGACTACAAGGAGTTCAAGATCGACGATGCAGAGTATATGAAGAAGCGCTTCGACCGTGCCGGTGGCTTCATCACCACTATCTACAGCAAGCTCGACTCCGACTTCGGCAACTATGATGGCGGTATGCTCTCGTCGGCCACTGATGAGTCGGTGTTCTCGCAGACGGGAGCTTCTATCGAGAGCTTTTTCAATGGTGCCTGGAGTCCGGCCAATGCCAACAGCTCCATGTGGACATCGTGCTATCAGGGCATCAGCTATGCCAACCTGTTCCTCGACGAGTTTACGGGCCTGACATTCGATGACTACAAGCTCGACATCAACTACCAGCAGGAGATGTACCAGTACAACAACTACCAGTTTGAGGCCCGGTTCCTGCGTGCCTACTACTACTTCATGCTGGTGCGCCAGTATGGCGACGTGCCTCTGATCACGAAGACCATGACAGCCGATGAGGCTAACGTACAGCCCCGCACGTCGGCCGAGGAAATCTTCAAGTTCATCGACGATGAGTGCGTAGCCATCAAGGACACTATCACTGAGGACTATGCCAACCTTGGCTCGATGGCTCTGAGCCTCTCCGAGACAGGCCGTGCCAACAATCTGGCCGTGCTGGCCCTGCGGGCCCGTGCCGCCCTCTACCACGCCAGCCCGCTGTTCAACCCGAACAACGACAAGAGCCTCTGGCAGAAGGCTGTTGAGGCCAACAACGATGTCATCAAGGCCTGCCAGGCCCGCCAGTATGCTCTCTCGTCCGACTATGCCGGACTCTTCAAGGGCCGTACCAACTGGAGCGATGCCAAGGCCCTGAAGGAGATTATCTTCGCACGCCGCATCCTCTCTGAGTCGAGAACCTTCGAGGAGAACAACTTCCCCGTGGGTATGTCGGGTGCCGGTGCCGGCGGTAAGGGCGGCAACTGCCCGACGCAGAACCTGGTGGAAGCATACGAGCAGGGCGACCTGCGCTTAGAGGCTACTGTTGCCAGAAACGGCGACTCCTGGCCCAATGCCAACACGCAGCCCCTGGAGACTTTCGTCGGCGGCGCCAACGGTCTGCCGAAGGTCAATGCCACCACTACTGGCTACTACCTGAAGAAATATGTAGACCCCGAGACGCAGATTGCCGGTAACGGTGCCAACACCTCCAAGCACGTGTGGGTGACCTTCCGTCTGGCTGAGTTCTATCTGAACTATGCCGAGGCTATGCTCAACTACACTGGTAGTGGATATGACAAGGGAAGCTACAGTATGTCGGCTGCCGATGCCATCAACGTGGTGCGCAAGCGTGCCGGACTGGGTAACATCGACACTGGTCTGAGTGCCTCCGACTTCAAGCAGAAGTACGAGAACGAGCGCTTCGTGGAGCTGGCCTTCGAGGGGCACCGCTTCTTCGACGTGCGCCGCTGGAAGGAAGGCAGCAAGTACTTCACCAACATCAAGGGCCTGAACATCACGAAGAATGCCGACGGCACCTTCAACGAGCAGGTGGTCACAGTGCAGAATCGCCAGTGGGATGACAAGATGAACCTCTTCCCCATCCCGCAGAGCGAGATCCTCAAGTCGGGCAATGTGCTCACGCAGAACCCCGGCTGGTAAGGAGTGAATACTGTAAAGTGAATAGCGAATAGGTTGCTGCCGCCACGAGATCATATCGAGGGCGGCAGCATTTTTTTTTCGCCATTCACTTCTTCTTTTTACCTTTTTTTCGTATCTTTGCCAGCAAATTGTGATGTTATGGCAAAGAGAAAGTATCCGATAGGCATTCAGACGTTCTCGCGAGTGATTCTCGACGGGTATATATATGTTGATAAGACAGACTTGGTATGGGAGTTGGCAAACTACGCGACATTCGTCTTTATGGGTCGCCCCCGCCGCTTCGGCAAGTCGCTGCTCACTTCTACCCTGGAGTCGTATTTCAAGGGGGAGCGCGAGCTGTTCGAGGGATTGAAAATCATGGAACTGGAGCACGACTGGACAGAGTATCCTACTATCCGTATTGATTTGAGCGGGGCAAGACACCTGCCCGTGCAGGGCGTCAGGGATGAACTCGTCCGCCTGTTGCGTACATACGAGAAGGTGTATGGCCGGGATGAGTACGAGACCTCGCCGGGTATGCGCTTGGCTGGTGTCATCGAGAGGGCCTTCGAGCAGACAGGTCGGCAGGTGGCCGTCATCATCGACGAGTACGACTCGCCGCTGCTCGACGTGCTGCATGAGGATGAATGCCTTGCAGAGATGCGCGAAGTGATGCAGGAGTTCTACCAGCGGCTGAAGATGCTGGAGCCGAAGATTAAGTTCTGCTTCATCACCGGTATCACCAAGTTCTCACAACTCAGCATCTTCTCCACCTTCAACAATCTGATAAACGTCACCATGCTGCCCCGCTTCTCTGCCATCTGCGGCATCACCGAGCAGGAAGTGCTGGACGTGTTCAAAGAGGATATTGCCGCGATGGCTGAGAACTACGACTGCTCGCCCGCCGAGATGTTCCAGAAGATTAAGCAGCGCTACGACGGCTATCACTTCGCCTATAAGTCGGCAGACATCTACAACCCCTTCAGCCTCCTGAACGCTTTCCGCAACGGCGAACTGCAGAACTACTGGTTCACTACTGGTACGCCTACGTTCCTCATCCGCCAGTTGCAGTATTATAAGACGGACATCACCTCGCTCGACCGTCTGGAGGTGCCATCATCGGCCTTCGACCAGCCCACAGAGAATATGAATGATGCCCTGCCGCTGCTCTATCAGGGCGGGTACCTCACCATCAAGGGCTATGACCGCGAAGGAGAGATATACACACTGGAGATGCCCAACTTAGAAGTGCGTATCGGCTACTCCAAAGGCTTGCTTCCCATTTATATAGGACTCGATGATGCAGATGTGCAGACAGGGTTCGCCCTGAAGTTCTGGCGGGCACTGAAGAAGGGCGACATCGACCTGGCCATGAGCGAGATGCAGGCCTACATGGCTGGCATCCCATACGTGGAGGGCTTCAAGAGGAAGTTGGCAGAGGCAGCTACGAAGGAGGGCTTCTACGAGTACACGCTCTACCTCATCTTCTCCATGCTCAACGTGTATGCCAGGACCCAGGTGCGCTGTGCCGGAGGGCGGACGGACATGGTGGTCTGGATGCCCGATGCCGTCTATGTGTTTGAGCTGAAGGTCAGCGGCACAGCTCAGGAGGCTCTGGAGCAGATCGACCAGAAAGGCTATGCCATACCGTATCAGGCTGACGGCCGGCGGGTGGTGAAGGTAGGTGTCAGGTTCAATGCCGACAACCGGGTCCCGGAGGACTGGGTCGTCGGTGAATAATCGGGGAGAGTAGGAGGGGGAGTCCAAGTGATGGACCGCCCAATAGCAGCCTCTTCTCAGGAAATAGCAGGCTTCCTTTCAGGAATAGTAGGCTTCCTTTTGGAAACAGAAGGCTCCTGCCGGATGATAACAGGCTCCCTGTGAAGCAGAGGAGCCTGTCGCTGAATGCCTGGCATGATGTTACATGGCGTAAAGTTTAGTCTGCCATGAGAGTATAGTAGTGATTTGCGGAAAACACCTGTACCATCTGTCCCATCTGCCACGGCGCGTGTCAGGTGGTACAGATGGTACACTTCTTTCGGTGTTACACTACTATCGCGTGCGCGCGAAAAATTATTTATTGTTAAAATTACAATATTCTTTGCTGTTTAAAAAAATATTTGTATCTTTGCACCGAATTACGGGACTTTTATATTTACTATCTATATAATAATTGTATTACTAATTAAAAACTTATCGATTATGAGAAAATTTTATCTCCTTTTCGCAGCACTGTTTGCTGGTTCCGTAGTGGCCAGTGCTGGTATCAAGAACCTGTACAAGCAGGACTTCGAGTTGGCCGCCACGGCTGCCGATGCAGGCTGGATTTCTCCCAGCTGTGCCGACGGTATGTCTGTCGCTGGTGACCAGTACGGAAAGTACTTCAACTTCAAGCACTCCGGCGGTGGCGAGCGTAATGCCTATACTCTTTGGGGTACCGACATCTATGGAGAAGGCGTGAACAAGTACACTTTGAGGTTCGATTGGAATCCTCAGACAAAGCCCGACACAAATCTGGCCAATGAGATTGTTATCATGTCTGACTCTACATTCTCTACCAATCGCTGGGCTAACCAGAACTATCGCAAGTCTGCAGAAGAGATTAAGGCAGGTGCAACAGAGCCCCTGCGCTGGTGGCTCTTCGACCTCACCGAGCTGACTGATGAGGCCAAGGAGGGTAATACATACGCAGTGAACGGTGACTCTACCAATGTTGTGACCATCAACTTCAACTCTTTCTACACCATCACTCTCGATGTTGACGTAGAAGCTCGCACTGTAGAGTATGATATTGCTGATGAGTTCGGCACACCAGTAGGCGCTGGTACATACAATGTGCCTGAGTATGTGGAGAATCTGCGTGCAACAGGTCTGAACGTGCTTGGTGGTAAAGTTGGTTCTGTAAACCAGATTGATAATATCGTGATTCAGGTGGAGACCGATGAGGACTATGCTAACGTTCCTACGGTTGCCTTGACAGGTGTCAACGGTACTGCTCGTCAGTATGCTGTATCGTTCGAGGAGAGCAACGATGAGATTGTTCATGTCACCTTCGACGGTGCTGAGCTGACTCCCGATGAGATGCTCGACGGTATGTACAAGTACAACCTGACCACTTCTGGTAAGCTCGTGGCTTGGACAGAGTCTGGTTCTGCCGTTTCTGAGAAGGTAGAGGTTGACGTTGTCGCTGAGATGATTGCCCTGCCTGCTGTTCAGGCTAACATTATCGGTGTGAACGCCGGATATGTGAAGACTTACGATCTGGTTGTTAGCAATGCTGAGGTGCCCACGCAGCCTACACTCTTCTTCAACTACAAGTACACTCCCGTTACTGGTGATGTCATCGAGAAGACCAACTGCCAGTCGGGTGAAAAGCTCAACGTGACAGAGAAGGGTACCCTCGAGATCACCACACACGATGGTGGCAAGGATCAGTTCCAGTCAACAACCGTTACTTACGAGAACGACATTGAGTTCGCTGTGAAGGACGATATCGACTTCCAGCACATGACAGAGGCCGACATCACTGGCAAGGGCTTCAGCGAGATTGACGTGCTGGCTTCTACTTCTACCTCTGGTGAGACTAACTGGACTGGCCGTCCCGACGCTCTCCGCTTCACTTGGATCAAGGGCACCAACGTTGGTGACACCGTTCAGGTTCGTCCTTACGACGTTGACCACGGTGGCATCCGCCGCTTCGTCAAGGCTCCTTCTGCTCTGACCGAGGAGGTCGCTCACAGCATGTTTGCCCCTGTCTACACATGGTTCACCAAGACTGGTGACGGTTCTGACATTCCTCAAGCTAAGTTCAACCTGGGTATTGGTCTGATTCAGACTGGTATCCTCGGCGACGCTCAGGATGCTAAGATTACCTACAACAACGCTACGCTGGGTGTTGACGGTCTGACCGAGAACGATTACATCATCGTAAACCGTGTTGACAACTATGGTCGCAGCAAGACCGACTACATCACTATCGAGGCTGCTACCGAGGAGGATGCCATCGCCAAGTACAACGCCGAGAACTGGGCTCCTGAGTCTGGTCTGACCGTGCTCAAGGGTAATGAGACCTTCACTCTCTTTCGTATCGACACCGCTCTGGCTCGCGTCCGCACCTTCGTTTCTACCGGTGAGTCTGGCATCCAGGAGGTTGGCAAGGCCATCGTTTCTGACCACAACGCTCCCATCTACAACCTCAACGGTGAGCGCGTAAGCACACTGAAGAAGGGTGTCTATGTGAAGCAGGGCAAGAAGTTTATTGTTCGCTAATCTCTCCGCAGAGATTCTCCGACGAGACTCAATAATCAGTCGCCGCACTCCTCCATCGGGGTGCGGCGATTTCCGTATTTATTCCCCGAAACATTTGGAAGTCTCGGAAATGTTTCGTATCTTTGCCCCCGATATTTAATAATATACAGGAATATGGATACAAGGCATAGGGATATTGTGGAAGAATCTGCATCAGCATTGACTTATGGCATGAGTTCGGAACTTCGTGAAAGTGGATTACTTGGAAAGGTCCGTGACTTGAGCCATGATGATAAGGCATGCCTGATACGCTATCTTCATGAGACTGAGGCACCAGATATTGCAGCCTTTGAGGATTTGGACGACAATCAGCAGCCATATACACTGGAAGAATTGAATGCCCGTATTGACGAGGCAGAGGCTGAAGCTGAACGTGGTGGAGGAAAATCATTCGATGAAATGATGAACGGCTTTAGGGAAAAACTTTTATGGCTCAAGTGAAGTGGCAGAAGAGGGCTGAGACACGATTCCCAGAGATAGGTTACCTTGAGCCTCTGCTAAAGGGAAGAAAGCAAGTCTATAGGAGTTATATCATCAATAAACGCTTTAAACTGATTTACTATTATGTCAGTAGTTCTGACACAGTTATTGTAGCAGATATTTGGGACACTAGGCGTGAGCCTAAAAATCTTGTTAGCAGAATAAAAAGTAAATAGTGTTCTATCGCCGCACTCCTCTACCTGAGGGTGCGGCGATTTCCGTATTTATTCCCCGAAACATTTGGAAGTCTCGGAAATGTTTCGTAAAGTTGTGCGGATTTTCATAAAAAAGAAGAATGTCTCAGAACGCAAGACGATGGCACTGATGCAAAAATTGGAGAAAGCCACACAGGAGATGAGCGCCTTAGCCAAAGACGTGATAACTCTTGCCCTTACATCTCAACAGGCAGAATGAGTTCAACCCAAGTTTGACCAGTATGTCAAACTTGGGTTAATAAGCCCTACACGTTCAAATCCATTAGAACGGCCCAATATCCTCCATTGTCTGGGCCTTCATGTTTGATGACATTCAAATCTTTGAGGCGTGTTAGGTCGCGCTGAATGGTGCGAGGGGAGAGTTTGATCTTGCTTGCTAAGGGCAATAATCATATCCAGATTATAGAATGTCGTCAGATACGACTTGCCGTCCGCGGCAGTTGTTCGGAATTCCGAACAACTGCTTCTTCCTGTAGCTCACCTTCCTCGAAGATGTGCTTGATGTGCTCACTTACGTTTGACTTGCTTGTCTGGTAGAGTTCGCACATTTGGGCTTGTGAAAGCCATAGAGTTTCCTCCTCCAACTTTACGTCTATTCTCGTAAGTCCACTGCCATCGGTATATATGAGAATTCTATTGTTTTCTTCCATAACTTTTAAAGATAGTTTAATCGTTGATTCCCCTCTGACGGTTAGCCATACTCCGTATCTGCATCACCTTGAATATTATGGTTCAATATACCAACATATAGCTCTTTCTTGGCTCTTTGTTTGGGTAGCTTATCATCATTAAATCTTTATCAGGTTGTCAATTAATTCCATCACCTGTGCTTGTTCCTGTAAGGCGACTATAATTTTCTGATAGTGCTCTATTTCGTCGTTGCTGAGTTTCTTGCCTTTGCGGTCTTTCAGCCAACGGTCTAAGGGTTGGTAGCCGGCGACCACCATCTGCCATGCCTGCACTGGAACATGGTCGAAATACTGTTGCTCGTTAATCCATACGCGACCTTGCCCGCCGCCCGTCGGCTCGAAACGACGCAGGGTACACAGGTTGTTGTCCTTGGGCCGACTGATGGAATAGGTGGTGGTAAAGTCTTGGTCGGAAATGCCCACGAGCAGATGCAGGCGGCGAATCTGCCCACCGAGTTCTGCCATGTAGCGGAAGTAGCCTGCGTCTGCCGGATAAGGAATCGTGGGGAATCCGTCTTGCAGACATTCGTGATAAGTCTGGCGATAGCGACGCGAGTGTAGCACGGCATAGATATAGTCAAGCAGGTCAATCGGCATGAACGTGCCTTTGCCCTCGTCATCTTCATATTTGCGATACCCTGTCTGTGGTTCTATCTGCCAGAACTCTTCTCTGGCAGAAAGCATGTGAAGCCCAGTCCGCGCTTCTATCTGACTGACAATGGCTTCGGAGAAGTTGGTGTGCGCATCTCCCAACTCATCGTAGACAAACAGTGGAAACAGATAGACACCCCCACGCGGTACTACATTCATATCTGTCGGTAACGTGGAGATGTAAACCAAACTCCACTCGTTGTCACCAATCACATTACCAGCCTTGCCAAGACAGAGAACAATATTCCTTTTGTTATGTACCGAGTTTTGCAATAACGGCCGAGGATAAGTGACTAATGACTTATGGAAAAAAGTCCATCGAAAGTCAAAAGGACGATAGCAGACTGGAGATGTGTACTTATCAACATCATCAACACCAAATGATACCGCTTTCAGCAAGGAACGTGCGCCTTTCAAATTCCAGTCTCTGCTATCTCTAAAGCCAAATTCTTCTTGTAACTCAGCGTCATCTTTGTTGGATTGCATTTCATAGACTATGTTTCTTATGTCTTTTTCTTCGTATTGTATTGCCACATAATCTTTATCCGACTTAAATCCCTGGACATTACTATTCATCAGCTCCCTGATATTGAATCCTGCATCATACTGCTCTCTCAGATGCTGGTTTCTGATTCTGAAAGTGTACAATGGAGCGGAGGGATGTATCTCTTGGAAATCCACATCGTTCAGCTGATGCTCTGAGAGATATTGTAGTTTTTCCCGTTGCGAGCCATACAGATCCTTATAAAATACACTTGCCAACTTTCCGTTATCCCCGTCTTTCCGCTTAATAAAGATATTGATACTGACACCCACCTGAATATTGAACACACATTCGTCTTTCTGCGTTTCCGTACTTTCATTACGTTTGGTGGAGCCGTGCAGATTAATAATGTATATTTCATCAAATTTGCTGAGCAGTTCGTAACGCATACCACGGAATAATGCTGTGTCGAGGAATGTGTTTCCGCAAATATAGGCAAGCACTCCCTCTTGTGTGGTTTCGACAAAGCTCTGGCCCAGTCTGATGAACTTGCAATAGTCATTGTTCAGTCCTTTGGAGTTACGTTCGCCTTCTAGAGTATTCTGATATATTTTCTTTCCAGTCTTTTTGTTGGTTCTAATGTATTTCCTCTTTTGTCCCGGTTCTTGCTTGTAATCATCCATCAAGTCCTTTATCCAGTCACCATTGTTTGCCGATTTCTCGTTATACGGCGGGTTGCCCATGACCACCATTACCGGCGTGTCGCGTTTGATGCGGCTGGCAGCGTTCGACTCGTCGGTGATGAACTTGGCAATGTCGAGTCGTTCCTCGGGGTAGTCCTTGTCGAGTGAGTTGGTCAGGAATATATTTAACCGTTCAGGCAAATCTTCCTGCAATTCGTTCAGGCGGAGAGCCGAGGCCACTTTCAAGTGAGCCATCGTGTAGGGGGCCATCAGGTACTCAAAGCCGTTCAGTCGGGGAATGATGTTGTTCACTACATCCTCTGGCCAGCAGCCTTCTTTTCCCTTATAGCTGGCGTATATCTTTTCCGCAGCCGTGGCAAGGAAAGTGCCTGTACCAGTTGCAGGGTCAAGAATCTGCACCTTGTGGAAAGTCTTGTCTTTATAGGTGATGGTCGAATTGTTGGCCAGTCCCTTTTCGGTATTCAGTCTCTCGCGAAGGATAGTGTCTACAGCATCTACGATGAAACTTACCACCTCTTGCGGTGTGTACCACACGCCGAAATCTTCACGGATTTTGGGGTTGTACGCTTCGAGGAATTCTTCATAAAAATGCACCAGCGGATCTTTGCCGTAGTTGTGCATCACTCGCCTCATGTCTGTAACACGCAAGACAGCCACCAAGTCCTCCACTATCCACTTGATACCTTTATGAAGTTCGGCTAAGGCCAGATGCTTGAATATCTTTTTCAAGAAAGGATTGATGGCAGGTATAAGTTCGGCTGCCTCCTGTAGAGAAAAAGTCTGCGGGGTCTTGTCATAGATGCGGGCGACGAAAAGGCCATAGACAATTGTCTGGGCATAGAAATCGGTGAACTGCTCCACACTCATGTCGTGAACCAGAAACTTCTGGAAGGCGTTAAGTTTGGCATGCAAGTCTTTATCCTCGTTTGTCTTGTTCAACTCCATAGCCGTGTTCAGCACAGAAGCAATACCTTTGGCCTTTGCTGCCATGACTTCTGCCAATAGTTTAGCACTACGAATCGGTTGGGGCTCAGCATCACCAAGCTTACAGACGATTTGCAGAAAGTTTTCTAACTGCTGTTCGTCGTCGTTTATCACAACACCGGAGGATTCTTCCCTGCCAATTCTTGCACTAAGGACTAGCTCTCCGTTCTCATAAAGATAAAAGACTAAGTAGTCGGTGAAAGCTATTAGATTGACAGCATTCTTATATCTGTCGAACTGTTCTTTGTGCTGCTTACTGTTCAGTCCAAGCAGGTCATGGTCTCCGATTTTCTTTGTCTCAATAAAGGAAATGGTCACATCATCGCGCCGGAACTCTATGTCAGGAGCACCATAATCTTTACGGGCTCCTTCATTATAAACTCCCACCTTACCCTTCTTGTTTCCATTCAACAATTGAGTCAGTAAATTCACCAATGGGATACGATAAGTATGTTCCGTTGGATCGCCAGAATTATAAATGTCATTGACATCATTAATGTATTTCTCGATGTCATGTCTTATGTTCATATCCATATTATCGTTTATTTGACTTACCCACTAACTTTTCCGAGTTACCCACTAAGTGTATTGTAGTTGCCCACAAACTCAAAAGGGCTATTTCTTGTTCCCTTTAGGAAGTTTCTGCTTGTCTTTCTGCATATCCTTCTCGTCTTTGGCCACTCGCCGTTCCACCTTTTTTATATCTTCGGCAGGTGGCAGTTCCTCAGGCTTTATGCCACGCTGACCAAGCATACCGCGAACGCTGCGGTTGTTCTGAACGTGCTCGGCGGTAATATTCATCTCGCCCTGCAGGTCTTTCTGCTCGACATTATAGTTGGTCATCTCTGTTGCTAAGTTCTTTGCGGCAATAGTCAATGTCGGCAATCGGTCGGCCAAGGCACCGCTCTTGATGCCAAGCCGCAGTTTCATCTGCTCTGTAGTCAGGCCGCCAAAGAGAGCCTGGTCTCCCTTTGAGCGAATACGGCCAAATCCTATATTATCGACCCCTCGCTGGAAGATATTGCGGCTTAACTGTTTCTCAGAAGCACGCAAGCGTTCGCGAGTGTCAAGGCGAGCTATTTCGTTGAGTCTTTCTTCTATGAGCTCTGCCTTGCGTGTCTGCACGGCAAAATAACTCTGGGCAAAGGCCACTTCTTCTTTCTTGGGGTCGCCATTCTGAGCTATCAAGTAACAGGCATAGCGGGTAAGCATAAAGTCTTGAACTTCACGTTGAGCACCTTTTGCCAAGGTTATCATTTTCGTGACCTCACGAAAATGATCATCTACGTTGATTCCCATGGTCTTACACGCTTCTACGGCACGACCGACGGCCACCACGAAATTCTCCCAACGAGCGTAGCCCAACACTTGCTGGAGTTCACGGGCATACCACACTTCGATGGCGTTTCCCTCATCGTCTTTGATTTCCTTTGCTATCGCATCAAAGGCTGATTTATATTGATGAATCTTCTGTATATCCATAGTTCTTTAATACTGTTGTCTGTGTACTCCATAACCAAGTGTGACCATTTTGCTGCCGTCAGCAAAATGGTCGGCAGCGGACGGCCCTGCATTGTTACAGGCTTCCTTTGCTTTGTCAATTACGTTGCTGAAATTGCGCCATTGTGTGTAACCTAACAGGCCACACAACTCTCTTGCACTCCAGCACTCAGTATTGTCTATTGTGCAAGCCGCCTCCTCATAACTCTTGAATAGAGCAAGTATTTCTTCTTTCTTCATGTTTTCTTGTTCTTAACTTATTCACTAGCCTGGTCTTTTTGTGCCACAAAGATAGTGATTTTGTTTCACGTTATGCCATAGCAGCCCTTTAATTTGCCTTATATTTATGTTTTTTTACGAATTTGACGGAGTTGTCATTTGGTTTTGTAAGGCTTCCTATTCGGCTTCTATCTTTTGTTGGCTCAGTAAAGTTATGCAGATATTCCAAGTTTTGCGAAGTAAAGGGCAACTTCTTCTCTATCATAACTTACCACATTTATCATCCTAACTTTTTGTCACCTTGTTAACACAAAATCATTCGATGAAATGATGAATGGCTTTAGGGAAAAACTGCTATGGCTGAAATAAAATGGCAGAAGAGAGCCGAGGGAGAATTATACAGAATCTAAAAAGTAAATAGTGTTCTATCGCCGCACTCCTCTACCTGAGGGTCCGGCGATTTCCGTATTTATTCCCCGAAACATTTGGAAGTCTCGGAAATGTTTCGTATCTTTGCGGCGGATATTTAATGATCGTAAATATGGGAAGGAAAATTCTAAGTGTAAAAGAGCGGCTTGTTACCACTAACGACGGACAGAGATTTGTTCATCGTGTTACTGCCGTTGAGATGCCGAATGGTAAGACACGTTACCCAGAGGACTACTATGACCCTTCTGAAACGCCGGTGCTGATTACCGAGGCAGAACGCCAGCGCCTAAGTATACCTGTATACCAAAAGGTCATCTGATGGACCAGGGATATCCTTTTATATTTCAGATGAACGATAAGAGTTACTCCGACGAATTGTTGGAGTACACGATGCAGTATCGTTTTACATCAGCAAAATCTAAGCACAAGTATATAGTAAGAGTAGAAAAGTATATAGAGCATGCGTACTGCGTAAAGTTCTTCGACAAGGCAAATATGCTGAGCGACAATAAGTTTAGTTTGAGAACTGGAACGTTTGAACCTCGAACTATTGTCTTTACGGTACTCAACATCATGTTTGATGTGCTGAAGAAAGATGAACAGGCTTCTTTCTTTTTTATTGGTGCTGAAGACGAAAAGGATGAGCCAGGAGCATCTACAAGGCGTTTCCGTTTTTATAGGGTCTTTGTCTTGTCGGTGATAAGCGACGAGCGTTTTTGGCATTATCGAATCGACAATCATTCATTGTATATTCTTGTCAATAAGAAGTATCAAGGTGATGTACAGTCTTATGTAAATAGGATTACCTCAAGTGTTGTAGAGCAGATGGGGCATTAAGAATATAAATCATCAGTCGCCGCACTCCTCTCCCCGAGGGTGCGGCGATTTCCGTAATTATTCTCCGAAACATTTGGCGGTTTGGCGAATTTGCATTAACTTTGCATCGTAAAACTAATAAAACTACGATGCAATGAAGAAAATAACTGCGTTTATACTTTCGGTGCTATGCCTGACGGCATTCAGCTCCTGTTCTGTTGACTCAAAACAAGAAGTGACGGTGGAGGATGCACAGCAGGCTTTCAACGACATGAAGGGAACATGGCGAGGCAAAGTGACCGACGAGAATGTGCCGGTGGACGTGACGATGACGTTTGGGGCAGACTTTACCCTGCGCGGCCTGCCCGTCACACCGCTGCTGAAGAAGTTCTTCAGCGGCGAGGAACTGGATGAGGCCCTCAAGACGGCTCGCCCTGCAAACTTTGTGGCTCCTACACAAGCCATGTCGATACTCGGCGACCAGGTGTATGTACAGATGGAACCTACGGACTGGTCGTTCACGGTGACCGTCGGCGGCGAGGATTATCAGGTGAACGCCCTGCTGGGTGTTGTTACCCTCTATTCCAACAACTACAAGACGCTTTCGGCGAGCATCACGGTGCAGGAACTCACCTGCGAGGGCAGTACTGCCGACCTGACCACGAACGGCATCTCCTATCTCGTGGACAGCGCGACTAAGGATTGAAGGAACTGACTACTATAACAAATCAAGAAAGACAGATGAAAAGACTATTGATGGCAGCACTCGTAGTGCTGATGGCAACAGCCAATGCCGCTGCCCAGCGCATGACCGACAAGCTCGACCGCGGGCTGGTGGCCGTGAAGACCGACGGCGGCGTGTTCTGCTCCTGGCGCATCCTGGCCGAGGAGTATTATGACGTGACTTACAACATCTACCGCGACGGCACGAAGCTGAACAGCGAGCCGCTCACGGTGTCGAATTTCACCGATGCGGCAGGCTCAGAAGGCAGCAGGTACACGGTGACGGCCGTGGTGCGTGGCAAGGAACAGGCGCAGTCGAAGGAGGCTGCGGTGTGGGGCCAGGGCTGGCTGGAGATCACGCCCGACCACAGCGGCCTGACCTCCACCTTCGTACCCAATGATGCCTGTATGGCCGACGTCGATGGCGACGGGCAGTTGGAGATCCTGATGAAGTTCGACAACCAGAGCGAGATCAGTGCCAGCTATCCCAAGGGCGGCAACAACGGTGAGTACTCCATCGCCGAGGTGATGAAGCTCGACGGCACCCGCCTGTGGTGGCTCGACTTCGGCCCCAATATGGGCGACTTCCAGAACAACGAGCAGAACATCGTGGCCTACGACTGGGACCAGGACGGCAAGGCCGAGGCCCTGATCCGTGCTGCCGACGGCACCACCATCCACGCCGCCGACGGCAAGACCTACGTCATCGGCGACGCCACGAAGAACTATCGTGCAGGCACCGGCGGCGGCACCAACTGGTTCATGCACGAGGGCGCCGAGTATCTGGTGTATATCAACGGCGAGACGGGTGTGCCCTATCAGACGATAGAGTACCCCCTGAAGCGATTAGAGGATGGAGAGACCAGCTTAGAGGCTGCCTGGGGCGACGGCTACGGCCACCGCTCTACGAAGCACTTCTTCGGCGCACCCTACCTGGACGGTCGCAAGCCCAGCATCTTCCTGGCACGCGGCATCTATACCCGCCACAAGATGATTGCCCTCGACGTGGATCCCGCTACCCATGAGTTGAAGGAGCGCTGGCGTTGGAACTGCAATACGCCCGGCTCTCCCTGGTACGGGCAGGGCTACCATAACTATGGCATCGCCGACGTGGACTGGGACGGACGCGACGAGATCTGCTTCGGCTCGATGGTTATCGATGACAACGGCCATGGCCTCTCCACATCGGGCTTCGGCCACGGTGATGCCCAGCACCACGGCGACTTCGACCCCTATACAAAAGGGCAGGAGATATTCACCTGTATCGAGGACGCGCCGGTCTATGGCAACTGCCTGCGCGACGGTACGACAGCCAAAATATATTATAAGTACACGGCCACGGCTGATGATGGCCGTGCCATCATGGCCAACTTCAGCAACGACTATCCCGGCGCCATCGGCACATCATCGCGTGATCCGGGTGTCATCGGTGCAGTCTATCGCAACGTCATCCCCGGAGCCACAAAGAATGACATGGCGCAGAACATGCGCATCTACTGGGATGGCGACCTGCTCGACGAGTCGTTCAACTACACCAATGGTAAGAACACCGCCGGCGGCATCTATAAATACGGCAAGGGACTCATCCAGACCCTGACCGGCTCGATGACCAACAACGACACCAAGGGCACTCCCTGCTATCAGGGCGACATCCTCGGTGACTGGCGCGAGGAGGTCATCATGCGCACCCGCGACAACAAGATCCGCATCTACACCACAGCCATCCCCACCGAGCATCGCCTCTACACCCTGTGGCACGATATGCAGTACCGCAACGCTATGGTGTGGCAGATGTGCGGCTACAACCAGCCGCCCCACGTGAGCTACTTCGTGGGCGAGCTGGAGGGCATCACCCAGGCTCCGCCGGCACTGACGATGACAGAGCGTCAGGAGATAGGAAATGGTGGAGAACTGGACCTGAACGAACGGCTGAATCCCGACTATACCATCCTTTGCGAGACTAACGACATGACGGTCAGCGTGCAGGACGGCTACACGACACCTGTGCTGATTGACAATGCGCCAAGTTGGGTGCAGGGCCACGATGACAACAATAACATCACTCGCGAATACTATACCCACACCTTGACAGGTGGTGCCTTCACGGGCAACATGCGACTGGTGAAGCAGGGCGACGGAACGCTCGTGTTGCCCAAGGTGACGGAGACCTACAGCGGCAATACCGATGTGTGGGCTGGCAAACTCAGCTTTGACGGTACGATGCAGAAGAGCCATGTCTGGCTGAACCGCTTTGCCGAGCTCCATTCCAATGGCGGTAAATTCTTGAACGGGATTCAGATGGACTATGCATCGGTGCTCAAGCCGAAGGGAAGGGTGGAGACCAACTCGCTGCAGTTGGGCTTCGGCGCAAGGGTAGTCTTTGGCATATCAGGCACTGAGGCCGACTGCGTGAAGGCCGATGTGCTGACCATCGAGAAGAAGGATTGGCAGTACGGCCCGAAGTACTCGGCACCAGTGTTTGAAATCGCTTCTGAAGGCAATCTGGCAGAGGGCAAGTACTTGTTGGTGGATGCAGCCAAGATAGAGGGCAGCGTGGATGACATCGTGCTCGAAGGCGTCGATGGCGTGAAGGCCAAGCTCGTCGATGAGGACGGAATGGTCTATCTCAGCGTAACAGCCTTGCGGCAAGCAGCTGCCGTGATGTGGGATGGTGGCGAGGACGGCATCTGGGACTTTGCCGAGACGGAGAACTTCCTCCTGGCCGACGGCACGAAGGACCTCTTCGTGACGGGCGATGAGGTGACCTTCGGCGACGATGCTCAACAGACGGCAGTCACCGTCAGCGAGGATGTGTCGCCCGCCAGCCTCGTGTTCACCAATAGCGAGAAGGACTATACACTCTCCGGCGACGGCAGCATCATCGGTGAGGCCACGCTGACCAAGGAGGGCACGGGCAACCTGACCATCAAGAATACCAACAAGATGACAGGCGACGTGACCATCAACGAGGGCACGCTTACCGTCTCGGCACTGGCCAACAGCGACGGTGCGGAATACGGCAACCTCGGCGGCACCGCTACACCTATTATTATGAATGGCGGTACGCTGGCCGTGCCCAATACCGTCGTCACGACGCAGCCCATCACGGTGAGTGAGGACGACGGCACCATCTCCGTAGCCTCTGGCACGCTGACCGCTAACGGCAATATCAGCGGCACGAAGAAGTCGGCGCTCCACAAGACCGGCATCGGCACGCTCGCCATCGGCGGCACGGCCAAGATTGGTGCCCTCTACATTGACAAGGGCACGGTGCAGGGCAGCGAGAAGGGCGGCGTGCATCAGTATCCCGATACGGTGGTCATCAACGGCGGTACGCTGAAGGATCCCGACGACATCTACAGCTACTCGTCGAACTCGACGACTATCGTTGTGCCAGAGGGTGCCAAGGGGACGTGGACGCTCGACGCCCGCTGCGACTATAAGGGCAAACTGCTCGGCAAGGGCGAGCTGACGGTCAACGTGACCAGTGTGCGCTCGAACATGACCGGCGACTGGAGCCAGTTCGCAGGAACCATCAACTTCCAGAACACCAAGACCGGCAGCTACGACCCCTCGCTGCAGTGGAACAACACCTACGGCCTGGGCAGTGCCACCGTGAAGGGCACCTTTGAGAACGCAGGCAAGGATGTCACCATCGGGCGCATCGCAGAAAAGGTGTCGATTACTGGCAATGGCCGGACAACGGTGAAGAAACTCGAACTGAAGGTTTCCAAGTCGCGTAGCGGCATCATTGTACCGGCAGTAGAAATAGCTGGTGCGCTCATTGTGTCGGAGGCCATCACCATTACGCACTCTGGCTACGACTTCAAGGTTGGCGACAGGGTTACTCTGTGGAAGGCCAAGAGCCTGCAGACCACGTCGAATACCGTCGTCACCCTGCCCGAACTGCCCGAGGGTCTCTACTGGGATACCAGTGGTCTGCTGAAGGCCGAGGGCGTGCTGAAAGTGACCAACGAGCCGACAGGTATTAAGGCTATTGGCAATGGACAATTGACAACTGACGATTCCATCTATGACCTCCGTGGCCGCAAAATGCCGGATGGCATCACGCTGCCGAAGGGCATCTATATCAAGAATGGAAAGAAGATAGTAATCAAATAAGCGACAATGAAGCAAAACAGACAATGGATGATGGCCGCCATCCTGAGCAGCGGCCTGATGATGGGAGGCTGCTTAGAGCAGTACGACAATGCAGTGACGCCCGGCGGTGACACTCCCGAAGAAAAGGTGGCTCAGCAACTGAGCACTCCCGAGAGTCAGATGGAGAAACTGGGGCGCGGCCTGGTGGCCCTGCCGCAGGCGAAGGGCATCTTCGTCAGCTGGCGACTGCTTGGCACCGACGATGCCCGCACAACCTTCGACGTGGTGCGCGATGGCAAGACCATTGCCGAGGACTTGCAGGCGTCGAACTATTCCGACGAGGAGGGCACGACGGCTTCGAAGTATCAGGTGGTGCGCAAGGTCAACGGCAAGACCGTGGAGACCTCCGGCGAGGTGACACCATGGGACAAGCCCTACATGACGCTGGCCCTCGACCGTCCCGCCACGGGAGCTCTCGGTGGTGAGTACTCGCCTAACGACTGCTCCGTGGGCGACGTCGACGGCGACGGTGAGTATGAGATCTTCGTGAAGTGGGACCCCTCCAACTCGAAGGACAACTCACAGAGCGACAAGACCGATAACGTCTACATCGACTGCTATAAGCTCAACGGCACCAAGCTGTGGCGTATCGACCTCGGCGTGAACATCCGTGCCGGAGCCCACTACACGCAGTTCATGGTCTACGACTTCAATGGCGACGGCGTGGCCGAGATGATGTGCAAGACAGCCCCCGGCTCTAAGGACGGACTGGGCCGGTATGTCAACCAAGCCGCTACCGACGAGGCCATCAAGGCTGCCGACAACGAGAAGGACTGGCGTACCTCTGCCGGACGTATCAACGGCGGACAGGAGTACCTCACCGTGTTCAGCGGTCTGACGGGTGCTGCCATCCACACCATCGCCTACTATCCCAACCGCAATGCGCTGGCCGAGCTCAGCGAGGCCGCAGGCACTTTCAACTGGGATGACCGCAGCGGCAAGAAGGACCGTGGCGACTACGGCAATCGTGGCGAACGCTATCTGGCAGCCGTGGCCTGTCTTGACGGCCCCGACGCTCCAGCCAGCGGCATCTTCAGCCGTGGCTACTATACTTACGCCTACATCTGGGCTGTCGATTTCGACGGCTCGCAGTTGAAGCACCGTTGGCTCCACCGTTCCGACTCCAGGATGGAGTGGTCGCTCGTCGGTGCCGACATGAAGGAGTCGGCCAAGGTGACGGCCCCTGCAGCCACCAGTGGCGAGGGCAGCTGCACGATGTACGGCAATGGCAACCACAACCTCTCTATCGCCGATGTCGACGGTGACGGGCGTGATGAGATCATCTGGGGCTCAGCAGCACTCGACGATGACGGTAAGCTGCTCTATGCCACCGGCTTCGGCCACGGCGACGCCATCCACCTCAGCACAATGGATCCCGACCGTGGCGGCTTCCAGGTGTTCGAGGTGCATGAGGAGAAGGGCACCTACTCGTGGGACCTGCACGATGCAGCTACCGGCGAGGTCATCTTCCGTGGTGGCAGCGCTGGTAAGGACAACGGCCGCGGTCTGGCAGCCGACGTGATTCCTGGCAGCCGTGGCTTCGAGTTCTGGTCGAGTGACGAGCGCGCACAGCGTAGTGTAAAGTCGGGCGAGATAGTCGGTTCGAAGAACACCTCCGTCAACTTCCGTATGTACTGGGACGGCACCTGCTACGACCAGACGCTCGACGGCAATACTCTCGACGCCTGGGACGGCAGTAGTTGGAAGCGCGTGATGACGTTCTACAACTATGGCAACTCCAGCACCTGCAATTCTACGAAGAAGACGCCCAACCTACAGGCCGACCTCTTCGGCGACTGGCGCGAGGAACTCATCCTTTGGGATTCGAGCACCAGCAGCACGCTGAACATCTTCACCACCAACATCCCCACAGACTACCGTGTGCCGACGCTGATGCACGACCACACCTACCGCATGGGCGTGGCCTGGCAGAATACGGCCTACAACCAACCGCCTCACCTCGGCTTCTATTTGCCCGACTTTGTGGCCGAATAAGTAAAAACGCTCCCAATCGGGAGCGTTTTTTTCTATTATTAGATTCTCTTGCCCCATCCACGCTTCTTAAATTAAATAGGATTATTCAAATTTGGATAATTCTGATAAATATTGTGTCTTTAGATTGGGTGGGTCAGGGGACGGCTCTCTGACCCACTCAAAGAATTGCCGAGACTGCCAAATAAATAGTGTTATTTATTAGTATAGAAGAGATTTTACTATCATTTACTTGCAATTATGATACAAATTTCGTATCTTTGCCCGCATATTTAACTTATTAATGAAAGGAATGAATAACATCTGTAGTATCAACCAAAAGTGGGTCAGAGGTGGGTCAGAGAACCGTCCCCTGATTCCTTTGAAAAAAATGTTGAATATCATTATTTTGATCCCATTTTTTATTTCTTGTGTAAACAACTATGATTGTAGATGGAAATTGAAAAAGGATTGTCGAGATAGTATTAAGGCGTATATTTCATCACATAAAGAGTATTCTGCTTATTTGGTGGTACTCAAGCACACCGTTTCAGATCAATTGGGAATTACGACAACGGGGTTTCTTGTAGGTCCCTTAAATAGGCAGTCGAAGCAAGAACTACATTCGCTTCTACCTATTGTGATTGATAATGCAAAGGTATTCATACTGACTGATTTACAATTAATCATGGATGTGCCGGAGATGTTTGTAAGTGAGAGTGATATAAACTCTTATGGCTATAATAAAGAATCTGGTGCAGTTAATTATATCCGTCATGCGGTATACATGTATTATAATGATTCTATACTCATGGTAAATACTCGTCCAGACACGTTGTTTCTTCCTAAGATTGTAGAAGACAAAATGATATCAGAAGACGAGGGCATGCCGTGACAGTCACCTAAAGATCGAAGGGCAGATCTTTGATCAATTTATAATTTAAACACTAAAATTACATGAAGAAAATATCATTAACAATCATATCAATGTCTGTCTGCCTGACAATGAGCGGGCAGCAGATCAATCATCGATTGAACAGCTACCGTAGCGGCGAAATGCTGATGAAGCAGCGGGTGGAAACAGACATCGACGAACTGCTGGGCAGCAAGTGCGACTGGAGCCTAGACGGGGCCGAAGTCAGCAGGAAGCGATATATCGGATCAGGGGACTCTGACCCACCGGAAAATACTTAAAAGATAGTTTCAGATAATGGAGGGATGGTTCTTTTGTTAGCGTGCCATATAACAAAAAACACCCTTGTTATTTGAGTTTTCATCTGCTGAGGTTTCTTTTTCCATGATTCATTTGGGAGTTTCCAGAATAATGTGTATCTTTGCAACGTTGAACGAGTTATAGCATCAATTCGATGAAGACGACAAGTGAATATATTGACCTGATCAAGGGCCACTCCGATGAGATTCGTACCCAGTTCGGAGTACGTACACTGCGCCTATTTGGCTCAGTCTCTCGTGGTGAGCAGCATGAGGGCAGCGATGTGGACGTTTGTGTGGAAATGGAGCCTCGCATCTACCTCATTGTGCGTCTTCAGCGTTACTTGGAGCGACTGTTGGAGTGCCCTGTTGATGTCATTCACATGCACAAGCATATTAACCCTTATCTATTAAAAGACATAAATCGCGATGGAATTTACGTCATTAATTAAACGGGATAGGGTCAAGAACACTTTTGAGCAGATTGATAATGCCATCAATCAACTGAAAGAGTGGAACGCGGATGTCATTTCTGCGGAGGATTATTACTTATCCTCCAGCGGAATGCAAAAGCTGGCAGCAAACTGTATGCTGATAGAGGCCATAGGGGAAGGTATCAAACAGATAGACGAAATAACAAAAGGAGAACTCTTGACTGAACGCCCAGAGATTCCCTGGCCGGAAGTTATCGGTATCCGTAACCATATAGCACATGGCTATTTCGATATTAACGGTTATCTGGTCTTTGATATTATCAAGAACGACCTCGACTCTCTGCAAGCTGCGATCAAGTACTTCCTCGATACGATTTAGTATCCCTCTCATCTTCACCGCTCCGT
>CAMHUC010000012.1 GCA_946188155.1 uncultured bacterium | reverse complement strand
AGCGCATCAACCGCCAGCACGGCACCTACATCACCGACTATGCCGAGAAGATCGGCTTCGGCAGCAAGAAGTACGAAATAATCGAGATCAAGTGATTGTCTGTATAGCAGAGAAGCCCAGCGTGGCCCGCGACATTGCCCGCATCCTGGGGGCCAACAGCTCGCACGACGGATACATGGAGGGCAACGGCTACCAGGTGACGTGGACCTTCGGCCACCTGTGCGAGCTGAAGATGCCCGAGGACTACACACCGATGTGGCGCTCGTGGAGCCTGAGCTCGCTACCCATGATTCCACAGCACTTCGGCATCCGCCTAAAGGAGGACCAGGGCGTGAAGAAACAGTTCAGCATCATAGAGAAGCTGATGCAGCAGGCCGACTACATCATCAACTGCGGCGATGCCGGCCAGGAGGGAGAGCTCATCCAGCGTTGGGTGATGCAGAAGGCACAGGCCAAGTGCCCGGTGAAGCGCTTGTGGATCTCGTCGATGACCGACGAGGCCATCCGCGAGGGCTTCGCCCAGATCAAGGACCAGAGCGAATACCAGCCGCTCTACATCGCCGGCATGTCGAGGGCCGTGGGCGACTGGCTATTAGGCATCAATGCCACGCGCCTCTACACCATCAAGTACGGCCAGAACCGCCAGGTGCTCTCCATAGGCCGCGTACAGACGCCCACCCTGGCCCTCATCGTCAGGCGGCAGCAGGAGATCGACAACTTCAAGCCCGAACCCTACTGGGTGCTGGCCACCGTCTACCGCGACACCCTGTTCACCGCCGTCGTCAAGGACGAGGACGAAGAGAAGCCCGCAGAAGAGGGCAAGGAGAAGAAAGCCCCGGGCAAGCGCGGCTTCACCAGCAAGGAGGAGGGCGAGCAGGCCTTCGCGCTGATCGAGGGCCAGCCGTTCACCGTGACCAGCGTCCAGAAGAAGAACGGCAAGGAGATGCCCCCCTCGCTCTACGACCTTACCTCGCTGCAGGTGGAGTGCAACAAGAAGTTCAGCTACTCGGCCGAGATGACGCTCAACCTCATACAGAGCCTCTACGAGAAGAAATACACCACCTATCCCCGCGTGGACACCACCTACCTCTCCGACGACATCTACCCCAAATGCCCGCAGACGATGAACGGACTCTTCCAGACAAGGTTTGCCGGCGTGGCACCCTACGCCGAACTGGTGAAAGCCTTAGGAGGCAAGCCACTGCCGAAGTCGAAGAAGGTGTTCGACTCCTCGAAGGTGACCGACCACCACGCCATCATCCCCACCGGCGTGCCGCCACAGGGTCTGAGCGATGCGGAGCGCAACGTCTTCGACCTGGTGGCCCGTCGCTTCATCGCCGTGTTCTATCCCGACTGCAAGTTTGCCCAGACCATCGTAACGGGAAAGGTGAAGGACATCGAGTTCAGGGTCAGCGGAAAGACCATCCTCGAACCAGGATGGCGCACCGTCTACGCCAAGGACAAGCCGACCAGCGACGAGGACGACGAGAAGAAGCGCGACGAGGAGCGCACCCTGCCCCTGTTCACCAAAGGAGAGAGCGGCGACCACAAGCCCACGCTGACGGAGAAATGGACCACGCCCCCGAAGCCCTATACCGAGGCCACACTGCTCCGCGCCATGGAGACCGCCGGCCGCCTCGTGGAAGACGAAGAGCTGCGCAACGCCATGAAGGAGAACGGCATCGGGCGCCCATCGACCCGCGCCGCCATCATCGAGACACTTTTCCGCCGCCACTACATCAGGCGCGTACGCACCAGCATCGCCCCCACCCCGACGGGCATCGAGCTGATAGGGCTCATCCGTGAGGAGCTGCTCAAGAGCGCAGAGCTGACGGGTATCTGGGAGAAACGGCTGCGCGACATCGAGCGCAACAAGCAGGACTACAACCACGTGGCCCTGGAGTTCATCAACGGACTGAAGCAGCAGGTGACGGAGATTGTACACGACGTGATGGCCGACAACAGCAACCGCCGCGTCACCGTGACGGCCGAGGAGGAGCAGAAGAAGGCGAAGGCCCCGAAAGCCAAGGGCGAGCAACCTGCCAAGCCCAAGGCCCCGCGCAAGAAGAAGGAGCCAGCCCAGCCCGCGCCCGCAGGCAGCGCCACCTCACCACAGCCCTCTCCCGCTGCCGAGGCAGAACCCAGGGAGGGCGACGTGTGCCCCCTCTGCGGCCAGGGCCGCATCATCCGGGGAAAGGCGGCCTTCGGCTGCTCCCGCTGGCGGGAGGGATGCACCTATCGCGTGCCCTTCAATAAACCATAAACTATAAACCATAAACTATAAACTATAAACTATAAACCATAAACAAACAATAAACCGCCCGTCTCTCCGTTATTATAAGGTATGCGAATACTCAAGACATGCCTCTCGCTCCTCATCACCGCAGCCCTGACAGTGGCTTGCGGCGGTCCCGACAAGGCCCTGAAGAAGGCCGAGCAGTACCGTGCCCTCGGCGAATACTACGACGCGGCGGCACAGTACAAGAAAGCCTATTCGCAGACACCACCCAAGGAGCGACAGAAGCGCGGCGAGCTGTCGATGAAGATGGCCGAGTGCTACCGACGCATCAACAGCACCTCGAAGGCCATCGCGGCCTACAACAACGTCATACGCTACCACCGCGAGGACTCGCTGACCCACCTGAGGCTGGCACAGCAGCAGATGAAGACGGGCAGCTACAAGGAGGCTGCCAAGAATTTCCAGGCGGCCATCGACTCGCTCTCTAAGGAGAGAAATTATTCTAAGGATTCTGGGATTTCAGGATCTCCAGCAAAGAGTGCTGACAAAAAGAATCCCAAAATCCCAAAATCCTTAGAAAAAAAACAATCCAAAGAAGAACGAAATCCCAGATTCCTAAATACCTTAGACAAGAAACAGCTTCTTTCCATAGCCCGCAGCGGACTGAAGGGCGCCCAGCAGGCCCCGCAGTGGAAGAAGGAGGGTTCCTTCTACACCGTGAAGCGCATGGAGCTGTTCAACTCGCGACGCGCCGACTACTCGCCCATGCTGGGCGGCCTCGATGGCGACCAGCTATACCTGACCTCCACGCGCAACGAGGCCCGTGGCGACGAGCTGAGCGGCATCACCGGCACCAAGGCCGGCGACATCTTCATGGCGCAGCGCGACGACAAGGGCAAGTGGAGCCGTCCGCAGACCATCGACTCAGAGCTGAACACCGAATTCGACGAGGGCGCCTGCGCCTTCACACCCGACGGCCGCACCATGTTCCTCACCCAGTGCAAGGCCGACGCCAACTATCCGCGCTACGCCACCATCGTGGCCTCAGCACGCAGCGACGCCGCCTGGAGCAAGGCCACCGAGGTGCAGATCTCAAAGGACACCCTCTCCAGCTACGCCCACCCGGCCGTGTCGCCCGACGGCGAGTGGCTCTACTTCGTGAGCGACATGCCCGGCGGACTGGGAGGCTACGACATCTGGCGCACACGACTGCTGGCCAACAACGAGACCGGCGGCGCCGAGAACCTGGGTACACCTATCAACACGCCGGGCGACGAGCTGTTCCCCACCTTCCGACCCAACGGCGACCTCTACTTCTCCAGCGACGGCCACCCCGGCATGGGCGGACTCGACATCTTCATCGCCAAGCCAATGAGTAATGAGCAATCAGTAATGAGTAATTATGATCACCAGACAAGCGAAAACTCTGCCAACAAAGGTAATCATAATTACTCATTACAAATTACTCATTACAAATTAGAGCACCCCGGCTTCCCCCTCAACTCGCAGGGCGACGACTTCGGCATGACCTTCGAGGGCATGAAGAACCAGGGGTACTTCTGCAGCAACAGGGGCGACGCACGGGGCTTCGACCACATCTACAGCTTCTTCAACCCCGACGTCATCCAGACCGTGAAGGGATGGGTGTACGAGCAGGACGGCTACGAGCTGCCTGCCGCACAGGTCTACATGGTGGGCAACGACGGCACCAACCTGCGACTCAGCGTGCGCGGCGACGGCTCCTTCACACAGGAAATCAAGCCCAACGTAGACTACGTGCTGCTGGCCACCTGCAAGGGATTCCTCAACCACCAGGAGCAGCTACGCGTAAAACCCGTCAAGGAATCGGAGGAGTACGTGCTGCAGTTCCCCCTCTACGACATCTCGGCACCCGTGCTGATAGACAATATCTTCTACGACTTCGACAAGGCAACACTCAGGCCGGAGTCGTCGGTGGCCCTTGACTCGCTCGTCGACCTGCTGAACCAGAACCCAAACGTCACCATCGAGCTGTCGGCACACACCGACTATAAAGGCTCCGACCAGTACAACGAGCGACTCTCGCAGCAGCGCGCCGAGAGCGTAGTGCGCTATCTGATAGACCACGGCATCGCCGCCGAGCGCCTCACGCCGAAGGGCTACGGCGAGGGCAAGCCGAAAGTGATCAAGCGGCGCGTGGCCGAACGCCACCCCTTCCTCAAGGAGGGCGACCAGCTGACCGAGGAGTTCATCAACCAGCTACCCGAGGAGCAGCAGGAGGCGTGCAACCAGCTGAACCGCCGCACAGAGTTCAGAGTGACGTCGACAACCTACGGGCTGTTTGATAAGGAAGGACGACTAAAACAAAAGCCAGCAGCACAAGCAGCAGAACCGGATCCAGACGAAGATCAGCCGTCGGAGCCGTGGTGAGCAGCACGCTCAGCGATGTCAGCACCGTGCTGGCGATGGCCAGCAGCGCGGCCTTCAGCACCGCCCAGCCGTCGAGCAGGAAGAAGAGCACGCCCCCCGTCAGTATGCAGAACCAAGTCCACAGCAGCGACAGCCGGTGCACCCTCGCCGCAGAGCTGTCGGGCAGTGCGTCCATCACCCGTTCAGTAAAGCCGTCGTCGGCAATCTGCTGCCGCGAGGCCTCATCAAATAGTCTCTCTATCAGTCTGTTGTCATTATCTGTCATATCCATTAGCTTTTAGGTAGTTTGCCATTTTCTCCTTCCCACGCCGCAGGTGCGACTTCACCGTATTCTCCCCGATGCCCGTTATGCGGCTGATCTGGTCTATCGGATAGCCGTCGATGAGCTGCAGCGTGATGCAGCTGCGTTCCTCTTCCTTCAGCAGCGCCAGGGCCTGGTAGATGTCCATCCTGAGAGTAGTGGTGAGTGGTGAGTGGTGAGAGGTAAGAGGAATGTTCGGCTGCTGGTCTATTCTCTCACCTCTCACCTCTTTCTTCTCACCTCTCATATAATCGTAGAACACGTTGTAGGCGATACGCATCAGCCACGTGGAGAAGCTGGAGAGCCCGTGGAACTTGGTGATGTTCAGATAGGCCTTGACGAAGGTCTCCTGCGCCAGGTCGTCGCTCAGCGGCCCGTCGCCCAGCGTCTGGTTCAGGAAGAACCGGCGCACCTGCGACTGGTACTTCCTGACGAGCTGGTCGAAGGCCCGCTTGTTGCGGAATACCGCCACCTGCGCCACAAGAGCCGTATCACCAAGTTCCGCCACCCCCATAAAATACCGTTATGCCGTTATGCCGTTATGCCGTTATGCCGTTATGCCGTTATGCCGTAAACTATTTCTGCTCAATCCAGTTCTTCTCCGGCATCACCAGCCACAGCACCAGATAGAAGATCAGTCCGCTGAAGGCCGTGAAGATGGTCAGGAAGGCGTAGGCGATACGCACCAGCACGGGGTCGAAGTCGAAGTACTCTGCCAGTCCGCCACACACGCCGGCGAACACTCTGTCGTTTGAACGCATCAGTCTCTTAGTCATAATTCTGGATGTTTGAATTGTTGTTACTACTATTGTTCGTTTGTCCGCCCAGCGGGTCGCTGCCGTTGCTGCGGTTCTGGCGGGCGATGTACCACTTGCCCAGTCCGATGAAGAACACCAGCGCACCGATGCCGACACCCACCTCCTTGATCATGATGCCCAGCAGGATGGCCAGGCCCACGCCGAGACACATCTGCCGGATGCCCGCCTGATAGTCGTCGCTCACCGTCGGCGACTGCTGCTTCAGCATCTCCTCGGGTATGGGCTGCCCGTTCTGGATGGCCATCTGTGCCAGTCTGTAGCGCTCGCGGCGGTTCTTGTTGACGAAGTAGAAGATGGCGATGATGGCGATGATGATCAGCAGCGGCAGCAACAGGAAGATGACCACGAGGGCTACCACCCCCAGGGCGATGCCCGATCCGAAGATGCCGCCAAACCCTCCGAACACCTCCCTAAGCACCCTGGCATCCTCCTCGGAGAGGCTGTCGGAGTGCTGCCAGCTGACGCTGCTGCCACTATTGCTGCCATAGCTACTACTGCCGCCGTAGCCCGTGGTGTCGGTGCTCGTGGTGTCCGAGTAGGCCTCGATGGCTTCCTGTTTGTCCTGCCGAGTGGTGTCCACCTGCTCCGTGCGGGGCGTGTGGCGGTGCTTCTGTGCTGCAGCATCGGCGCTCATGCCGAGTGCCAGCACCATGGCGATTGCTATTACATACTGTTTCATATTCATTACTTTTGCTTTGTCTTTTTTTAGTATTCTCTGCTTATCAGACGTAAGAAATCATAAATTAGTTGCAAAGATAGTCAGTTTTCCCATATTTTTCTTAATTTTGCAGCCAGAAATGACGAAACTGCCAGAAGAATTTATCAGCGCCACAAGGCGGGTGATGGGCCAGGAGCGCTTCAGCCGCTTCATGGAGGCCTTCAGCGAGGAGGCCCCCACGAGCATCCGGCTCAACCCCAAATGGCGGAGCGTGGAGCTACCTGCGCCCCCTGCCCTCCGCCCACTACCGCAACCGGTTCCCTGGTGCAGCGAGGGGTATTATCTGGAGGGGCGCCCGCAGTTCACCTTCGACCCGCTCTTCCACGCTGGGTGCTACTATGTGCAGGAGGCATCGTCGATGTTCATCTGCCACGTACTGCGCCAGCTGGTCAGCGAGCCGGTGGCCATGCTCGACCTCTGCGCTGCCCCCGGCGGCAAGTCGACGGCTGCCATCGCCGTGCTGCCAGCGGGGAGTACGCTCGTGAGCAACGAGCCGAACCCCACGCGGGCGCAGATACTGCTGGAGAACATCACCAAGTGGGGCCATGAGGGCTGCACCGTCAGCAACAGCTATCCCCGCGACTTCCGCAAGGCCAGGCAGCAATACGGCGTCATCCTGTGCGACGTGCCCTGCTCCGGCGAGGGCATGTTCCGCAAGGACCCGCAGGCCATCCAGGAGTGGAGCCCGCAGAACGTGGAGAAGTGCTGGCGGCTGCAGCGCGAGATAGTAGCCGACGCCTGGGAGTGCCTCGCACCGGGCGGTCTGCTCATCTACAGCACCTGCACCTTCAACACCAAGGAGAACGAGGAGAACGTGCGCTGGATCATCGAGGAATACGATGCCGAGCCGCTCGCCATCCCCGTCGAGGCTGAATGGGGCATCACCGGCTCGCTGCTCGACGGCTTCGACGCGCCCGTCTACCGCTTCATCCCCGGACTGACCCGAGGTGAAGGACTGTTCATGGCGGTCATGCGGAAGAGTGGCAAGTGGAAAGAAGCAAGTGGAAAGAGAACAGACTTACCACAAGACAAGGGGATAAAGACCATCACCAGCGACTTTCCTACTGGTGACTTCCCCAGCGTTGCCCTCTCCTACCCCGACGCCCTGCGCTACCTGCGTGGCGAGGCCATCACTCTACCCGCCGACAGCCCTCGCGGCATCGTCACCCTCACCTATCGCGGCATACCCCTCGGCCCTGCCAAGAACATCGGCAACCGCGCCAACAACCTCTACCCCAAACCTTGGCGCATCAAGACCACCCACCTACCAACAGAGCCGCCCAACATTCTATCCACTACATAAAAAAGTCCATTCGTACAACCGTCAAAAAAAGGCAAAAAAACGTCCATTCGTACAACCGTCAAAAAAAGACAAAAAACGTCCATTCGTACAACCGTCAAAAAAAGACAAAAAACGTCCATTCGTACAACCGTCAAAAAAGTATAACCGTCAAAAGAAATGAAACAGTATCTCGATATCCTCAACCGCATCCTGACCGAAGGTGTCCAGAAAGGCGATCGCACAGGCACCGGCACCATCAGCATCTTCGGCACGCAGAGCCGCTACCGCCTGGACGACGGCTTCCCCCTGCTCACCACGAAGAAGCTACACCTGAAGTCGATCATCTACGAGCTGCTCTGGTTCCTACGGGGAGACACCAATGTACGCTGGCTGCAGGAGCACGGCGTGCGCATCTGGAACGAGTGGGCCGACGCCGACGGCGAGCTGGGTCCCGTCTACGGACACCAGTGGCGCTCGTGGCCCGACTACAAGGGCGGCACCATCGACCAGATACAGTACGTGCTCGACCAGCTGAAGACGAATCCCAACTCGCGCCGCATGATTGTATCGGCGTGGAACGTGGCCGAGGTCAACGAGATGGCCCTTCCGCCCTGCCACACCATCTTCCAGTTCTACGTGGCCGACGGCCGACTGTCGCTACAGCTCTATCAGCGCTCGGCCGACACCTTCCTCGGCGTTCCCTTCAACATCGCCTCCTACGCCCTGCTGCTGCAGATGATGGCACAGGTGACGGGCCTGAAGGCCGGCGACTTCATACACACCACGGGCGACACCCACCTGTATCTGAACCATCTCGACCAGGCCCGCCTGCAGCTCACCCGCGAGCCCCGGCCCCTGCCCCGCATGGTGCTCAACCCCGACGTGAAGAGCCTCTTCGACTTCCAGTACGACGACTTCCAGCTCGAGGGCTACGACCCCTGGCCGCACATCAAGGCAGAAGTCTCGGTGTAACAAATAGTAAATCGCAAATCAGTAAATCGTAAATATCAAGGTGATTACCATTATAGCAGCGGTGGCCAGGAACAGGGCCATCGGAAACAAGAACAAACTGATCTACTGGCTACCTAACGACCTGAAGCGCTTCAAGGCGCTCACCACAGGCCACACCATCATCATGGGGCGCAACACCTTCGAGTCGCTGCCCAAGGGTGCCCTGCCCAACCGCCGTAACATCGTGCTGAGCCGCACAGCCT
This sequence comes from uncultured bacterium, assembly GCA_946188155.1. Lineage (GTDB taxonomy): Bacteria > Bacteroidota > Bacteroidia > Bacteroidales > Bacteroidaceae > Prevotella. The sequence continues at coordinate 60,710 of CAMHUC010000012.1, read as the reverse complement.
TTTCCTCCCCTAAGTTCTTCTCAAGCGAAGCGTCCCTTTGGGCCGAGCGAGGGGAGGCCAGGAGGGGTCTGAGCGACCTGTTCCCCGGCTGCGATGTCTACCCGTCGCTCGAAGAGGCCCTCGCCCACTGCTCCCCCGATGAGGACATATATATAATAGGTGGAGCGAGCGTCTACCGCCAGGCCCTGCCCCTGGCCGACCGCCTCTGCCTGACGGAGATTGCCGACACGCCGCAGGAGGCCGACACCTTCTTCCCCCCCTACGACGACTGGCAAGAAGAAAGCCGCGAGGATCACCCTGCCGATGACCGTCACGACTTCCCCTATTCCTTCGTCAACTATATATCGCCCTCATACAGGAGGGGTTAGAGGAGGGCACCCTCAGAACCCCTTCGCCGCCTCGGTGAAGGCTTCCATGATGGCCGTCGGCCGATGGTCCTTGAAGGCTCCCAGCGGGTACTGCCCCTCCAGCTCGGGTGCCCAATAGAACACCCCCTGGCAGTGGCCGCCCGTCTTGGTGGCGGCGGCCTCGATGAGCCGTTTCATAAACTGCTTCCCCTTCTCCGGCTCTCGCACCAGATAGCCCGTCTCTACTATCATCGTCGGCGTCTGGTATTTCTGATAGAGGGCATTGATATTGTCGATGCACTTCTGCAGCGTCTCGTCATCCGAGGCCGTGAGCTTGGAGTCCTGGTCCCAGTAGGGGTAGACGCTCAGTCCTATCATGTCCCACTTGGCTCCATGCTTCCTGAGACCGTCAAAGATGAAGTTGTAGCGCTTCGCGTCGCAGCCGCCGTCGAGATGCACGATGCAGACGGCCTGCGGATATACCTGCTTCACGGCATCATAGCCAGCCTGCGTGAGTCCGGCATACTGCGCCATGTTGGTCTCGGCGCGCCCCATGTCCCACAGGAAGCCGTGGGTGGTCTCGTTGCCCACCTGCACCCACTTCACCCGTATGCCGTTGTCCTTCAGCAGCTGCAGCGTCTCGCGGGTATGCCGGGCCACCGAGTCCTTCATCACCTCATACGTCGCTCCCTTCCAGGCCTCGGGGATGTTCTGCTTGCCGGGGTCGGCCCACCAGTCGCTGTAGTGGAAGTCGATCATCACGGCCATCCCGCACCGACGGGCCCTCTGCGCCATCCGCAGCACGTCCTCCTTGGCACAGAAGCCGCCCTTGGGATTCACCCACACGCGCAGACGGACGGCATTCAGCCCCAGCTCGCGCATCAGCACCGTGTTCTCACGCTCCTCGCCACGGGCATTCATCAGCCTGACGCCCATAGCCTCCAGCTGCGTGGTGCCGCTGATGTCGGCTCCCAGCCAGAAGGGCTCCGGCTGGTCGCCGCCGACGGGCAGCGCCAGCAGCTGCTGCACCAGCGTCTGCGCCATCCGCGCATGCCCGGCATCGTTGGGGTGCAGGCGGTCGTTGCCGCCATTCTTGAAATAGGGCACGTATTCGTCCATCAGCGGATAGAGCCCACTGAGGGCATTGAGGTCGATGACGGGCACGGCCCACAGGTTGCCGGCCTCCTTGACCGACTCCACGTAGGCATCGATGTATTCGCCGCACAGGTTGGTATAGTCCTCACGGGGCTGCCAGTTCTTCTCGTTGGCGTAGAACTCGGCGCGGTGGATGGGCGTCAGCAGCACAATCTGCTTCGACGGGTAGAGCCGCTTCACGTGGTCGAGGGCCTTGTTGATGCGCCCGCGATAGGTGGAGTCGCTCATCACGGGGTAACGGTGGCGGCGGTCCACCAGGTGTTTCTTCTCGTGGATGCCGGCCATCACCTGCTCCTGCTTCTCCACGAACCACTCGCCGATGGGCACGCCGCTGTTGTAGTCGTTGGTGCCCATGAAGATCATGATGGCGTCCACCTCGTCGCCGTGCTCGGCCTTCAGCTGGTCAGCCTGGCGAGGCACGTCGTTCCACTGCCGCCCGCTGACGCCATAGACGTAGGGCTCTATCTGGAGCCAGTCCGCAAGGAATCCCCAGTACTTCTTCTTCGACCCGCTGTTGCGGGGGTCGGTGATTGAGTCGCCCAAGTAGGCCACGCGCTTACCCTGCCAGGGATGGCGTATCAAAGCCTGCGGCAATGCAGGCATCACCGTCAGGGCCACAAGTAAGAGTGTCAGTAGTCGTTTCATTCTAAGTAGTATATTATTAAAGTAATCATCTATAAACTATAAACCATAAACTATAAACCATAAACTATAAACTATAAACTGTAAACCATAAACTATAAACTATAAACTGTAAACTATAAACCACAAATCACTTCTCCCACCGCTCGATGCTACAGGCGTGCTGCTTTGAGTCGGCATCGTAGCTGATGCCCACGAGCAGCATCTCGCCGCTGTACTGCTCCACCTGCTGCGGGTAGCGGCGCTCCTTGATCTGGTCGATGGCGGCGCGGGCGGTGCGGTCCTTCTTCAGCTCTATCACCAAGGCCGGCTTCGCCACGTTCTTCCTCGGCAGGAACACGATGTCGGCATAGCCCTTGCCCGTAGGCAGCTCACGTATCATGTGGTAGTCGTTGCGGGCATAGTAGTAGGCGATGCTGATGACGCACGAGAGCGAGTTCTCATCGTTGTACTTGAAGATGCTGGCATTCTCAGCATGCAGCTCCTCTATGTGGGCCGCCACGTAGTCGGCATCGCAGCGGAGGGTGGCGTTGAGCAGCTTCTCCGACTGGTCGAGGGCCTTCGCCACGTATTCCCACCGGTTCTCCTTCACGGCGTTCACCATCTCGCCGCCCACCTCCTTGTTGGGGATGTAGCACTCGTCGCTACGCCAGTCGTAGCTCAGGTAGCCTAAGTGGATGAGCACGGTGTAGACGTCGTCGCGGTTCTTCACAATCGACATGTCGTTCTGGAAGCGCGTGGGATCCACCTTCTCCCTGCCCCCAGCAAGCATCTCCACGATGCCGTCCCTCAGGCCGTCGAAGTTCAGGTTGATGTAGCTTGTCACCGCCTCAAACGTTCCTGTACCCGTCCAGTAGCTGCGGCAACGGTGCCGACTGACGGCCTGCATAACGCTGTTGGGATTGAACATCGACTGCTCGTCGCCTATCTGATAGCCGTCGTACCATCTCTCCAGCTCGTCATAATCCATGCCGTGCTGCTGCGCCAACCGTTTCACCTCGGCGCTCGTAAAGCCGAAATAGCATCCCATGTTGCCCGGCTCCACCATCGAGTACTCGATGAAGTTGTTCAAGGCCGACTCTGTCTGATATTTCTTGATAGGCAGGATACCGGTCATGTAGACACCGGCAAACACGTCGACCGCCGCCACGTCCTTGAACATACGGCGCAGCAGGTTTACGAAACTGTCCTTCACCTCCGGCTGGTCGTCGTAGATGCGGATGACGGCATCCCACTCGTCGATGATCATCACGAAGCGGTCGCCCGTGGCGGCAACGATGCGCTGCAGGTAGATCATCAGGTGGTCGCCCTCGGTGTAGGCCACCTGCGGGTAGGCCGCGCTGATGTCGGCGATGAGCGCCCGCTGGATGTTGTCCACCACGTCGCAGCCCTTCGTTCCCGATGTGAATGCCGTCATGTCGACATAGATGACGGGATACTTGTTCAGATGCTGCTCGAACGACGGGTGCCCGGCTATCTCCAGGTCGGCAAACAGCTGGCGCGAGTCGCACGAGTGGTCGTAGTAGGCGCAGAGCATCTTTGCCGCCATCGACTTGCCGAAGCGGCGGCTGCGCGTCACGCAGCTCATCTTGCGCTCCGTAAACAGCGTGTTGTTCACCACGGCTATCAGTCCGCTCTTGTCCACATACTCACTGTTGCGAATCTGGCGGAAACCCTCATTACCTTTATTGATATACAGTCCCATGTCTCAAATGTTTGGTGCAAAGATATAAAAAAAGTCAGAAACAAAGCAGGAAAGAGGCGGAAAATTTGCTCAAAAGGCAAAAAATGCGAATGTTGCGTGAGTCCATGCCGATGAGCAGGTCGAAGCGGTCGTAGTCTGAGCGCGTCATCTGTCGTGCCGTCTTGCCTGCACAGCTGATGCCGTGCTCTGCCAGCTTCCGTCGCGCCGGGGGATAGACGCTGTTGCCAATCTCTTCCGTCGAAGTAGCTGCCGACTCAATCATGAAGCAGTCCTCCAGCCCCGCCTTCTTCACCAAGTCCTTCATCACGAACTCTGCCATCGGGCTACGGCAGATGTTCCCGTGGCATACGAATAGAATCTTATGTTTTGCTTTGTTTTCCATTATCTTATTGAACTTTCCCACCCTTTTCTTTTCAACAACGAATTAAGACGAATCTCACGAATTGTACGAATTATAACTAATTTCACAAATTTTCGCCGCAGGCGGCGATTGCCTGCGCGTAGCAAATTCTTGCGTCCCCATTCCCGCTGTCGCGCCTACCCGTAGCCTTTCGGTAGCAAGCGGCAGAGCCGAGCGCGTGTGATTCGTAGAACCTGTTTTCATCTGTGTAATTCGTAAAATTCGTCTTAATTCGTTGTTCTTAAAAGGTTTGAGGGGTGGGAAACTTGAGTTATCTTATTGTCTTGTTTCAAGTTCCTTCTTCTTCATCCTCTTCCATCTGGCATATCCTGCGAGTCTCCTTGCGAGCCTCGCGCCAGCGGGGAAAATACTTGTCCATGAGGGCATGGAATCGGGCATTGTGGCTGGGTTCCAAGAGGTGGCACAGCTCATGGACCACGACATGCTCGACACACCATTCCGGCAATAGCAGGACGTAGGCAGAGATGCAGATGCTACGGTCTTTCACGTTGCATTGCCCCCAGCGCGAGATGGTGGGCTTGTAATAGACGATGCTTGGCTGCACTCCCATTTCCTTGGCATGGCGTTCCATCATCGGCTCGACCAGCGCCTTCAACCGCAGCAATGCCTCGTCGGCTTGGGCGCGAGTGGTCAGCGGCAGTTTATTGAAGAACGCAGCCCGCTGCTTCTGACGCTCGTATGTCTTCTTTCTCGCCTCGCTGATCCAGTCTTTGTGTTCGTCAATGAATGCCACTACCTCCTCACGGGGCATGCCGAGAGGTGCCGACACATGCACATCGCCATTCTTCACGATGCGCATTGACAACCGACTTGTTCGTCTGTATGTTATCTTCATCGTTCTACATTAAGTATGGTGCAAAATTACGAATAAAAGTTGAACTGCGACAGATTTAAGATAAAAAACGGCCAAAATAGCATGAAATCGACAACAATTTGATGGTGAATCGCTAATTCACACAAGATATTTTTCATAACTATCCACATATTTCCGATGACACCTCTTCGGAGCACTGTCGGCTAATTGCGGACAATCATATTATTCAGCTATCAATTTCCTGTCAAATTCCAAACGGTCACAAATACGCGAATATATTTGGTATTTCGCGCTATTTGCACTACCTTTGCACCCGCTTTGCGACGACGCAGGGCAATGACACATTATTTTAATAACAAACATGTACAAACCGACATTCAAGTTCAAGCGCCCGGTGCTCGTGTTCCGACAGTTCGGCAACAAGGGCTACTCGCTGTTCGCTTGCCTGGGCCGCGAGGTGGTGTGCAGCGTGCTATCGGTAGCCACGCTGACCTACGCCTCGGCGGAGAGCGTGGCCACCGACCCGGTGGTGAGCGACTCCACGGCCACGACGACGGCACGCGAGATGATGCTCGAGGAAGTCGCCGTGACCGGCTCGAGGGCGCCCCTGACCAGGAGTCAGGCTGCGAGAATGGTAACTGTACTGGAGCGTGCCGACATCGCGCAGGCTCCCGTGCAAAGTATTAACGACCTGCTGAAATACGCCGCAGGCGTGGATGTCCGTCAGCGAGGGCCCATTGGCGCACAGACCGACATCACAATCCGAGGCGGCACGAGCGACCAGATCATCCTGCTGCTCAACGGCATCAACATCTGCGACCCCCAGACGGGCCACAACGCGATGGACCTGCCCGTAGACCTGGCCGACATCCAGCGCATTGAGGTGATCGAGGGGCCGGCAGGCCGCATCTACGGCACGTCGTCGCTCGTGGGGGCGATTAATATCGTGACTAGAAGAGGGGAGAGGCAAGAGGTAAGAGGTAAGAGAAATGACCAACTCCTTGATTTCCATGCCGAGGGCGGCTCCTACGGCTACCTGAGCATCGGCGGCAGGTATTCTCTCACCTCTCACCACTCACCTCTTACCACTCACCATTCACCTCTCACCTCTAACACCAGCCACAGCCTCTCGGCCAACTACAGCCGCAGCGACGGCTACAGCCGCTCGAAGGCAGGCGGGCTGAACACCGACTTCAGAGGCGGTAAAGGATTCTACCAAGGACAGTATGACGACGAGGCGATGCGCCTCAGCTGGCACTTAGGACTGGCCGACAAGGGCTGGGGCTCGTCGACCTTCTACGCCTCGCCGAAATGGCAGGCCGACGACCAGTACGAGCACACCACGAAGCTCTACACCGCCATCCAGGGCAGCAGCAAGCGGGGCCGCCTGCGCCTGAGCGGCAGCATCTACTGGAACCAGAACCGCGACCGCTACGAGGGCTATCGCGGAATGCCGGAGAAGATGAAGTACAACTACAACCGCACCGACGTCTACGGCGTGAGCCTGGGCAGCTACTTCGACTGGGTGGCCGGGCGCACAGCCTTCGGGGCCGAGCTGCGCAACGAGGACCTGGTCAGCGGCAACCTGGGAGAGCCCCTGGCCCAGACGCACCACATCAGCGGCACCGACCGCGACTACACGCTGGGCGTGAACCGCACCAACATCAGCGGCTATCTGGAGCACAACGTGCTGCTGAACCGCTTCACCGCCTCGGCAGGCCTGGTGGCCGTGAAGAACACGTGGAGCGCGATGAACATGACCGTCTACCCCGGCATCGACCTGAGCTACCGCCCCACCCCGCGCTGGAAGCTGCACGCCTCGTGGAACACGTCGCTGCGAATGCCATCCTTCACAGAGATGTACTACAAGCTACAGGGCTACAGCGCCGACCCACACCTGAAGCCCGAGGAGATGCAGGCCATAGAGATAGGTGCCAACGGTCAATTCTCAATTTTCAACTGTCAATTAGCCCTGTGGTACCACCACGGGCAGAACATGATTGACTGGATCATGGACACGTCGAAGGGCGACGAGGCCGTATGGCAGAGCGTCAACCACGCAGTAATCAACAGCCTTGGCCTGGAAGTGGGCGCCCGGATGTCGATTGCCAATTGTCTACTGTCTATTAGCTACAGCTACATCCATCAGGACAAGAAACAGGAGGCGAACATCGTGTCGCAATACGCACTGGAATACCTGCGCCACAAACTGGTGGCCAACGCCCGCTGCCCAATCACCCGCAAGCTGTCGGTCAATGCTACAGCCCGCTGGCAAGACCGCTACGGCTCGTACACCGACTTCGACGGCACGACACACGACTACAGCCCATACGCCATCGTTGACGCACGGCTGACTTGGCAGGAGAACAGGTGGAAGGCCTACATCGAGGCCAACAACCTGCTCGACACCAGCTACCGCGACTATGGACTGGTGGAACAGCCTGGCCGCTGGATCATTGCGGGATTCAGCATCAGTCTGTAGACTGTCAGAGAGAATGGGGGCTCGCCAGCAAAAACGGCGAGCCCCCATTTATTTTTCTACTCTCATCTTTCGGAAGTGCTTTCTCCTCCTGCTGTAGGGCGTTTAGCTTGTCTAACGCCGTTCAAGGGACAATCCTGCTAACGGCGTTAGACAAGCTAAACGCCCTACAGCAAACAGGGAAAGCTCAAAAAGACTCTTGGAACTTCCGAAACATGAGTCCTACTTCTTCAGCCGGAACGAATTCTCGATACTGGTAATCTCGGAAGAGAAAGCCCGATCCGTCTTCAGGCGCTGCTCGATGGCGTTGCAGCTATGGATAACGGTGGAGTGGTCGCGGTTGCCGATGAGCTGGCCTATTCGGCTGGCAGGCATCTTGGTGTACTTCTGCGCCAGATACATCGACACCTGGCGCACCTGCACCAGTTCGCGCTTGCGGCTCTTGCTGAACACGTGCTGCTGCGACACATTATAGTGGTGGCATACCTTCTCGAGGATATCGTCGATGGTGAGAGGATGGTTGTCCACCTTCACGGCACGCTTGATGACGCGCTCGGCCAGACGCATATCTACGGAAGAGTTGTAGACGATGGAGTAGGCCATCAGCGAGTTGACCACACCCTCCAGGTCGCGCACACTGCCATTGGCTGTCTGGGCGATGAACTGTATGACTTCGGCAGGAATCTTCAGGCCGTCGCGGCGGCACTTGGCAGTCAGGATGTCAATGCAAAGCTGCTCGTTGGGCTTCTCCAGCTCTGCTATCAGGCCGCAGGCGAAACGGGTCAGCAGGCGGTCCTTCACGCCCTGCAGGTCGACGGGAGGGCGGTCGGATGCCAGTATGATCTGCTTGCCCAGGCGGAACAGATGGTCGAAGATATGGAAGAAGGTGTCGAGCGTCTTGGGCGACGAGACCCACTCCTGTATGTCGTCCACGATGAGCACGTCGATGGACTGGTAGAAGTTGATGAAGTCGTTGGTGGTGTTCTGGCGCACGGAGTCGGTGAACTGCACCTGGAACAGGCGCGCCGATACGTAGAGCACCCGCTTCTGCGGATAGGTCTCCTTGGCCCTGACGCCGATGGCATTGATCAGGTGGGTCTTGCCGCATCCTGACGGTCCGAATACGAAGAAGGGATTGAATGCCGACTTGCCCGGATGCTCTCCGATGGTGAGACCCACGGTGCGCGGCAGCTTGTTGCTGTCGCCCTCGATGAAGTTCTGGAAGGTCTTCTTGGGGTCGAGCTGGGGGTTGAGCCCCTGGGGCACGGCTGCATCCAGCACCGATGGCGACTTGTTGACGCGACTTGCAGGGGCGGGGGCCTCCAGGGCAGAGGGCTGCTCACCGTCGACCACCTGGACGACGGGGCGCCTGCCGTTGTCGCCACCCACGGTGACGATGCGATAGCGCAGCGTGACGTTCGCCCCGAACACGCGCCCAAGCACCTTGCTTAATAGTCCCACGTAGTATTGCTCCAGGAACTCGTAGACATACGAGCTTGGAACCTGCACCAGAAGCGTGTGCTCCGCCTCAGAGTAGGACTCGAAGACGATAGGTGCGAACCACGTTTTAAACTGCTGCTCCGTGACGTTGGCCTGAATCAGTTGGAGGCATTGCGCCCAAAGCGCCTTATGACTATTCGACATCGGCGATTGCTTTAAATTCTTATTTATTAACTACAAGATTAGGTCTTGCTTGCTTAACTTTAGCGGTGCAAAGGTCGGCATTTTTTTTGGATTATGCAAATCTCCCTTTTTACTACCCTGTGTAGACAAATATCGTAACACGCTAAAGGAGGGAAAGTTAGGCTGTTTCACGCAAAAAATGATGCCAGAGGGGGGTTGCAGATTTCCAAAACCCTGTCGCTCAACCGATTACACGCCCAACGTCTGAAAAAAGTCAATTATCCCGACTCATCGGAAAGCACTCTAAAGGCTTTGCCGAACGGCAATTAGCCGTGAGTGCGTCAGCGTGATTCCCGCCGCCACCTTGTTTAGACAAATTTTAAATTACTTATCCTTTCTGCCGAAAACGGAAAAATGCACATACCGTTTGGGGTGCTGCCTCAGGTCGATCATCAGCGAGTCGACATGTGTCATCGTGGCGTTCAGGTTGCGATAGAGCTGTGGGTCGCGCATCAGCAGTCCCAGCGTGCCGTCGTTGCTGTTGAGCTTGGCCGTCATCTGCTCCACGTTCGCGAGGGTGTTGTTCACCTTGGCCATCGTCATGGCGATGTCCAGCTCGCTGAGGTTATGCGTGAGCGTGTTGGTATTGGCCAGCACGCCGTCGGCCTTCTCCATCATGCCGGGCAGCTGCTTGTTCAGGCTTACCGACAGGAGATGTAGCTGACTGGTAGTCGAAGTGAGGTTGGCGGTGATATCGTCGATATTATGCAACGAGTGCGCCAGGGCGGGGTCGGCCAGCAGCGCGTTGACACTGGCCAGGATGGAGTCCAGCTTGGGCAGCATCTTCTCCACCTGGGGGAGCATGGCGCTTGCCTTGCCCATGAGTCCCTGCTGCTCTGCGCCCCGGAGCGTGTCGCCAGGGGCCATCAGGTCTGCCGGATTGGGGCCCATCACCAGGTCGAGCTGGATATTGCCCATCAGGTCCTTGGAGATCTCGGCCGACGACCCCTTGGGCAGTCGCATCTGCTTGTCGAGTCCTAAGACGGCCACTATCTGCTTCCGTCCCTGATAGTCGAAGATGATATTCTCCACCACGCCCACACGGTAGCCGTTGGCATAGATGGGAGTGGAGGCCGAGAGACCCATGATGTCGTCGAACGTCGCGTAGTAGTTGTCGTCGGTTGAGAACACGGTCATGCCCTTGAGGAACTTCAGTCCGAAGAACAACACTACGATACTGGCAATGGCCACTAATGCTATCTGAATCTCTTTTGAAAACTTCATATCACACGCTTATTATTTCAGTTTATTTCTTTCTGTTCCTAAACTCCCGCAGGGCTTCCTGAACGTCCATCTTCTGGTCCTGCCTGAAGGCTATGATGAAGGCTTCGGGAAACCTGGCGAGTATGCTCTTCCGCAGCCGGTATATCTCGTTATAGTTGGTAGAGGCTCCCACGGTGTACTTATAGATGCCCTTCTCCTTGAAGCAGCCCATATCCTGGAGGCCCTTGAAGCGCTTGTCGCCGGCCTTGAGCGGTGACGTGCCGGTGCCCACCTGGACCTTGAACACCGGTGCATCGGCAGCGTCCCTCCCCTCAGAGGGAGTAGTCTCCTGGCGCTTCGCCGAAGTCTCCTGCTGTCTCGGAGCAGCCTCCTGGCGCTTCGCCGAAGCATCGTCTCTGACAACTGAGAGGTCGATGTCCTGCTGGGAGGCATCGGCAGAAGCCGATGTCGGCCTCTGGGCCGTCTCTTCCGCCTTGGCCTCCGGGGCAGCGGGCTGCATCGGCTCCGGCTGCCGCTCGGCCGCCTTGGGCTGTTCCTCCCTCCGGGCCTGCCTCTCGCTCTGCTTCGGCACTATCTGCGGTATCTCCACCTTCTTCGACGTGGGCTCGGCCATGAAGGGCACGTTGATCTGTCCACCGTGGCGCTGCTTATAGGCGGCAAAGGCATTGTAGATGCCACGGGCGTAGGCTGCCGTGGCTATGCTCGAGTTCATATACTGTTCCTCGTCGCGGGTGGAGATGAATCCCAGTTCTATCAGACAGCCGGGCATCGAGGTGAGGCGCAGCACGGCCAGGTTGTCCTGCTGGGCACCCATGTCCCGACGGCCCGTAGCCCGGCATACGTAGCGCTGCATATAGCGCGCCAGCTCCACGGAGTTCTCCATGTTCTTGTCCTGCACGAACTCGAACATGATGTTGCTCTCGGGCGAATTGGGGTCGTAGCCGTGATAGGTCTGCTTATAGTCCTTCTCCAGGAAGATGACGGCATTCTCGCGCTTGGCCACTTCAAGGTTCTCCACCACCCCGGTCTTCTTGCCCGTGCGCTTGCTGGTGCCCAGGGTGTAGGTCTGGAAGCCACGGGCCGTCTTGCCCTTGGGCAGCGCATTGATATGGATAGAAATGAAGAGGTCGGCCTTGTTCTGATTGGCTATCTCGGCCCTGCGGTACAGTTCCACGAACCTGTCGGTCTTGCGGGTATAGACGACGTTCACGTCGGGGCAGTTCTGCTCCACCAGCTTTCCGAAGGCCAGCGCTATTCTCAGCGTCAGGGTCTTCTCCATGGTCTGCCTGCCCTTGGCTCCTGTGTCCCTGCCTCCGTGCCCCGCATCGACCACGAGCGTGAACTTCTTGCCTGCAGCATCCGCCGACACCGCAAGAAGCAGGGTTGTTATCAAAAGCAATACAATCTTCTTACACATAGTTTATATAAACAGGTGCAAAATTACGCATTATCATCCGAATAACCGACAATCAGCACCCAGTTTTATCATTTATTAAGTGTATCTCCACTGATGCACCGTCGCAGTCGGCACCCATCGGGGGATTCTGCTTGGTCAGCACCAGGTCGATGGAGGTGACGAGCGGAAAGGCTGCTCCGACGGCCTTGGCGATGCGTCCGGCCACATGCTCCAAGAGCTGCGAGGGAACGGCCATCTCGCCTCTGACGATTTCGTAGAGTTCGGCATAGTTGAGCGTATCCCTCACGTCGTCGCTCTGCATCGCCTCCGTCAGCGGATAGCCCACCCGCAGGTCGATGCGGAAGTCGGCACCCACCTGCCGCTCCTGGGGCAGCACCCCGTGGAACGCATGGATGCGCAACCCCTCCAGCCTGATATAGCCACTCTCAGCCCTCAATTCTCAAATCTCCCCGTTTTCCTCCTCGTCGTTAGAGCCGGGGAGATACTTCTTCAGCGCACGCTCCACGCCCGTCTTCCACGTGTTGATACTCTCATCCTTCAGCGAGAGCGAGGCCACGAGCTTGATGACGTGCTCCAGCGGCATACGGTAGCGCAGCACGCCGGAGATGAGCTTGGCATAGTTCCAGTACTCCGGGTTGAACTTCTCCGACAGGCCCTCCACCGTGGTCTTATAGCCGCGCTTGTTCTCGAACTGGAAGTCGTAGCGCTTCGTACCGTCAGGATTCACCTGCTTGATAATCTTGCCGTGCAGTACACTCTTGGGCAGAATGATGCCCTCCTCATCGTCCTGCAAGCCGGTGAATATCTCGTAGGGATAGCCGTCGAGCAGGCCCACCAGAGCCACCCACTTCTCCTTGTTGTTCTGAAAGCGCACCACGTCGCACTCCAGTGCCTGCGGGCGGACCTCCGTGACGTCGGGACGGCGGTTCAGGGCCACAGCCTGACTGGCGAGGCTCAGCAGCAGCGACGACTCGTCGGCACTCAGCGCTCCGAGACACTTCTGCAGCAGGCGCCCTACCTGCTCCCTCGATGGCTCGCCGCCCGGCTTGCTGCTGCTGGCTGTCAGAAAGTCTATCACTTGCTGCAGCTGGCTGCTATTAGTCTCTGTTTGCATCGTTTGTTTACTTTTGTCGGCGCAAAGTTACAAAAAGTTTTTCATACGGGGGCTATTTCTGCGTTTTTTTCGATGAAAAGTGTGACATTTCGGAAAACTTTCACTACCTTTGCATCCAAAACAGCATCAATATGAAGACAATTCTCACTCGACGTACCATCCGTAAGTACTCCGACAGGGAGGTCGGCCAGCAGCTGCTCGACCGCCTGTTCACCCAGGCCGCACGCACACAGACGATGGGCAACCTGCAGCTCTACAGCGTCATCGTAACCCGCGACAGCGAGATGAAGGCCCGTCTGGCTCCCGCCCATTTCAACCAGCCGATGGTCACTCAGGCCCCGGTGGTGCTCACCATCTGTGCCGACTTCAACCGCACCAGCACCTGGGCCCGCTGCCGGAAGGCAGAACCCGGCTACGACAACTTCCTATCCTTCATCAACGCCGCCACCGACGCACTGCTGTTCACGCAGACCTTCTGCAACCTCGCCGATGAGGAGGGGCTGGGCTACTGTTATCTCGGCACTACCGTCTACCAGCCCCAGCAGATCATCGACATCCTGCGGCTGCCAAAACTTGTGATGCCAGTGGCAACACTCACCCTGGGCTGGCCTGCCGAGGAGCCGCCCCTCTCCGACCGCCTGCCCCTGGAGAGTTTCGTCCATCAGGAGACCTACCACGACTATCTGGGCACGGACATCGACACCTATTATAAATATAAGGAACAGCTCGAGGAGAACCGTCACTTCGTGGAGATCAACCACAAGGAGACGCTTGCCCAGATATTCACCGACATCCGCTATACCCGCAAGGACAACGAGGCCATGTCGGAGGAACTCATCGACACCCTGATACGCCAGGGATTCCTACAGGCCACTATCTCATAGCTGTCTGGGCTTCCCAGCTCATTTTTCTTGCTCTGCCCATTCTGTCGGGGTCATGCCCGTCTTCTCCTTGAATTTTTTCTGGAAGGCACTGCGGTCGTTGAAGCCGCAGTGGTCGGCTATGGCCTCGTTGGTCCAGTCGGGGTGCTCGCGGATGATGCGCTTGGTCTCCTCGATGCGCAGGTCGGAGAGCCAGTCCCAGAAATTCTGGTTCCGGTGACGCAGCCATTGGCTCAGCAGATTGACCGACACACCCATCTGTCCGGCAACCATCGACTTGTTCAGACCGCTCTTACGGTGGCCGCCCTGAGCCGTCCATTGGGCGATGGCGGCTGTCACACGCTCCTGCTGCTCGTCACCCAGTACGGGGGCAGCCCTTTCATCCTCACCGTTGGCGGCAGCAGATTGGCTTTCCCCTTCGGGCCGCCGAGCTAAACCTTCTTCATTCTTCGCCCTTACCTCTTCACTCTCCGCCACCTTGCGCGGCATACTGCTCTTCACATAGTCGCAGAAACTGTCCACGAGATACCATATACCATAGAAGAACACCACGGCGAAGCCCATCAGCCATCGTCCGGGGGCGAAGATGACGGCGGGCACGAACAGCGACAGTACGACCAGCTCCCAGATGCTTACCTGCATCCATTCTAAGCGCTGGCTGATGTCGTAGTCGTAGTAGTCGTCAAGGCTCTGGCGCAGGCGGCGCAAGTGTACGACGTTCCGCCAACTATAGTAGCACTGCATGGCGAAGTAGATGATGCTGCCCACCTGCTCTGCTGTCCGCAGACGGTGGCTGCCGCTCAATAGCGTCTCGCCATCGGTCATTGCCGCCGCCACTATCAGCACCGTCTCCGCCACCCATACCCCGCCGCCGAGCCAGGCATCCACACGGCTCAGGCTTCCCTGCGTCAGCAGCCGGAGTATGGCGAGCGACAGCAGCCACGATACGAGTGTGAACACCGTCAGGTTGAGCATCACGGCCTGCGTCACGCCCTTCTCGCGCAAACCCAGCGCCATCTGCAGCACAAACTGCACGCCCAGCAGTGCCGTGCCGCCGAACATCAGCCAGCGGCTACGGCCCGTCACGCTGTTCTCCTCCACCCGGCGGGGCAGCAGCAGGAGCTTCAGCGTCAGTCCTATCATCAGCACAATAGCTGTAAACTGCATCAATTCCATATTCAATCCGAATTGCAATCTGTTATTGCTAACCAGCTGCAAAGTTACAACTTTTTTGGTAAAAAAGCGGAAAAAAGTGTGTAAATTCGACGAATTGACACACCTCCCTCGCGTTTCTGACACACCATTCGCGTTTCTGACACACCTTTTTCCGCGCATAAACTGTATTTTTGTACTCGAAATCAACAATAAACTCAATCGTATGCAACAAGAACTCTACCAAACGGCACAGCTCGTCTGCGGCATCCTCTGCCTCGGCATGGCGCTCACGCTCCTGAAGTCATTCGGCTACTACGGCATCTACCCCTACTACCGCCGCATCCGCCTGCTCATAGCCTTGGCCCTGGCCTTGCTCGGCGCGGGCTGCCTGCTCCACTGGCACCTGGGCTGGAGTGCCCTCTGGCCCTACACACTCCTGCTCTTTGCGGGCCTGGGCGTGTTCATCGCCATCTTCTACAACATCTACGAGTACGGCTTCCGCCTCGACAAGTACGACGGCACACCCCGCACCGACCTCTAACGAAAAAAATAATGGAATTGGAACAAGTTCCATTGCATTCGGCTCTGGTGACGGTCGCCAAGGAATGATAATTAGGTCTACGGACTCCAAGGACTAAAAGGACAGTCCTAAAAGTCCCAAAAGTCCGTAGACAACAATACATCCGCAGAGAATAAAAGTCTACGGACTCCAAGGACTAAAAGGACGGTCCTAAAAGTCCCAAAAGTCCGTAGACAAAATAAAAAAAACGTAGAAAGAATGGATAGGAACTACACTTACAAGATTCTCCGCTGCGCCTACAACGTGTTCGACGAGCTCGGACCAGGCCTGCTGGAGAGCATCTACGAGGAAGCCCTCTGCCGCGAACTCACCGCCGCAGGGTTCACCGTGGAGCGACAGAAGCCCGTGCCCGTCATCTACAAAGGCGAGCCGCTGGCCAACGACCTGCGCTTAGACATCATCGTCGACGGCAAGGTCATCCTCGAACTGAAGTCCGTCACCGAGTACCGCAAGCTCTTCGAGAAGCAGCTCTACACCTACCTGCGGCTCGCTGGCTGCGAACTGGGCTACGTCATCAACTTCAACGAAGAGAACCTGCGCGACGGCATCCACACCGTCCGCAATCCCTACGCTCGCCCTGCGGATTGATATTTTAGTCTGCGGAGAATAAAAGTCTACGGAGAGATAATAGGTCTACGGACTCAAAGGACTCAAAGGACAGTCCAAAAAGTCCGAAAAGTCCGTAGACAAAAAGAAGCCCGCGGAGAGATAATAAGTCTACGGACTCCAAGGACTCAAAGGACAGTCCTAAAAGTCCAAAAAGTCCGTAGACAAAAAGAAGCCCGCGGAGAGATAATTAAGTCTACGGACTCAAAGGACTAAAAGGACAGTCCAAAAAGTCCAAAAAGTCCGTAGACAAAAAGAAGCCCGCGGAGAGATAATAAGTCTACGGACTCAAAGGACTCAAAGGACAGTCCAAAAAGTCCAAAAAGTCCGTAGACAAAAAAAACTCTAAGGAGTCAAGGACTCAAGGAGTGGCCCCGCCAGAAAAACTCCCCAACTCCTAAACTCCTTAGACAAAAACAACAACAAATAAACATTATACATTATACATTTATATTATTATGATACACTACATCAGCAGATTCATAGCTGCCCTCGCACTCCTCGCCACCGCGCAGGGGGCGTGGGCAGCATGGACGGGCACCGGCTACAAGTCCAGCCCGTACATCATCAGCACCCCGGAAGACCTCCTGCTGCTCGCCCACCGCGTGAACGGCACCAACGGCGAGACCGCCAACGACTACCAGGGCAAGTACTTCAAGCTCGGAGCCGACATCACGTTCAGCCATGCCGCTGACGAGCCCTCCAACTACGCCGAGAACTATGAGGCCATAGGCTGCAGAGTCGGCGGCACCGACCGCTTCTTCAAAGGCGACTTCGACGGCGACGGCCACACCGTCAGCGGCATCCGCATCCGCAAGACCAGCAGCAACTACCAAGGCCTCTTCGGCTATATAGGCAGCGGTGCCAACATCCACGACGTCCACCTCACCGACGCCCGCATCACAGGCAACTATTCCGTCGGCGGCATCGTGGGCCACACCTACGGGGGCTACATTATGGGCTGCTCCGTCACCGATTCCTATATCACCGCTAACGACAACTTGAGATACGGCACCATCTGCGGCAGCACCATCATCACCAACCGCCTCACCAACAACTACTACCACGGCTGCACCGTCAACGGCACCGCCGTCACCTCCGGCAAGGGCTGCGGCGGCTCCGACATCGCCGACATCACCGCCAACAACGGCGCCCTCCCTGCCTACCGCCTCGACCTCGGCGACGGCGTAACCATCCAGACAACGATGGCCGCTGACCTCGGCTTCAGCTGCGACGCCGACAACAACGGCACCGCCGAGAACTACTGGCGCTCCGGCGCAGTGCTCACCCTCGGCTATACCGGAACCGTCCCCGCTGGCTACCTCTTCGACGGCTTAACCGCCACCAACGGCACCGTCGGCGGCAATGCCAACGACGGCTACACCCTCACCATGCCCGACCAAGACGCCGCCATCACCGCCGCCAAAACCCCCGACCCCGCCCACTTCTCGGTCAACGACGCGGGCACGGAGTACACCATCCTCACCGCCACGGGCTGGAACGTCTTCTGCGACTGCCTCAACGACAACGACACCTACAACCGCTTCAGCGGTAAGACCGTCCAGCTCGGCGCCGACATCACCGTCACCCGCATGGCTGGCAGCACAGGACATGAGTTCGCCGGCACCTTCGACGGCGGCGGCTATACGCTCACCGTCAGCATCACCGGCACGGTACAAGGCACCGCGCCCTTCTGCGAAATCAAAGGCGCTACCATCAGAAACCTCGTGGTTACCGGCAGCGTGGCGGGCATGAGACACTCTGCAGGTTTGGTTGGCTTCGCCCGTGGCGATGAAGCCAGCGTGGAGAACACCATAGAGAACTGCCTCGTAGCCACCAATGTCAGCATCAAGGATGATGACTATGGCTACTTGGGTGGCATCGTCGGCCACGGTCTCCAGTGCAAACTCACCATCCGAGGCTGCGCCTTCACTGGTTCGCTCACCAGCGGATCGTATTACACCGGCGGCCTGCAGGGATGGAGCGACGGCAACACATTGATACTCGAGAACGACATCTTCGCCGCCAGCAGCGTCAATGCTGCCAACGTCGGCTTCCACCCCATAGCCATCCATGTAAACAATGCTTCTACCACTGCCACCGTCAGCAATGTATATTACACCGTAGCACCCACCTGCACTACGAGCACCCGAATCGCAGCAGCCGGCAAGCAGGCGCACACCGTCGCGGCGGGTGAGAACGTCACCATCAAGGCCGTCGCCCTCACCGGCACGGCGACCCAGTACACCGTCAGCGGCATCACCGCCTACAGCGGCGGAGGACTGCAGCGCGGCCAGACCCTCTACTACGGCAGCGACGACCAGCTCAGCCTCACCCTCAGCAACTCCGCCACCGGCGCACCCCAAGGCTACCAGTACGGCTACACCGCCAGCGCAGGCACCCTCAGCGGCACCACACTCACCATGCCCGACGACGACGTGACCATCAGCGTCGCCCTCGCCCCCATCGACTGGGCAACCGTGAACAAGGGCGACTCGAAATACCCCTACATGATATACAACAAAGACCAGCTCCTGCTGCTCGCCCACCGCGTGAACGGCACTAACGGCGAGACCGCCAACGACTACCAGGGCAAGTACTTCAAGCTCGGAGCCGACATCACGTTCGACCCCAACGACCTGACCCTCGACGAAGGACAGAGCAACTATGAGGCCATAGGCGGCAACATCGGCGGCACCGAACGCTTCTTCAACGGCAACTTCGACGGCGACGGCCACACCGTCAGCGGCATCCGCATCTGCAAGGACGGCACCGGCGACGCCGACTTCTACCAAGGCCTCTTCGGGCAGATAGGCAGCCACGCCAACATCCACGACGTCCACCTCACCGACGCCCGCATCACAGGCTGCTATTATGTCGGCGGCATCGTAGGCTTCAAAACTAGCAATAGCATTGTCAGCGGCTGCACCGTCACCAATTCCCACATCACCGCCACTGGCCAGTTCTACGGCACCATCTGCGGCTTCAACGCCGACGGCACCCTCCGCAACAACTACTACCACGGCTGCACCGTGAACAGCACCGCCGTCACCTCCGGCAAGGGCTGCGAGGGAGCTGACATCGCCGACGACAACGGCGCCCTCCCTGCCTACGCCATCACCCTCGGCGACGGCGTGAGCACCACCGTGCTGGCCTCCGAGCCCGAAAACGGCTTTGTGAAAGGCGGCATCAGCTACTACCGCATGGGTCTCGCCCTGCCCCTCGCCAGCGAAGCCCCCGAGGGCTACACGCTCTCCTTTAGCGCCAAGGGCACCGCACTCAGCGGCAACACATACACCGTCAACGCCACCGACGGCGACGTGACCATCAACACCGCCCTCCGCAGCGACGGCCTGGAGCACGAAGTCAACTACATGACAGCCGACGGCACCACACAGACCGCAAAGGCCATCGCCCTCGACGGACATGAGGCCGTGGATGGGAATGGCAACGTACACCTCGCCGCCGGCACCTACTACGTCGGCACCGACATCACCTACGCCAACCAAATCGTGCCCGACGGCATGATCACCCTCATCCTCGCCGACGGCAAGAACATGACCCTCAACGGCAACACGTATGGCATCAATAGAGGCCTCTCCAACCTCATCATCTACGGCCAGAGCCTCGATGCCGCCACCGCCGGCACCCTCCGCTACAACGGCTCATCGTGTGGCATCGATGTGTATAGCTACGTGCAGCACAGCGGCAACGTCAGCATCACCACCACCGGCTCCTCGGTGTATGGCATCATCTCCAAAGTCACCCTCCGGGGCGGCACCCTCACCATCTCCGCCAACGGCAATAAATCCTACGCCATCTACGGCCAAAGGCTCAGCATCCTCGGCGGACAGCTCACCGCCAACGCCACCGGCGACAACGCCACCGGCATCTACGCCTTGACCGACGACATCACCCTCGGCTGGACCCGCCCCGCCGACCGCATCACCGCCAGCAGCATCAGCACCCAACTCGGCACCGTAGCAGTCAAGGACGGCCAGGCCCTCACCGACGGCAGCGGCAACATCTACACCGGCACACTGACCGCCGACGACCTCGCCGCCCTCGCCGGCAAGACCCTCCAGCCCTGGCTCGTGCTCAACGAGACCGCCGGCGTGACTCCGCTCACCACCTTCGCCGGACAGGCCAACGTCCCCGTCATATTCACCCGCACGTTCACCCGCGGCGTGGCCTCTACCGTCTGCCTGCCCTTCGCCATCAGCGCTGACCAGGCCACGGCAGCCGGCAAGTTCTACACCTTCGCAGGTGTCGATATGTCGGGCAGCGACTGGGTGGTTACTATGCAGAAGGACGACCCGAGCAACCTTGCGTCGGGCGAGCTTGCAGCCAACACGCCATACCTCTTCATGCCGTCATCCAGCAGCGAAGTAATCTTCAGCGGCACCATCGGCAATGTAGCTGACACCTACACAGCAGGAACCACGACCAGCGGCGATTGGACGTATAAAGGCACGTACGAGACCATCGAGTGGAAATCAGACCCCGACAACATCTATGGTTTCGCCTCGGGCCAGGCCTACGGCGACTCGGGCGACCAGACGGAGGCCGGCAAGTTCATCCGGGTCCACACCGGCGGCATCCGCCCCTTCCGTGCCTACTTGCAGTACAGCGGCGCCGGCAATGCCCGCGCCCTGACCCGCTCCGCCAACGACGGACTGCCCGAGACGATGACCGTGCGCCTGATTGGCAGCAACGGCCAGACTACGGCCATCGGCACCCTTGACACCAGGACGGGCGATGTGACCTTCGGCGACGAGTGGTACACCCTCGACGGTCGCCGCCTGCCCGCCAAGCCCACTGCGAAGGGACTCTATATCAATAAAGGAAACAAAGTATTCATCAAATAATCACAAGTAACTATGAGCAAGAGAAACTATCAGAAACCCGCCATGCGCGTCGTCAAACTGCAACACCGCACCCATCTGCTGCAAAGCAGTGCCGACCAGTGGCTGAACTACGCCCCCGGCCAGCCCGGCACGGACGACATGAACAAGTTGGCGTAAGCCACCGAAATGAGCGACAAGAGCAATATATTTGAACTGCTGCGCCACGCCTTGAATGGCGAGATGCACAACATGGAAACGACTGTCTGCGACTGGCGCATGATGTATGCGTTTGCCGGCAGGCAGTCGCTCCTCGGGGTGCTGTTTGCTGCGGTGAAGCAGGCAGCGGACGTGCCGGAGGATGTGAGGTTGCAATGGGCTGCCGAGGCAGAAGCGATCCGGGGACTGAATGAACAGCTCTATCAGGAGTCGGCACGGCTGACACGGCTGTTCGGCGAGCAAGGACGGCGCACAGCGATACTGAAGGGACAGGCCAATGCGCGGCTCTATCCCGACAAGTTCGTGCGACAGCCGGGAGATATTGACCTCTGGGTGGAGGGCGGACGGGAGAGCGTCGTCAAGATGCTCGACGAGATGGGTATGATGCCCAAGGCTGAACTTTCTGCCAGCTATCACCATGTGCATCTTCCGGCAAACGAGCGGGGCGTGACGGTGGAGGTGCATTTCCGTCCATCGTCGGGCAACTTCAATCCACTGACAAACCGCAGGCTGCAACGGTGGTTGGAGCGGGAGATTCTTACTTCCACTAAAGTGGATGAAGGTTTTTACGTGCCGTCTGTCAGGTTTGCGCTTGTGATGCAGTTGGCGCATATCCAGCGGCATTTTCTGGCCGGTGGTATCGGGTTGCGACATGTGTGCGATTATTACTGGCTGTTGCGGTCATCTCAGAAGACAGAGCGCGACGAGGTGGCGGCGATGCTCAGGCGGTTTGGGCTACACCATGCGGCTGAAGCCGTGATGTGGGTGCTCGGCGAGGTGCTTCATTTGGAGCAAGACCTCATGCTCTGTGAGCCCGACGAATATCGTGGCGAGTGGATGTTGCGCGACGTGATGGAGGGCGGCAACTTCGGACGATATGCCGAGCGGCAGCAGTACAATGGGTTGAGAAGAGTACTTGAAGGACGAATGCGGCACTTACGGCTGATGCGCTTCGACTTCTGGGAAATGCTGTGGTACGAAATCAAATACTGGAAGAAAGTCATCTCGACGCTGCCTACACGCATCAGGTACAGGACATTATCATTAAGAGACATTCCAAGATGAAAAAGACAAGATGTTACGAGGTGGCAGGACATCGTAACGAACTATCACGCGATGACTGACAACGAGATCATAGAGGAAGCCATCCGGCTGGTGGAGGATGGCGTGAGCGTGACGCTGCCCGTCAATGGCACCAGTATGCTACCGTTTATCATCGGGGGCAAGGAGAGCGTCATCCTGCAGAAGCCAAAGCAACAGAAAGTCGGTGACGTGGTGCTGGCGTGGGCTGACGGCTGTCGTTATGTGGTGCATCGGATTATCCGTATCGATGGCGAACGGGTCACGCTGATGGGCGACGGCAATCTGGCAGGTACGGAACGCTGTACCGTCGGCGACATCAAGGCCACGGCGACGCATGTGGTGGATGATAAGGAACGTACACATTATTTATATAATAGGTGGCGGAAGTCGGCTGCAAAAATGTGGTTTTGGCTGCGCCCTGTGAGAAGATATTTATTGGCAATTTATAGAAGAGCAAAAAAGTAAAAATGAGAATCAAGGAAGGATTTGTGCTGCGCGAAGTGTGCGGCGAACGCGTGATTATGGGTGAGGGCCTTGGGGCTATCAACTTCGGAAAAATGCTGGCTCTGAACGAGACGGCGGCATGGCTCTGGCAGCAGGCTCAGGACATGGGCGACTTCACCGTAGAGGCGCTGGCCGAAAGGCTCTGTGAGGAATACGAAGTGACGGCAGACGAGGCAAAAGCCGATGTTGCGGAGATGATTGCCGACTGGCAGGAAGTTGGCGTGGTAATAAGTTGGTAAAAAAATGATGAACACGAATTACCATTAATTATCCATTAATTGCTGCGCGTAGCCATTATATGATTAATTATATGGTAATTATATGTTTATTAATAATCGTACCAAGTTATATTTTAACGGTTACTAAATAAATCAAAGTCTACGGACTCCAAGGACTCAAAGGACAGTCCCGTAAGTCCCGAAAAGTCCGTAGACAAAAAAGAAACAATTAATCCATGGCGATCTCAGTGTGCATTTTATGGAAAATATACTCAAATGCTTACAAATCCACGTTAAACTCTACAAATCTTATCGTTAATTGAAATAAAAGTTGTACCTTTGCAGCCGAAAGGCTGCGAAACTGCTAATGGGTAATACGAAAGATTATATAACTATGGCAACAGCAATCAGAGCTATCCCGACACTCTACGGCGAGACAGCTAAGTCGTTTGAGAGCGAAGCAAAGCGAACGGAACTGAATCCGGGTACGCAGGACTATCGCCATGAGGCGAAAGTCGTTTCTGACTTTCTGAAAACTACCAACGTGCTATGACTGTAGAAGAACTGCTGGCACGATGCGAACTTGTACGCGCTTCAGAGAAAAGGCTGACGGAATGTCAGCCTTTCAGCTGTGGGGAAAACGACCTTGACGAGTTTTTCGCCAAGGATTGTCTTATCAACCAAAGTCGTCTGCTTGGAAAGACCTATCTGTTTTGCCTTAAAGAGCAGCCAAGCACCATTGTCACCGCCTTCTCGCTCTCAAATGACAGCATACGCCTGACCAACCGCATCACCGACGAATATAAGGAGCAGTTTCTTGATGATACGGACTTGCACAATAAATCGTTAAAGCGTTTCCCTGCCGTGTTGATTGGTCGTTTGGGAACCAACAAAGACTTTGCTGGGCAAGGCTATGGTACTGCCATCATGGACTTCATCAAGGTGCTCTTCCGCACCAACAACCGCACTGGTTGCCGCTTCCTTATTGTAGATGCGCTGAACCGTCCTGAGACACTTCACTATTACGAAAAGAATGGTTTTCGCTATCTAATAGATGACGAACGGCTCGAAGCCAAGTATATGGGTATCGGTGTTGGTCGTTTACCTCTCAATACTCGTCTGATGTACTTTGATTTGCTGAAGATAAAAGTCAGCGAAGAATAAAGCCAACCTAACGCATCTGCGTGCTGATGGCTGTCAACTTCTTCATCGACGAACGGCACCCTCAGTGGCGACGGCGTACAGGCCATGACGCTCAACACCACGACGAGCAACCTCACTGGCAGCACGCTGACGCTGAACTTCGACGCCGCCTCGACGGGCAGCCGACGCAGCGCGGCATCTATATCAACAATGGCAAGAAGGTAGTGATTAAATAAGCGTAAAATAATAAGTTGGTAAAAAAATGATGAACACGAATTACCATTAATTATCCATTAATTGCTGCGCGTAGCCATTATATGATTAATTATATGGTAATTATATGTTTATTAATAATCGTACCAAGTTATATTTTAACGGTTACTAAATAAATCAAAGTCTACGGACTCCAAGGACTCAAAGGACTGTCCTGTAAGTCCCGAAAAGTCCGTAGACAAAAAAACAATTAATCCAGGGGCTGCCTATTTCCTGATGCTCTGCTTCAGCTTCAGAATGCGACGCACGCTCTCGTCAATGCGCTGCTCTGTGATTTCACCGGCTTCTACAGCCTTGATTACCGCGTCGAAAGCCTCCGTGAACACCTGCGGGCCGAGCACGATGTCGACACCGGCCTTGATGCAACCCACGGCAGCCTCGCCATTGGTGTACTGCTGGGTGATGGCTCCCATCTCCATCGCGTCGGTGATGATGAGGTTCTGATAGCCCAGTTCGCGGCGCAGCTTGTCTTGCAGAATGACCGATGACATCGTGGCAGGCATGTCAGCACCCGTCACGTTGGGCGCACTGATGTGAGCCGTCATGATGAGTTGGCACCCCCACTGTATGCCGGCCTTGAAGGTCACCATCTCGCACGAGAGCATCTCCTCCCACGTCTTCTGCGAGCTGGCATAGCCGAAGTGCGTGTCAGCCTTCGTGTCGCCGTGGCCCGGAAAGTGCTTGATGCAACCCACGACACCGGCATCCTTCAGTCCCTGCAGATAGTTTGTCACCATCGGGGCGGCTATTTCAGGCTTGTCGCTGAAGGCACGGGCGCCGATGACGATATTCTCAGGATTGGTATTCACGTCGGCCACAGGGGCGAAGTCAATATCGAAGCCGTAGCGGTGGAGATAGGTGCCGATAGTGTTGCCGCACTCGTAGGCATTCTTCGGGTCGCCAGTAGCACCGATGGCCCCCATCGACTCGTAGGTCTTCACATGGAAATTGCTGTTGCGTCCGATGCGAGCCACACGCCCGCCTTCTTCGTCGATGCACAGCAGGGGTGAGCCTTTCAGCGCACGGATTTCAGGGATGAAGCGCGACAGTTGTGCCTCGTCCTCGATGTTGTGCGCATAGAGGATGATGCCGCCCACGGGATATTTCTCGTTCACCTTCCGCATCATCTCGTTGACGGCCTGCAACTTGATCTTGGTGAGGTCGTCGACACTCTGGTCAATGCCGCCGGAGCGGTTGAAGTGGATGGTGGTGTCGAGACATTCGGGTCGCACATAGAACATCTGTCCCACCTTTTCGCGCAGCGTCATCCGCTGCAGTTGCGACTCCACCTCATCTGTTGGAGGCGTATCTGTGTTGTCGTCATTCGAACACGAACTGAGCATCATCAGGCCACAAGATGTAAGGATGGTGGCCAGCATCCATAGTTTCATTTGTTTCATGGCTGCAAAGGTACTAATTTTCTACGAAACACGTCGCAAATACAAACATTTTAACTCCAACAGAAGTTAAAGTTACGGATTGCTCTCCGATATTTATCAGAAATGACTAACTTTACTCCTCCCGCCTACTGTAGGGCGTTTTGCTTGTCAAACGCCGCCTGTTGCATTATCCTTTGAGCGGCGTTAGACAAGCTAAACGCCCTACAGCAGGCGGGGAAGGAACTCCCGAAAGATGAGTTATTCTAATTTCTTTCCTAAATATTTATAATGCGTGACCGCACAGTAGGAATTTTTCCGATGCCACTCTTGCCACTTTGCCAAACTTGCTGGTTTACAGGCACTTAGCCGTTGCAACGGTAGTGGCAAGAGTGGCAAGAGAAACGGTGTTGTTGCCACTGCGTAACCCACTGATAGTCAGCGAGTAATGCGCCTTAGTGGCAACAGTGGCAAGAAAAACCGCGAAAACTTTTTTCAGACTGCGCTGCATCAGCATCGCGGGTCGTCAACTATGATCTGTCCAGCGGCTGGACTGTCTGAATGCTCAAACACCACGGCTGGTCCAGGCGGTGGAACCGTCGGAAATAGGCTGTCCAATATCGTATACCCAATTATCACCGACTTTTGTAGGGCATTCTGCTTGTCAAACGCCGTCCGCCTCTGATTCGGCGTTTGACAAGCAAAACACCCTGCCATATCACTACTCTACCACGATGGGCTTGTACTTAGGCACGAGAGCCTTCATGATGCACCAGCCGATGAGGTAGGCCACGGCGCAAATGCAGAACACCACCATGTAGGCAGCGGGCTTGCCGTCGAATCCGAAGAACGAGAAGGCCTCGCCCTGAGCGGCAGCCCAGGTGAAGAACTGACCCGAACCCATGTTGATGGCCATAGAGCCGAGACCGCCGGTCATCGTGCCCAGACCCACAATCGTTCCGATGGTAGACTTGGGGAACATGTCGCCGATGGTGGAGAAGAGGTTGGCACTCCATGCCTGATGGCCTGCGCCGAGCAGACCGATGAGGATGGCAGGCCACCAGGCGCTGATGGCGCCCATGGGCTGCGCCAGCAGTCCGAGCACTGGGAAGCAGGCGAAGATGAGCATGGCGCGCATGCGGCCCAGATAGGGGTTCATGCCTTTCTTCTCGACGAAATACTTCGGCAGATAGCCGCCGCCGATACTGAGCACCGTCACGATGAAGTAGAGGGTGAAGATGAGCAGGATGCCCATGGTGGAGTCGGAGGTGTAGCCATACTGGTCGCTGAAGTAGGCGGGAGCCCAGAAGAGGAAGAACCACCACACACCGTCGGTCATGAACTTACCCACGAGGAAGGCCCACGTCTGCTTGTAGCTGAAGCACTGGAAGAAGGGGATAGCCTTCTCCTCCTTCTCGGCGGTGCGGTCCTGCACCTCTGCGATGTCGATGTCCTGCTCGATGTAGTTCAGCTCGGCCTGGTTGACGCGCTTGTTCTGGCGGGGCTTCTCATAGAGCCACATCCACAGGCCCATCCACACGTAGCCCAGCACACCGATGATGATGAAGGCCATCTCCCAGCCCCAGGCACGGGCCAGCAGGGGGATGGTGGCGGGAGCGGCCAGTGCGCCCACGGAGGCACCGCTGTTGAAGATGGAGGTGGAGAAGGCGCGGTCCTTGGCGGGGAAGTACTCGGCCGTGGCCTTGATGGCAGCGGGGAAGTTGCCGGCCTCACCGACGGCGAGTATCAGACGGCAGCTGAGGAAGAGCCATACGGAGATGGTAGCGATGGCCACGGCGGCGTCCGACCCGGCCTGCACCATGCGCAGGGCCTCGATGCTGTCGTAGCCCTCGATGGTCATGGCGGCCCAGCCGCATCCGGCGTGGAGCACTGCACCTGTCGACCACACGAAGATGGCAATCAGATAGCCCTTCTTGGTGCCCATCCAGTCGATGAACTTTCCGGCGAAGAGGTTGGCGATGGCGTAGAAGAGTGAGAACAGACCGGTGATGGTGCCGTAGTCGGCATCGGTCCAGTGGAACTCAGGAGCAATGAAGTCCTTCCAGGTGAGCGACAAGACCTGACGGTCCATATAGTTGACGGTGGTTGCCAGGAAGAGCAACGCGCAGATGACCCAGCGGAAGTTGGACATCTTAGTAGTTTGTACGGGAGCCATTATTTCATTATTTCGTTAAAACGTTATATCGTCATATCGTTAAAAAGGCATCAGGAGTTACTTGATGTCGATGACGGGAATGTTGTCTTTGTCGTTATAGTAGAGGTTCTCACCGGCCATACCCCAGATGAAGGTGTAGTAGTAGGTGCCGGCGGCAGCGTGCATGGACCATTCGGGCGACATGATGGCCTGCTCGTTGTGGAGCCATACCACGCGGCTCTCCTGGGGCTCACCCATGATGTGGGCAATGGTCTGACCCTCAGGCAGGTTGAAATAGTAGTAGGCCTCGATGCGGCGCCCGTGGGTGTGCGGTGGCATCGTGTTCCAGGCGGCACCGGGGTTGAGCTGCGTCAGTCCGAGCTGCAGCTGGCAGGGTCCCTCCTCGAGCACGTCGTTGACGATGAGCTTGTAGACGGTGCGGTTGTTGCACTCTTCGAGCGAGCCCACGGGTCCCCAGACGGCGGCCTTCAGCGAGCCCTTGCGGCCGTCGAGGGTGATCCACTGCGTCTTGTAGTGCTGGTGGGCGGTGGCAGAGTTGAGGTAGAACTTGGCGGGATTCTTCGGGTCCTTCGAGCGGAACTGCACCTGCTTGTTCACGTCCTTGTCCTTGGCGATGTGGCCGCGGCCGATGTAGAGTGCCTCCTTGGGCGAGAGGGCATACTCCTTGCCGTCGACGATGACCACGCCCTCGCCGGCACCGCAGTTAACGACGCCGAGCTCGCGGTTATAGAGGAAGTACTTGTCCTTGATGCCGGGATCCACATCGAGCCCCAGGTCGCGGAAGTTCTCCAGGGTGAGCGTGTTGTTCACCGGCATGGCACCTCCGAAGATGAAGCGGTCGTAGTGAGAGTAAGTGAGCAGGATGGAGTCGGGGGCCATCACCTTCTCCATCACGAAGCGCTCGCGGAGCAGCTTCGTGTCGTAGTGCTTCACGTCTTCAGGATGGCAGGCCGTCTGGAAGTTCACTTTCTGCTGGGCGTTCATCCCCAGCGCGCCCATCAAGAGGGCGAATGTCAGGATTGCTTTTTTCTTCATTTGTTTTCTAGATTTATTCGTTATTACGTTATTACTTCGTTATGCCGTTATGACGTTATTTCGTTATGCCGTTATTTCGTTATGACGTTATTTCGTTATGACGTTATTTCGTTATGACGTTATTTCGTCATGCCGTCATTTCGATATAATGCTAAATGATATTCCTTATCCCATTGCAGCCCGGGTAGCCGATGCAGCTCCAGAATTCGCGACCAGAATTGACACCCTTCTTGGCCATGCGCTTGACCATCGGCTTGCCGCAGATGGGACATGAGGGCGCCTGGTCTTGCCTGCCCTGCTCTGCACGATGCGCAAGGCGTTCTGCCGTCAAGGCCTCGGTGAACCCACCTTCCTGTCGAAAGAGGGCCAGCTGGCTGTCTATCTGCTTGCCTAACATCAGGATCAGTCGATTGCAGAGCACGAGCATGCAGTTAGCCACCGTCAGGGAGTCATCAGAGAGGAGCCACCTGTCGAAGTGGTGCTTCTGCTTGAGGATATGAACTCCGCTCTGGCATAACACGTCGTCCTGATACTCTGGTTTGTCGAGAGTGATGCCTGCCACACTGATATATTCCGTCGATTGGACAGACCATGGTGTCTGTTCATGGATTAGGAGCCAGTTGAAATAATCGTTGGCCAGTTCGGCAAGTGTTGCCCGTGCGACATCGGTGAGCTTCATTTCCGTTTCCTTCGACGTGGAATGCCGGGAGTTACCCTCGGCAATGTTGGCAGGTGCGGAGCGTGCAGCCTGAGTCATTTGGTCATATTGCCTTCCGCAGGGGTCATTGGAGCGATTCAGGAAACGGCTGCAGAAATTCTGCGTCGCAAGCTGAATCACATTAGCCATCACCCATGTGTCAAGCCAATAGTATCCAAATTTCCTGATCTGCATGATGTATTCTCGTTATTTCGTTATGTCGTTATGTCGTTATGACGTTATGTCGTTATGACGTTATGTCGTTATTTCGTTATGACGTTATGACGTTATGTCGTTATGTCGTTATGTCGTTATGTCGTTATGTCGTTATGACGTTATGTCGTTATGTCGGAATCGCGTTATTCCGATTCTCTTCGGTGGCGATGCGCTGGCGATTCCAGAAGACCATGCCGAGAGTGATGACAGTCAGCACGCCCATGCCCACCCACTGCAGGTTGTTGACGCACTTGAAGATGATCCAGCCGAAAAGCGAGCTGGCGAAGTCGAGTGCACCGGCTTCAAAGCCCTCGGGAATCTTGGAGGCTGGGTCGCCCGTCTGAGCAAACACCGTGGCGGCAGCCTGCGTGAAGGCTGGAGCCATGTCGGTCACAAAGTAAAGGCCGAAGGCCAGGGCCACCAGTCCGATGATGAACGTCTTCACCACGTTACCCTTCGTGAAGGGCAGCACCATGGGGAACAGGTAGAACATGCCGGCGAGCGATGCCAGGGGCAGGAACTGGTTGCCTGGCAGCACCACGGCCAGCCCCAGTGCCACGGGGATGAGCAGCAGCGAGACGACGAGCGTCGTGGGATGGCCGATAACCACTGCTGGCGACATGCCGATGTATACCTTCTTGCCGTTGAACTTGCGCTTCACCACCTCCTGTGTCTTCTCGGCCACAGGCTTCAGGCCCTCTATAAATAAAGAGGTGATACGGGGGATGAGCTCCATCACGGCTCCCATCGTCACCCCCAGGAAGAGTATCTTCTTGATGTCGAGCTGGGCCAGCGCACCAATCAGTGCTCCCACGATGACACCCAGCACCAGCGGCTCGCCCAGGATACCGAATTTCTTCTTCAGGCCCTCGGCGTCGATGTTGAGCTTCTCGAATCCGGGAATCATGTCGAGCGCCTTGCCGATGAGCAGGGCGAAGGGCACGAAGCTCTGGCAGAAAGGCTGCGGGATAGAGATGCCCTGCCACTCGGGGTAGTACTCCTGGAACTTGTCGGCTGTCAGGTCGGCCATCACGAGCGTGACGATATAGCAGACGATGGCGGCGAAGTAGCCCCAGGCCAGCGACTGGTCCATCACGAAGTAGGCCACGGCTCCGATGAAGGCGAAGTGCCAGTAGTTCCAGAGGTCTATATTAACGGTACGCGTACATTTAGTAATAAGCAACAGGAAATTGACACCCAGGCAGATGGGGATGATCAGTGCGCCGACGGCCGTGTTGTAGGCCACGGCAGCGGCGGCGGGCCAGCCCATGTCGAACACGCCGAGCTGCAGGTTGTAAAGCCTGGAGATCTCCGACAGGGGGCTGCCGAAGTTGTTGGTCAGCAGGGCGGTCACGATGCCCAGTCCCACGAATCCCACGCCGACGTAGAGACCGGACTTGAGCGACTTTCCGAACTTCATGCCGATGCACAAGCCGATGATAGTAAACAGTATGGGCATCATCACCGACGCTCCCAGACTGATAATGTAGCTAAATACTTGTTCCATAGATGAATGATAGTTATTTGTTTTAGTATGATTTCGAGTGCCAAGATCCCATCAGGGCGGCATAGCAGCGAATAAGCCCCGGCCCTACTGGTCGGGGTCGCCCTGATAGTGGAAGGGCTTCACGTTGGGATTGGTACCCAGGTCGTGGGTATCGATGACGGTACTGCGTATGACCCCGTCCTTGTATTTCTTCTGCATCGGGCCGACGTTGAGCAGCAGGTCTTCGTAGGTGACCGTAGGATAGACGATGCCGAACAGTCCCCAGCCTACGCGCACGCCGCCGGGATGGATATTGTTGTGGATATAGGCTGTGCGGAACCAGGAGTGGTTGTAGATCTCCATGCGGTTGTTCTTGTTGAGCGACACGCGCAGGTCCTTGTTCACCTCGGCCGTGTCGACCTTGCTGAAGATGTAGGCGAAGTTGTTCACCTGGTCGTCGATACCGTCGCCCCTGATGCTGTCGTTGGCGGCGATGCACTGCAGGATGTTGTCCACCATCTCCTGCTCCATCTCGTCGTGTGAGGGCTTTGTCATCACGCCGATGACAAATATGACGCCCAGCACTCCTGCCAGGATAATCAGTTTTCCCAGACAGCTGTGGTAGAAGGCCTCTGCTGCCGTCTCTTGCTTATGGAAGTTACCTTTGCTTGACTGATCCATAGTGATAAATCTAAATTTTGTTGTTGTGAATTAAGTTCATGAATTCCTGCCGCGTCTTGGCCTGATTGAAGGCCCCGCAGAAGTCGCTGGTAGTGGTGATGCTGTTCTGCTTCTCCACGCCTCGCATCTGCATGCACATGTGGCGTGCCTCCACTACGACCATCACGCCGAGGGGCTTGAGTGTCTGCTGGATGCACTCCTTGATTTGCAGCGTCATGCGCTCCTGCACCTGCAGGCGGTGGCTGTAGATGTCGACCACGCGGGCAATCTTCGACAGGCCCGTGATGTATCCGTTGGGGATATAGGCCACGTGAACCTTGCCGTAGAAGGGCAGCATGTGGTGCTCGCAGAGCGAGAAGAAGTCGATGTCCTTGACGATGACCATCTGCGAGTAGTCCTCGCGGAAGAGTGCGTCGGTGAGCACCTTGTGGGCATCCATCTGATAGCCACGGGTGAGCACCTGCATGGCCTTGGCCACGCGCATGGGTGTCTTCAGCAGCCCCTCCCGCTGGGGGTCTTCGCCCAGCAGCCCGATGATGCTGCGGTAGTGCTGGGTCAGCTCGTCAAGACCGTCTCTGTATTCTGTTTCCGGATTCATCTGTCTGGCTGGTTTATGGATTTTGAGAACTTGTGTCATCGGCAGGCTGGTAGGGCACGGTGATCTTGCCCTTGACGATGATGGCCGACTTGTAGCCCAGTTTCTTCACGGCGTTGAGCGTCTGGTGGGCCTCCTCGTAAGTGCGGTAGTTACCCATGCGGCAAATCCAGCGCGGCGAGTAGAAGTGAACGTAGACAGGCTCTCCCGGGAAGAGCGTGTTAATCTCCCGCCCCACTCTCTCGGCCTTCTGGCGCGCATCGCGGGAGTTGCCTCCGGCAAACACCTGCACGCGATAGCCATTGACCTTGTAGCCCCTCATCACCTTCTTGCGCGTGTCGACATACGTGGTGTCGGGAGCTGCCGGCTGGTTGTCGGCCACCACGGGGCGCCTCTCCTCTGCCGGCTGCTGCCTGCTGTCCGGCTTGTCGGCGTCAGTCCGTGATGCCGGCTTCTGAGCCGGGGTGGCGGCGGGCTTCTGGGCCGGGGTGGCCGACGGGGCTGCGTCCACCAGGCTCGTGATGGCCTTGTCCTGCGTCACCGTCACCCGTCCCTCGCCAGGTTTGCTCTGCTGCAGCCGTTGGGTAAACGACGTCTGTGCGCCAGCTGCCATCCAGCAGCCGGCCCACAGCGTCGCGATGATGAGTAGTCGTCTCACGGCCTTACTTTTTCCAAGCGTCGATGATACCCTTGAAGTCGGCAGCCTTCAGCGAAGCACCGCCGATGAGTCCGCCGTCGATGTCGGGCTTGGCGAACAGCTCGGGAGCGTTCGATGCCTTGCAGCTTCCACCATAAAGGATAGTGGTGTCGTCGGCCACTGCCTGTCCGTACTTCTCGGCGATGATCGAGCGGATGTAGGCATGAATCTCCTCAGCCTGCTCGGCCGTGGCGGTCTTGCCGGTGCCGATGGCCCAGATGGGCTCGTAGGCGATGACGATCTTGCGGAAGTCCTCCTCGGCGAGGTTGAACACAGAGCCCTCCAGCTCAGCCTTCACCACCTCGTTCTGCTTGCCGGCCTCGCGCTCCTCCAGGCTCTCGCCGATGCAGAAGATTACCTTCAGGTCGTTCTTCTGAGCCAGCAGCACCTTCTCCTTCAGGATCTCGGGTGTCTCCTTATAGTACTCGCGGCGCTCGGAGTGGCCCAGGATGACGTACTGTGCGCCAGTCGACTTGACCATCTCTGCCGACACCTCACCGGTGAAGGCACCCTTCTCCTTGTCGGCGCAGTTCTCGGCGCCCAGGCCGATAATGTCCTGGTCGAGGAACTGGGCGATGCTGGCCAGATGGATAAACGGTGTGCAGATCACCACACCACAGTTAGGCTTGTCGGCCTTAAGTGTCTCGTTGAGCTCCTTTGCCAGAGCGATACCGTCCTGGAGATTCATGTTCATCTTCCAGTTACCTGCTACAATTTTCTTTCTCATAATCTTTTATAATTTAAAAATGAATATCTTAATTCCTAACTCTTAATTCTTAACTCTCAATTTCTTTGTCCACGCCCACAGCCTGTCGGCGATGGTGAGTGCCATGAGCGGCATCACGAACCAAGCCAGCAGCCAGGCAATCTTGCCGGGCACGCTGTCCTGAGGCATCTGGCCCAGCTCGCTGTCCTCCAGCCTGCCGCTCAGCTGTGCCTCGTCGGGCAGTGCGTTGTGGCTCCATTTGCGGATGACGGTGCCCTGCCGCAGCAGCAGCAGTCCGGGGTTGCTGCGTATGATGGTCTTCAGCGTCGTCTCGTCGGCCTGGTAGAAGGGGTATTCGGCACCCGTGGTGTCCTGCCAGCGACTGATGGCCCGCCCGGTGCTGGCCGTCAGGCAGCAGAAGTCGTAGCCCTGGTCCTGACTGTACTCCCACAGCTGGTTGATGCGGTCGAAGCGCGAGTCGTCGGCCTGCTCCAGATGGGGCGACACGAGCACGAAGGTATATCCCTCTCGGCTGAGCACCTCGTCGGTGATGTCGTCGCCCTCTGCCGTCAGTATCGAGAAGTCGTGTATCGGAGGCACGTAGCCCTCTGCCGTCTGCACCGTCTTGGAGTCGATGAACGTCCAGGTGGAGTCGGGGTAGTTGTCTGCCGTGAATTCCTGCCTGTGCCCATCCTTCTCCATGATGAAGGTTGTTTCAAACTGTGGCAGCTGCGCCCCTTCGGGGATAGTCATCCCCTGCTGGATGTTGGCTCCCACATGGTAGGGCCGGAAGTCGAACATCGGCAGGTCGTAGAGGCAGTAGCCGGATATGAACAGGATGAACAGCACGGCATAGTTGAACACTATCCACTGGTTCGTCCTGCTGATGATGCGCATCATATCCAGGGGCCACAGCGTCACTACGACAGCAGCAGCCGTGAGCACCACGTTCTTCCAGAACGTCTGCCAGTTGGTCAGCACCAGGGCGTCGCCGAAGCAGCCGCAGTCGCTGATGGGGTTGGCCAGTGCCAGCCAGAGGGTGAGCAGTGTCATCACCACCATGAGGGCCAGCGTCAGGCGTGTCACCAGCCGCCGCCTGATGGCAAACAGCAGGCAGATGCCCAGCACGAACTCCACTGCCGACTGCAGTACTGATGCCGAGAGCGTCAGCCAGTCGGGCACCATCTGCCCCAAGTGCATCGCCTCCAGGTAATCGCCTATCTTGTACTGCGTGCCCAGCGGGTCTACGGCCTTCACGAAGCCGGAGAGGATGAACACCAGTGCCAGCACGAGCCTTGCGATGTTGACAGCTGCCTTTCTCACTTGCCACTAAGCTTTATCAAGCCAAAGACCGCGTAGTTGATGATGTCCATATAGTTGGCATCGATACCCTCCGAGACGAGCGTCTGCCCACGGAGGTTCTCAATCTCCTTGATTCGTTCTATCTTGGTCAGGATGAAGTCGGTGTACGAGCTGACGCGCATCCCCCGCCAGGCCTCGTCGTAGTCGTGGTTCTTGCGCTTCATCAGCTCCAGGGCCTCACGGGCGTGCTCGTCGTAGAGAGCCATCGCCTCATCGTTGTCGACATCAACGGTGTCGGCAAAGCCTCGGCTGAGCTGTATCAGCCCCACGATGCCGTAATTGATCAGAGCAATGAACTCAGGCCTGATGCCCTCGCCGACGAGGCTCTCGCCGCTGATTTCCAGTTTCCTGATGCGCTTGGCCTTGATGAACAGCTGGTCGGTGAGCGCCGTGGGGCGCAGGATGCGCCACGAAGCCCTGTAGTCGTGGAGCTTCTTCTCGAACAGTGCGCGGCACTCCGCCATTGCCTGTTCAAACTCTCTGTTCGTCTGTTCAAACTGATCCATCATCTCATTTCTCTTTCTGCTTCTTATGGATATAGCGAATCTTCGCTCCCAGCACCTCGCACTGCGTGCGCAGCGAGTCGCGCCTCATCCGTGTGCGGGTGAGCAGCGTCAGCTCCTCGGGCGTGGCCCTCAGCGCTGCCTTGTCGCGACTCACCTTCTCCTGCTGGTAGTCCAGGTCGTGCTGCACCAGCTGCAGCAGACTGTCGGTACTGGCCAGTTCCTGCTGCGCCTTCTTCAGCTCGATGTCCTGCTGCAGCCGCAGGGCCTTCTTGCGGGTATCGATGGCGTTGGGGTACACCTTGCGCAGCGAATCGATGCGCCGCAGACCCTCGTCGTAGCGCCCTTGCTCATAGTCGGCATTGGCCTGCTGAAGCAGCGTCTCTGCCTGATTAGGGCCACTCTCGCCGCACGCCGTCAGCAGGGCGACGACTGCCAGGATTACTATTCTCCTCATCATTTATATCATACTATTCGGCTGCAAAGTTACAAAAATATGCTGACCTGACAAACATTTTTCCCGTTTTTCTTGCCGCCTGTGTTGCACGAACGGGAAATTTTGCGTACCTTTGCAGCAGATTATTCACTCACTATATACAAAAACAAAAGAATTATGGCAACAGGAAACGTACGGCCGGAGTCGATGGAGCGCATCACGACACCCGCTCTGGCACAGAAATTCATTGACGAACAGGTAGCTGAGTTGCGTGCTCAGATTGGTGACAAGAAGGTGCTGCTGGCCCTCTCCGGCGGTGTCGACTCCTCGGTAGTGGCTGCACTGCTCATCAAGGCCGTAGGCCGACAGCTGGTGTCGGTCCACGTCAACCACGGCCTACTGCGCAAGGGCGAGCCCGAGCAGGTGGTGCGCGTGTTCCGCGACGAGATGAACGCCAACCTGGTGTATGTCGATGCCACCGACCGCTTCCTCGACAAGCTGGCAGGCGTGGCCGACCCGGAGCAGAAGCGCAAGGTCATCGGCGCGGAGTTCATCCGCGTGTTCGAGGAGGAAGCCCGCAAGCTCGAGGGCATCTCGTTCCTGGCTCAGGGCACCATCTATCCCGACATCGTGGAGTCGGGGCCTGTCAAGTCGCACCACAACGTGGGCGGATTGCCCGACGACATGCAGTTCGAGCTGGTGGAGCCCATTAAGCTGCTCTTCAAGGACGAGGTGCGCGTAGTGGGCAAGGAGCTGGGACTGCCCGACAGCATGGTCTACCGCCAGCCGTTCCCCGGCCCCGGCCTGGGCGTGCGCTGCACGGGTGCCATCACCCGCGACCGTCTGGAGGCCCTCCGCGAGAGCGATGCCATTCTGCGCGAGGAGTTTGCCAAGAATGGGCTGGAGGGCAAGGTGTGGCAGTACTTCACCGTGGTGCCCGACTACAAGTCAACGGGTGTGAAGGACAACCGCCGCAGCTGGGACTGGCCCGTCATCATCCGTGCCGTCAACACCCGCGACGCCATGACGGCCACCATCGAGGAGATTCCCTACGCACTGCTCCACCACATCACCAGGCGCATCACCAGCGAGGTGCCTGGCGTGAACCGTGTGCTCTACGACCTCACGCCGAAACCCACCGGCACCATTGAGTGGGAATAAAGTTTATGATTTAATGCAACAAATACTGCTGAGCCGAAACGCCCAGCAGCATTTGTTGCTTTTTTACAAATTTCCTCCCGTCCTTAATATAGATGGCCTGCGCCCCATTTGGTCATTTGGCGATTGTCGCATTCTGCTTATTAACGACGGGATTGGCATACATCGTCAGGATGCGCTCGCGGAGGAAGGGCTCGTCCTTATGCTCAAGGTGAATCTTTGCCAATTGTCCTCGCAGGTAGTCCTCAAAACGCCGTTTGTCGGCAGCGGTGTAGTGGTCGGCATGGTCGTTCGTGCCGTTGAGCTCGTCGAGGGCTATGTAGTTGCAGGGGAACAGTTCGTAGCCCCGGTGAATCTCGTGGTCCATCCGCTCGGCCAGTGCTTTGAAGTACTCCGTCTTGGGAAGTTGCGAAAGCTCGTCGATCCAGGTGTTGACGGGCGCAGCCGCGCGATAGACCACGCGACCCTTGTAGCCCAGTATACCCGTCTTCATGTTGTCGAGGTCGTCCTGCCGGCTCTTCTTGAAGGCCGGGTTGTCGCGCTTCTGCTGGAACTCCTGCGCCTTAAGATAGTCGCAAGGGTCGTACTCATAGCTGATGGTCAGGGGCACGATGTTCAGCTCCTTCAGGTCGCCCCCCATGGCCAGCATCTTCAGCACCGCATCCTGAGTGCGGTCGCTGGAGTCCTTGGCGCGGCCCTCGCGCTGTGCTATCCAGATGTTCTCGTGCTTCTGGGCGACGGCATAGTGGATATAGCGGCTCATCAGCTGCGAGGCAGCGAGCGTCTCTCTCAACGAGAGTCCCCTGCGCACAGTAAACGCCTTGTTCATCCGCACCAGGCGCTTGATCCAGGGATAGATGAGCAGGTTGTCGCCGATACCTATCTCCACCGTCGTGGGATAGCCCGACTGGACAAGCATCACGTCGAGGAAGGCGGAGTCGAGCACGATGTCGCGATGATTCGATACGAACGTGAATCGCTCGCTCTTATCGACACTGGCAATTGACCCGTCGGCAAAGCTGCAGCCGTCGGTATGCTTGCGGATAATATATTTCACCACAGGCTTCATGAAGCGCAGCTGGAAGTCGAGCGGCGTCCTGACACCCGTGAAGGCCAGCCGCAGCAAGCCGTTACGCACGCCTTTCGGCAGCCAGGGCACGAAACCCTTCAGCACCTGCTGGAACTGCCTGTCGCTAAGCAATTCCTCGAAGGCCTGCTTCATCTCGTCAGCCTCGTAAGGCCTGATTTCGCTAAACTCTTCTGGTACACTCATGTCAGAACTGGTTTTCCACGATGTCGCTCAGCACATCCTTCATCTGCAGCCCTGCGGCACGAACCTGCTGTGGGATGAAGCTGGTGGCCGTCATGCCTGGCGTGGTGTTCACTTCGAGCATCGAGATACGGCCTTCCTTCGAGATGATGTAGTCGATACGGATGATGCCGTTGCAGTGGAGGATATCGTAGATGTGACTGGTGACCTTGCCCACGCGCTCTGCCACCTCGGCCGGGATGCGGGCGGGTGTAATCTCCTGTACCTGACCGTTGTACTTCGCGTCGTAGTCGAAGAACTCGTTGCTCGTCACCACCTCGGTGATGGGCAGCAGGACGGTCTTCTCGCGCGTCTTGTAGATGCCCTGGGTAATCTCTGTGCCGTCGAGGAAGCTCTCCACCATCACCTCCGGACTCTCCATCATGGCCTTGCGGATGGCGGGGGCCAGCTGGTCCTTGTTCTTCACCTTCGTCACGCCGAACGAGGAGCCGTCGGCAGCGGGCTTCACGAAACAGGGCATGCCGATGCGCTCCTCTACCTCGTCGTCGCCCACCAGCTCTTCATAGCCCTTGCGAATAAGCAGCGAGTCGGCCACCGAGACGCCGTAGCTGCGCAGGTACTGGTTGAGCACGAACTTGTCGAAGGTCATGGCCTCCACCAGCACGCCGCTCGTGGAGTAAGGCAGGTCCAGCAGGTCGAAGTAGCCCTGCAGCAGGCCGTTCTCGCCCGGTGTGCCGTGAATGGTGATGTAGACGTAGTCGAAGGTCCGCTTCTGCCCGTCCTCCTGGAAGGAGAAATCGTTGCGGTCGATCTTGGCCGTCGTGCCGTCGTGCAGCTCTGCGTGCCAGTCGAGCCCTCTGATGTCTACGATATATACATTGTAACGCTCCTTATCGAAGAAGGAGTACAGTCCCTGTGCGGAGCGCAGCGATACGTCGTGTTCCGATGAGTCGCCACCGCATACGATGGCAATAGTTCTCTTAGTCTGCATATTCTTTATATTTGATATAGTTTCGCCATTTGTCTATGAGTGCCGCCATGTCCTCAGGCCACTCCGAGGTGAAGTCCATCTGCTGCCCCGTAGTGGGGTGGACGAAGCCTAAGGTGCGGGCGTGCAGCACCTGTCGCGGACAGAGATGGAAGCAGTTCTGGATGAAGGCCTTGTAGGAGGCTGTGCGCTCGCCGCGCCGTATCTCGCAGCCCCCGTAGCGCTCGTCGGCGAACAGCGGGTGTCCGATGTGGCGCATGTGGGCGCGTATCTGGTGGGTGCGCCCCGTCTCCAGGATACACTCCACGAGTGTCGTGTAGCCATAGCGTTCGAGCACCTTGTAGTGGGTGACGGCTGGCTTGCCTATTCCCGAGTCAGGGGGAAACACCTCCATTCGCAGCCGGTCTCTAGGGTCGCGACCGATGTTTCC
Organism: uncultured bacterium; assembly: GCA_946188155.1. Taxonomy (GTDB): domain Bacteria; phylum Bacteroidota; class Bacteroidia; order Bacteroidales; family Bacteroidaceae; genus Prevotella. The sequence goes on along the minus strand of CAMHUC010000012.1, from coordinate 20,391 downwards.
CTCTATGCGGCCCTCGTTCTCGGTGAAGTTTCCCCACACCAGGGCGTTGTAGCTCCGGTGGGTGGTCTTCTGGAAGAACTGCTTGCCCAGCGATGTCTTGGCATCGGGCGTCTTAGCCACCACGAGCAGTCCGCTGGTATCCTTGTCGATGCGGTGTACCAGTCCCACCTCGGGGTCGTTGGGGTCGTAGCTCTCCAAGTCCTTCAGGTGCCAGGCGATGGCGTTGACCAGCGTGCCGCTGAAATTGCCGCAGCCAGGGTGTACCACCATGCCTGCCGACTTATTGATCACCATCAGCTGGTCGTCCTCGTAGACCACGTCGAGCGGTATGTCCTCCGCCTCGATGGTCGTGTCGTAGTGAGGGCGGTCGAGCATCAGTGTGACCACATCGCCCGCGCGAACCTTATAATTACTCTTGACTGGCGTGCCGTTGACGTGGATGAATCCTGCATCGGCAGCTTTCTGGATGCGATTACGGCTGGAGTGCGGCTGGTGCTCGGCCAGGAACTTGTCGATACGCACTGCCACCTGGCCTGGGTCCACCTCTATGCGGAAGTGTTCATACAGCCCACCGTCGCCCGGCTCCTGACTACCGTCGCCGGGCAGCAGGGCTTCCTCCAGTTCTATGTCGTCCATCTCCATCCTCAATTCTCAATTCTCAAACCTTACGGCACTTCTTCGAAGTCGTCTTCCTCGCCGATGATGCCAAAGCCGGAAGCACTGTTAGTGCCATTCAGGTCGATAGGCTCGTCGGGCACATTCTGGTATTCCGGCTCCACATAGTCCAGGTCTACATCGTCGCTGTCGTACTCGCCACTGCCGATCATCAGCGTCAGTGGTGTCTCTATCGACACCATGTCGCCAGCCGACACCCTGACCCCTCGGCTCAGTATGCCGTACACCCAATCCTTCTCGCCGGCCACCTGCTTGGGCGGCAACAGCTTGAAGCCGATGGCCATCAGCTTAGCCTCTGCCTCGCGGTAGCTGCTGTTGTCCACCAGGTCGGGGATGGGGAACGACGGCGACGAGGGCGAGTTCACCGTCACGTAGATGGTGTGCCCTTCCTTCACCAGGGTGCCCTCTCCCGGATTCTGCGCCAGGATGCAGTTGGCGGGCAATTTCTTGTTGTAGCCAGAGTCGGCCACCATGATGTTGAGCCCGTCCTCCAGGATCAGCGCACGGGCATTGGCGTACACCATGCCTTCCACCTTGGGCACCTTGATGCCCTCACCGTGATGGGTATACCACTCCAGGCCGTACTTCACGCCCAGGGCCAGTAGCACCACAACGACAGCCATCGCCAACAGGTTCAGCAGCAGATAGCCATTGAAAAACTTCCCGAAAAACTCCTTTGTATTCATTCTGGCTGCAAAGATATACAAAAAAAAAGAAAGAAGCAAGGATTGCGCCCCACTTCTTTCTATTTTAACCTGTTTTTTGCCAAAACCTCAGATTACTTTCCGTGATTCTCGTCGGAAACAGTTAACTTCTTGCGACCCTTGGCGCGGCGCGATGCCAGTACTCGACGGCCATTCTTTGTGGCCATTCTCTCGCGGAAGCCGTGCTTGTTGACGCGACGGCGATTGTGCGGCTGAAATGTTCTCTTCATTGCTTTATTCTTACTTTATAGATGTTATTATTGTCATTTTGGGCTGCAAAATTACTCATTAATTTCGAATTACGCAAGTTTTTCCCTAAAAATTATGAATTATGAATTATGAATTAAGAATTATTTTGTACCTTTGCAGCCGAAAACGATATAAAATCAACATTTAAAGGTTATATGATTAATTCACAAGACATTAAGAAAGGCACCGCCATTCGCATGGACGGTAGCATTTGGGTGTGCATCGATTTCCAGCACAGAAAGCCAGGCAAGGGTAACACTATCATGATTATCAAGTTGAAGAACGTCAGCGACGGCCGCGTGCTCGAGCGCCGCTTCAACATCGGTGAAAAGCTTGAGGACGTCATCATCGAGCGCCGGCCCTACCAGTATCTCTACGAGGACCAGTCGGGTCGTATCTTCATGAACCAGGAGACCTTCGAGCAGATTCCCATCGACAACGAACTCGTCATCGGCCATGAATTTATGAAGGAGAGCGACATCGTGGAAGTGGTCAGCGACACCACCGACGGCACCATCCTCTATGCCGAGATGCCCGTGAAGACCAACCTGCGCGTCACCCACTCAGAGCCAGGCATCAAGGGCGACACTGCCACCAACACCCTGAAGCCCGCCACACTGGAGACCGGCGTCGAGGTGCGCGTACCCCTGTTCATCAACGAGGGCGACCTCATTCAGGTGGACACCCGCGACGGCAGCTACCTGAACCGCGTGAAGGAATAATGAAATACTCCATCATCGTACCCGTCTATAACCGTCCCGACGAAGTGGACGAACTGCTTGAGAGCCTGTCTCATCAGGCACAGCGAGACTTCGAGGTCATCATTGTAGAGGACGGGTCGGTGAAACCATGCAAGGATGTTTGCGACAAGTACGCAGACATCCTTGATTTGCATTATTACGCCAAGCCCAACAGCGGCCCCGGCCAGAGCCGTAACTACGGTGCCGAGCGCGCCCAAGGCCAGTGGCTCATCATTCTCGATTCCGACGTGGTGCTGCCCGAGGGCTATCTGGAGGCTGTAGACAAGTCGCTCACCCCCGAAATTGTAGCCTGGGGTGGCCCAGATGCCTCCCATCCCTCATTCACCCCTGTCCAGAAAGCCATCAGCTACTCGATGACATCCTTCTTCACCACAGGCGGCATCCGAGGGGGAAAAGCCAAGCTCGACAAGTTCTACCCCCGCTCCTTCAACATGGGCATCCGTCGCGATGTCTATCTCCAACTGGGCGGATTCTCCAAGATGCGCTTCGGTGAGGACATCGACTTCTCCTACCGTATCGTAGAGGCCGGCTATCGGCCGCAGCTATTTCCCGAGGCATGGGTGTGGCACAAGCGCCGCACCGACTTCCGCAAGTTCTTCCGCCAGGTCTACAATAGCGGCATCGCTCGTATCAACCTCGAGAAGCGCCACCCCGGCACACTCAAGCTCGTCCACATGCTGCCCTCCGTCTTTACGCTCGGTGTCATCACGCTGGTGGCGGCATTCGTCTGCGGTCTGATGCTCAGCAGCTTCGGAACGCCTGAGGTGAAGCTCCAAGGCCAGCTCGTCTGCCGATTGTCGCTCTTGCCGATCGCTCTCTACGCACTGCTCATACTGGCCGACTCCGGCATACGCAACCGTAGCCTCCACGTGGGCCTGCTATCAGTACCGGCCGCCTTCGTACAGCTCACGGGCTACGGCTTGGGGTTCATCGAGGCGTGGTGGAAGCGATGTGTCCTCAGGCAGGACGAGTTCTCGCTGAGCGAGCAACCAGAGGCCAAGCGCCAGGCATTTGAGAATACATTCTACGAATAAAGGAACAAGGAACTTAAATCGCAATATGGAAAAACTTACAATCAGTAAATGGGCAAGAGAAGACCGCCCGCGAGAGAAAATGGCAGACCTGGGCACCGAGGCACTCACAAATGCGGAACTGCTGGCCATACTCATCGGCTCCGGCTCGGCCAAGGAGAGTGCCGTCGACCTGATGAAGCGCCTGCTCTCCGACTGCCACAACAGCCTGAACGCACTCGGCAAGATGACCATCCGCGACCTCTGCCAATACAACGGCATCGGCGAGGCCAAGGCCATCACCATCCTCGCGGCCTGCGAACTCGGCAAGCGGCGACAGACGGAAAGTCCGGAGGAACGGCCTAAGCTCAACACGGCCACCCACATCTATAACCACATGCACCCCGTGATGCAGGACCTCGACGTCGAAGAATTCTGGCTGCTACTGATGAACCAGGACTATCGGCTCATCCGCAAAATGCGCATCTCCCATGGCGGAATCACTGAAACGGCTGTCGACATCCGTATCATCATGCGCGAGGCCGTACTGGCCAATGCCACCGTGATGGCCGTCTGCCACAACCACCCCTCAGGGAGCCTCATGCCCAGTAGGGCCGACAACGACCTCACCCGCAGCATCCAAAGGGCCTGCGAACTGATGCGCATACGCTTTTTGGACCACGTCATCGTCACCGACGGCAGCTACTACTCCTTCCACGAGCAGGGCAAGTGCTGAAGCACCCCAGCACCAAAATGCTAACAAAATACAAATAGCCGGCTTGGCTGAAAAAACTGGCTGATTCGTTGAACGGATTTTCCCGGCTCCGTTTTTCGCCGTACCTTTGCATCGTCAAAACAAAGATAGAGTTAGTTTTTTCATACATAAGAATTAGGTTATTGTTAGTTATTAATTGGTTAGTAAAAGCAATCGGGGCGCAGGGATGCGCCCCGATTGCTTTTACTATGGCCTTGCTCGGCAATCGCAAGGCCCACCATTCAAACCGTGCTCCGATACCGCTGCTTGGGCGTATTGGGCCTCTCTTTATACTCCTGCTCCAGCAGCCCACCCTCCATCAGCGGAATCAGGAGGCGGCGGCTTAAGTTTGCACCCTTTGTGTGGCTTGTGTTTATTTTTCTGAGAATTTCTTTGCCGTTTGAAGAATATTGAGTACCTTTGTACGCAAAAAGTGGTTAAGACTATGACGCAGGAAGAGAAGAGCCGCATTGAGGAGCGGATTGTTGATGTTCTCAAGACGGTCTACGACCCGGAGATTCCGGTCAACATATATGATTTGGGGATGATTTACAAGATTGACGTGCAGGAGGATGCCTCGGTGGAGCTTGATATGACTTTCACGGCGCCTAACTGTCCCGCTGCCGACTTTATACTGGAGGATGTGCGGACGAAGGTGGAGAGTGTCGAAGGCATCAGGAGCGCCAATGTCAACTTGGTGTTCGAGCCTGCCTGGGATCAGTCGATGATGAGTGAGGAAGCGAGAGTGGAACTGGGATTCGACTGAGGCCGCCGACTGTTATTGCCACAGACTACACAGTATATCACAGATGAAGAATGTATATTTCCTTTCCGACGCACATTTAGGCTCGCTGGCCATCCCGCATCAGAGGATGCAGGAGCGCCGACTGGTGCGATTCCTCGACTCTATCAAGGGGAAGGCGGCGGCCGTCTATCTGCTGGGCGACATGTTCGACTTCTGGTACGAATATAAATATGTGGTACCCAAGGGCTTCACCCGATTCCTCGGCAAGCTGTCGGAACTGACCGACATGGGCGTGGAGGTACACTACTTCACGGGCAACCACGACATCTGGGCCTACGGCTATCTGGAGAAGGAGTGCGGCGTCATACTGCACAAGAAGCCGGAGACAACGGAAATCTACGGCAAAATATTCTTCCTGGCCCACGGCGACGGACTCGGCGACCCCAACAAGAGCTTCAAGCTCATCAAGAGCATCTTCCACAACCGCCTCTGCCAGTGGGCTTTCTCTGCCCTCCACCCCCGCTGGGGCGTATGGTTCGGCCTCAACTGGGCCAAGCACTCACGGCTGAAGCGGCCCGACGGCGAGGAGCCGGCCTACATGGGCGAGAGCCGCGAGCACCTGGTGCTCTTTACGAAGAAGTACATCCAGTACCACTCCAACGTGGACTACTTCATCTACGGCCACCGACACATCGAGGTAGACCTGCAGCTGACCAAGAAGGCACGCATGATTATCCTCGGCGACTGGATCACCCATTTCACCTACGTCGTCTGGGACGGCGAGCACCTGCTCATGTCGCAGTACATCGAGGGCGAGAGCCGACCTTAGAGGGCAGACACCTCCACACTGCTTGAACGCACAATGGAACGGACAAATCCCACCGAGATTAACTAATCTGTCGTGAAATAAAATACAATCCGCGTAATTCGTGCAATTCGGCTTAATTCGTTGTTAAATAACAAAAATGTTGAAAACTAAGAAGTAGAGATTTCAAAACTAAACTATATATATGAGTAAGAAGATTGTAACGTTCGGAGAACTGCTGCTCCGATTCTCCAAGCCCGATCACCTCCGACTGACGCAGGGCGACATGTTCACCAGCAAGTATGGTGGCAGTGAGGCCAACGTGGCCGTATCATTGGCAACGCAGGGCGAGCGCGTGACCTACATCACCCGACTGCCCGACACCCCCGTGGGCCATGCCGGGGCCATGAACCTGGCGCAACTGGGCGTAGATACGAGCCAGGTGCTCTACGGCGGGCAGCGCATCGGCACCTACTACTTCGAGCCCGCCGCAGGCATGCGACCGCCGAAGGTCATCTACGACCGCTCGGGCTCTGCCTACTACGACCTCCGGCCGGGCATGATTCCCTGGCGGGAGATACTCAAGGACTGTGGCTACTTCCACGTGTCGGGCATCACGGCTGCCATCTCGCAGCAGGCCGCCGAGGCCACCTTCGAGGCCCTCGACATCGCCGACGAGATGGGTGTCACCGTGTGCTTCGACATCAACTACCGCAAGAACCTGTGGCGCTATGAGGGTGCCGCACCCCGCGAGACGCTCAGCCGCATGCTCTCACGCTGCGACATGATGTTCGGCGACGCCGTGGAGTTCGACTGGCTCTCGCAGCACCCGCAGCCGCCCTTTACGGCCACCGACTCGACCTTCCAGATGCAGATGGACGAGTATCGACAGTGGTTCGACGAGCTGCACGCCGCCTACCCCCGGCTGAAGCACTGGATGATGGGTATGCGCAACGAGGTGTCGTCGAAGCACCACACGCTGACGGGCCTGCTCTGGACCGACGGCCAGCTGCTGCAGTCGAAAATCATGGACATACCCGACGTCATCGACCCCGTTGGCGTAGGCGATGCCTTCATGGGCGGATGGCTCCACGCCGTGAGCCTATTCCCCGGCGACTACCAGCGACAGCTGGACTACTCGCTGGCCGCCGCCACGCTGAAGAACACCATCCCCGGCGACTTCAACCTATCCACCGAGGAGGAAATCCTCGACGTGATGGAGGAGCGCTATGATGCCTCGACACTGTACAAGAGATATTAAAAAAGTGTTGCCACTCATGCCACTAAGCAGTTTCCAGCTGATTATCAGCAACTTACGCATTGCAAGACAGGTGGCAACAGTGGCATCAAACCAGCAGTGACGCCACCGCCGTAACTGCCTGATAATCAGGGGTCAGTGGCAACAGTGGCAATAGTGGCATGAACAATTAATATGGAGTATGTAATCCTGACTTGCACCGCCGACGGTGCCGACAGGTAGAGACTCACGAACAGTCCAAGGACTGGACTGGACTTTCCAAGCACTGGACTGGTTTTCCCATACGATGGACTGGAGAAAACAAATCGGCGACCCATGCGAGCCGCCGATTTGTTATTTTACTCCTGTTTCAACTCCGGATTAACGAAGCGCACGGGCCTCTCAACCTCAGTGCTGTCGGAGCCACTGCGCGTGCGGGCCCAGTAGTCGTAGCCCCAGCGGAAGCTGTCGTAATAGCCGGCAGGACGGCTATAGTAATACAGGTCGAAATCTACGGGGTTGCCATTGTCGTTAATAGTGCCGTAGAAGGTATCGCCATTCAGCCGATAGTCGCTGATTCGCACCTCGGTACGCTCCTCACGGAAGTAGACGTAGATGACGCCAAAGTCCACCCGCCAGTCAATGTGGTTGGCCACATAGTCCCACGGCGCACCGCTGTAGTAGTCCACCCAGTAGCCAGAACCGCTGGAATAGGCACCGGGGTCGCGCAGAAACGTTATCTCACTCTCCGTGGCGTTATACACTCTCCCGTCGTACCTGGTGGAGATATACATATTCCCGCGCCAGGTGCCCTCCAGTGTCCTGGCGATTTTAGCATCGTCGCAGGAGGCCAGCACCACTGCCATCATGGCCATCATCAGCATCGTGTAGATCTTCTTCATCTTCGTACCCTTTCCTTATGATTAGTTATTTGATGCCGCAAAGTTACGAAGAATATCTGATACGACAAAGGGAAACCCCGACAAGTTCATCGGGATTTCCCTAATCTATCTGTTTGGAGTAGCTTAACTCCTTCCCCCTCAAAGCAGGTTCATCGTGTCGGTGGCAATCATCAGCTCCTCGTCGGTGGGGATGACTACTACCTTCACCTGCGAGTCGTCGGCAGAGATGATGGCCTCCTCGCCGCGCACCTGGTTCTTCTGCTCGTCGAACTTCACGCCGAGGAACTCCAGACCCTTGCACACCTCGGAGCGCATGGACACCTGGTTCTCGCCGACACCGGCTGTGAACACGATGACATCAACGCCGCCCATGGCAGCTGCGTAGGCACCGATATACTTCTTGATGCGGTAGAAGTACATGTCCTGTGCCAGCTGGGCACGCTTGTCGCCGGCCTTGGCAGCGTTCTCCACGTCGCGCATGTCGCTCGAGCCGCCAGTGATGCCGGCCACGCCGCTCTTCTTGTTGAGCAGGTTCGACATGCCGTCGGCATCCAGGCCGAGCTTCTTCTCGATGAAGGTCACGGCACCGCCGTCGATGTCGCCCGAGCGGGTGCCCATCACCAGGCCTTCCAGCGGAGTGAGACCCATCGAGGTGTCCACGCACTTGCCATCCACCACGGCAGCGATACTGCCGCCGTTACCCACGTGGCAGGTGATGACCTTCGTACCCTCCGGCTTCATGCCGAGGAACTCCAGGGCACGGGCCGATACGTAGCGGTGAGAAGTGCCGTGGAAGCCGTAGCGGCGCACGCCGTACTTCTCGTACAGCTCGTAGGGGATGGCGTACATATAGGCCTTGGCGGGCATGGTCTGGTGGAAGGCGGTGTCGAACACGCCCACCTGGGGCAGGCCCGGCATCAGCTCCTTCACGGCGTTAACGCCCTTCAGGTTGGCGGGGTTGTGCAGGGGTGCCAGGTCGCTGCACTCCTCGAAGGCCTTGAGCACCTCGTCGGTCAGCACGACAGACTTGTTGAACTTCTCGCCGCCATGCACCATACGGTGGCCCACGGCGTCAATCTCGTCGAGACTCTTGATGACACCAATCTCGGGGTCGGTGAGCAGGGAGAAGATGAACTTCACGCCCTCGGTATGCTCGGGGATGTCGTGCATGATCTGCTTCTTCTCGCCGTTGGCGAGCTTCACCTTCACAAAAGCGCCGTCGAGGCCCACGCGCTCGGCACCGCCGCTGGTCATCACAGACTTGTCGTCCATGTTATACAATGCATATTTAATAGAACTGCTGCCGCAGTTAAGTACCAAAATTTTCATTGCTATAATTATTATTGGAAAGAAATTAACGTAATACGCATTTTCTATAAGTCTGGCAGTATATAGTGCCTGTAGTTGTCTTTTGACAATAATACGAAACGGTCACTGCCTTCATCAAAGATATAGCGTTCTGTCCGAAGACTCTTCTCTCCAAAGTTGATAAGGATGCCCTTCTTCTCGTTGGCAATGCGCATATAATTAAATAGTTGTGCCCTGTGATCTGATATGATGGCATCCACAGCCTTTAACTCTATGACAATACCCTTATAGTAAAAGTCGGCAAAATAGGTCTTATCCATCAGAAAGCCCTTATAACTTAACCTGAGTTCCTTTTCCCTCTCTGCCTCCATCTCATGCAACTTCAGTTCGATAGCAAAAGCCTCCTGATAAACAGCTTCAGCCATACCGCGCCCCAAAGTGTTGTACACTTCCATTGCGACGCCAGCCACATCGTAAATATCAAGATACTCCAGCTTCGTTATCATCCCTGAAAAAAGCGTATTACGGTAATTTCTTTCCTTATTACAAATTCTTCACTTTTCACTCTTCATTTCTTAGCGTCCATAGCCTGGCAGGCGGTGATGGCAATCATATAGTAGATGTCATCGACCGAGCAACCGCGGCTCAGGTCGTTCACCGGACGCGCGATACCCTGCAGGATGGGGCCGATGGCGATGGCGTCGCCTAAGCGCTGCACCATTTTATAGCCGATGTTGCCCACCTCGAGGTTGGGGAACACGAGCACGTTGGCCTTGCCGGCAATCTCGGAGCCGGGAGCCTTCTTGGCACCCACGCCGGGCACCAGGGCGGCGTCGGCCTGCAGCTCACCGTCGATCTTCAGCTCGGGGTCCATCTCCTTGGCCAGGCGGGTGGCCTCGATTACCTTGTCGCACACCTCGTGCTTGGCGCTGCCCTTCGTAGAGAAGCTCAGCATGGCCACACGCGGCTCAGCGAAACCGGCCACGGCCTTGGCCGTCTGAGCCGTGCATACGGCGAACTGGGCCAGCTGGTTGGCATCGGGCATAGGAGTCACGGCCACGTCGGCCACCACGAGCACACCGTCCTCACCATACTGCTTCTGCTTCGAGATGAGCAGCAGGGCACCGCTGACGCAAGTGATGCCGGGCTGGCACTTGATGATCTGCAGGGCGGGGCGCAGGGTGTCGCCCGTCGTGGAGAGAGCACCCGAGATCTGGCCGTCGGCACCCTCGGTCTTGATGATCATACAGCCCAGGTAGAGCGGGTTCTTCACCAGCTGTCGAGCCTGCTCGATAGTCATGCCCTTCGACTTGCGGATCTCGGCCAGCTTCTCGGCCAGCTCCTCGCTCTTGTCGTAGTTCTCGGGGTCGATGAGGGTTGCCTTGCCTATGTTCTGCAGACCCTTCTCCTTGGCCAGGGCTTCCACCTTGGCGGGGTTGCCAATGAGCACGATGTCTGCAATGTCGTCAGCCAGAGCCTTGTCGGCTGCACAGAGGGTACGCTCCTCCTCTGCTTCGGGGAGCACGATGCGCTGCTTGTTACTCTTAGCACGCGCCACAATTTGAGATAATAAATCCATAGTTTGTTTTATAATTAAAAAGTGATTGTAATATTCAGATTGCAAAAGTAGCAAAAATAATCCGAATACCATCAGCATTCGGATTATTTTTCAGAAAATTAAGTGAAAACCTTTACGTTTCCCTCAACTCTCAACTATAAACTATAAACTGTAAACTATAAACTGTAAACTGTAAACTATAAACTGTAAACTATAAACTATAACCCCCCAAGCCTCTTACTCAAGTTCCTTCGTCAAGATGCTCTCCAACTCCTCGGCAGAGAGCCGCAGCCGGAATTCGCCCTTGATGGCAACAGAGATGCCGCCCGTCTCCTCGCTGACCACCACCGCCACGGCGTCGCTCTCCTGCGAGATGCCCATCGCTGCCCGGTGGCGCAGCCCCAGGTCCTTGGGAATATTCAGGTCGTGGCTGACGGGCAGTATGCAGCCGGCAGCCCTGATGCGCCCCCGGGAGATCACCATTGCCCCGTCGTGGAGGGGTGAGTTCTTGAAGAAGATGTTCTCTATCAGCCGCTGGTTGATGTTGGCATCTATCGTGTCGCCCGTCAGCACTATATCGTCCAGAGGCATAGAGCGCTCGATGACAATCAGGGCACCCACCTTGCCGCGGCTCATGTTCATGGCTGCCATCACCATCGGCATCACCATCGCCTTGATCTCGCGCTGCCCCTTCTCCTTCGACCGCTGCGTAGTGAAGAAGCGGGTGAGGGCCTTGATGCGCTGATGGGCACCCAGGTTATAGAGAAACTTACGGATGTCCTCCTGGAAGATGACAATCAGGGCGATGACACCTACCGACACCAGCTTGTCGAGGATGGAACCCAGCAGCCGCATCTCTAAGATCTGCGACACGAAGAGCCACACCACCACAAACACCATGATGCCGATGAACACGTTGATTGAACGCGACTCGCGCATCAGCCGGTAGATGTAGTAGAGCATCAAGGCCACCAGCAGGATGTCAACGACATCTTTTATGCCAAATTCGAAAAACACTGAGCTATTTACTATTTACAATTCATCATAATCATCCGTTCCGCGTAGGCTGCGGCTTTGTCGCAGCCACCAGCCTGACGCACTCCACAGCCTGCCGCACATCGTGGACCCGGAGAATCGAGGCCCCTTTCATCAGGGCTACGGCGTTCAGGGCCGTCGTGCCGTTAAGGGCTTCGTTGGCCGTACAACCCTGTGGCTTGTATATCATCGACTTGCGCGACACACCAACCAGCAACGGCAGCCCCATCACCTGCAGCCGTTCCAGCTCAGCCATCACCTGATAGTTCTGCTCCAGCGTCTTGCCGAAGCCGAAGCCCGGGTCGAGGATGATATCCTTAGCCCCCAGGTCGCGAAGCTGCTGCACCTTGCGGGCGAAAGTCAGCAGCATGTCGCCGACAGTGGGCTGCTGCGACATTAATATATAAGGTACGCCCAGGCGCGAGGCCATGCGGAACATCTCGCTGCTGCCCTCGCTCACATCGTTGATGATGTCGGCCCCGAACTCCTCAACGGCCATGCGCGCCACGTCGGGGCGGAAGGTGTCAACAGACACGGCACTGTAAGGCAGCTCACGGCGAACGATGTCGAGCCCGAAGCGCAACCGCTCCATCTCCTCTTCCACCGACACCACATCGGCACCGGGGCGCGTGGAGCAGGCACCCACATCGATGATAGCGGCCCCCTCGGCCACAATCCTGTTACAGCATTCGGCCACGGCCCTCTCCGTCTGCTGCCGACTGGCGGCATAGAAGGAGTCGGGCGTCACGTTGAGGATTCCCATCACCTGAGGCTCAGAGAGGTCCATCAGTCGGCCGTGTATATTGAGCGTATAGTCCATATTCGACCGCAAAGATACGAAATAATTAAGAGTTAAGAGTTAAGAGTTAAGAAAATTTGCCGCCATCAGACATTTTTTCTTAATTCTTAACTCTTAACTCTTAACTTTTGGTTATCTTTGCACCAAAATTACAAGGATTATGGACATTAAGGAACTATACAAGCTGTATCAGCAGCACCCATGCATCACTACCGACAGCCGCGACTGCCCCGAGGGGAGCATCTTCATCGCACTCAAGGGCGAGTCGTTCGACGGCAACAAGTTCGCCCTCTCTGCCTTGGAGAAAGGCTGTGCATACGCCATCGTGGACAATCCGGAATATGCCACCGACGGCCGCTGCATCCTCGTCGACGACTGTCTGCAGACCTTCAAGGACCTGGCCCGCGAGCACCGCCGGCAGTTCAACATCCCCGTGATTGGCATCACAGGCACCAACGGCAAGACCACCACCAAGGAACTCGTGGCCGCCGTGCTGCGGCAGAAGTACAACGTGCTCTACACACAGGGCAACTTCAACAACGACGTGGGCGTGCCTAAGACGCTGTTCCGCCTGACCGGTGAACACGAGATAGCCGTCATCGAGATGGGGGCCAGCCACCCCGGCGACATCAAGACACTCGCCGAGACGGCAGAGCCCACCTGCGGCCTCATCACCAACGTGGGCAAGGCCCATCTGCAGGGCTTCGGCTCCTTCGAGGGCGTCATCAAGACCAAGTGCGAACTCTACGACTTCCTCCGCACCCGCCAGGACGGCCTCATCTTCATCAATGCCGACAACGAATACCTCGTCGACCAGATTGGCGACGACGAGGAGATATGGCTATCCCCCTACTCCACCGACCCGGAGAAGCAGCAGACGTGCATCAGCGGCGAGGTCATCGCCTGTGCCCCTTTCCTCAAGTTCCGCTGGCGCGAACCGCTGATGGTGCTCGAGGAGGAGGGGCGCTCTACCAAGTGGCACAAGGTGCAGACCCAACTCATCGGTGCCTACAACATCGACAACCTGCTGGCCGCCATCGCCGTGGGCATCAACTTCGGCGTGGAACGGAAGAAAATCTGCGAGGCCCTGGAGAACTATGTCCCCTCGAACAACCGATCACAGATGACCGTCACCGCGAAGAACCACCTCATCGTGGATGCCTACAACGCCAACCCCACCTCGATGGAAGCCGCACTCGACAACTTCCGCCTGATGGAGGCACCCCGCAAGATGGCCATCATCGGACAGATGGGCGAGCTGGGCACAGAGAGCGACGCCGAGCACCGCCGACTCGTCGGCAACCTCCAGGCTTCGGGCTTCGACGAGGTATGGCTCGTGGGCGACAACTTCCGCGACATCCCCTGTCAGTTCCAAAAATTCCATGACGTGGAGGAGGTGAAAACCGCCATCGCCGAGCAGCAGCCCGAAGGCTACTACATACTCATCAAGGGTTCCAACGCCGTCAGGCTCTTCCAATTGCCCGAACTGCTGTAGACAACCTCAACGAAACGGCCCGCAGACGAAGAAATGCGCCGCAATATTTGGCTTTCTGACCTTTTAGTCGTAACTTTACACCCCGAATGGAGAGAATACGGATACTGAACACCGAACTAGTTGCAGCCACACAGGAGAGGCTCCTCGAAGAGCTGCGGCAGGGTGTTGTAGTCACTCCTAATATCGACCATCTGGTGAAGCTGCAGTCCGACCGTGAGCTCTACGAACTCTATCGGCAGACGGAGTGGGTCATCTGCGACAGCCGCCTGCTCTACCTGTTCACCAAGCTGTTACCCGAGAGCCTGCCACAGGCCATCCCAGGCAGCAGTTTCTTTCCGGCCTTCTACGCCTTCCATAAGGATGACCCCGACTGCCGGATATTCCTCTTGGGAGGACTTGGCGACGTAGCCCAAAGGGCCATGGACAACATCAATCGCAGAGTAGGTCGGCAGATAGTGGTTGGTGCCTATTCGCCCTCCTACGGCTTTGAGACCAACGAAGAGGAGAATGACTCCATCGTCAGTATGGTCAACGCCTCCGGGGCCACGGTAGTACCCGTCTGTGTGGGCTGCCCCAAGCAGGAGAAGTGGATCTATGCCCACAAGCACCTCATGCCCGGCGTCAGAATCTGGATGGCCCTCGGTGCCACTATCGACTTCGAGGCAGGTAATGTCAAGAGAGCCCCCGCCGTCTGGCAGAAGCTCTGTCTGGAGTGGTTCTACCGCTTCTGCCGAGAGCCCCGCCGCCTGTTCCGCCGTTACTTCGTTGACGACATGAAGTTCTTCTGGTACTTCGGCCGTCAGGTGTTGGGCCTGTATAATAACCCGTTTGACAACAAAGAGTGATGAAGATAGATACGATATTTGAGTTTGTAAGGTTTTCCATTGATGACAATGTCACCCAGTTCAAGTCAACTGACGATTTGGACTGGGAGGCCATGTACGATTTCGCCATCAGGCAGACACTTGTCGGCGTACTCTTTCATGGCATAGAAAGACTGAAGCGACTGTCATTAGCCAAGGTAAGACTGCCCGAGAAGCAACTGCTGCTGAAATGGTACATGCACGCCGAGCGTCTCCGAAGCAGGAATAAGACGATGAATACCAATGCCGTTACACTATACAATCGTTTCCGGCAGGATGGGTTCGAGGGGTGCATCCTGAAGGGGCAGGGTGTTGCCTGCTTCTATCCTGACCCTTACTCCAGGACTTCCGGCGACATCGACATCTGGATCAACGCCGAACAGCAGCAAATCATCGACTATGTAAACCGCATCACCCCCGGACAGCGGCAGCGCTATATCCACATCGACTTTCCCGTATTCAAGGACACGGAGGTAGAAGTCCACTTCACGCCGTCATACATGTATGCTCCCTGGGCCAACAGGCGCCTACAGCATTGGTTCCGCAAAGAGGCCAGCACCCAATTCTCGAACATGATTGCACTGCCTGATGGCGCCGGCAATATCTGTGCCCCCACCGTCTCTTTCAACCGGATTTTCATACTGTCGCATATCTACAAGCACCTGTTCTCTGAAGGCATAGGGCTGCGCCAGCTGATGGACTACTATTTCGTGCTCAAAGGCGGTTTCACCCCGGAGCAGAATACAAAAGACCGGCAAATACTGAAGCAGCTGAGCATGTATGAATTTGCCGGTGCCGTGATGTATGTGCTCCAGACCGTATTCGGACTTGAGGAAAGCCTTTGCATCGTCGAGTCTGACCAGAAAGCCGGAGCATACCTGTTGTCGGAGATACTACAGAGCGGCAACTTCGGCCACTACGACTCACGCTTCGGCGACACAGAGCACGAGACGAAATGGAACAGATATGTCCGAATGACCCGCCGCAATCTTCACTTTGTTACGAGCTATCCGGCGGAGGCCTTGTCGGAGCCTATACTCCGCACTTGGTTCTTCCTCTGGAAAAAGATACATCATAAAAATTAAATTCATTACTTAATTCGGTTTATCATGCGATCAAACACTCATACTAATAACCTGATTAAGGATCTGGTCATCCTGGGCGACTTCCTGATACTCAACGCCCTTCTATTGATGTTCGCCACTTATTTCCCACTGATGTCGGGATGGGAAGGAGCAAAAATCAGACTCTTCATCGTCACCGTCAATTTTGCACTGGTCATAGGCCACGTCTACTGGTCGCCCATCGTCCACATGCGCTTAGTATCAGTAGGCGACATTATCCGACGCGTCACGGGCCTCGTCTCCGTCACCATCTTAGTGGCCTATTTGATGATGAAGGGCATCAGCCTGCATAACACGAGAGTTGGCATCCAGCTAATGGTATTCGGTATTGCGTATGGTACCAACCTCCTGTTAGCCCGCTACATCGAGCGATGTATCATAAAAAAATATCGCCAGACGGGGCGCAATACCCGAATGGCGATTTTCGTCGGAGCCGATTCTGAACTACTCAATGTCTACGACCGTCTTATCGACGATGCTTCAAAGGGATATAAGATTGGCGGATACTATGCCGACAAGGAGATGGAGGACATTCCTGAAAATGTCACGCTGAAGCACTTAGGTACGATGAACGATTTCATGAACATGTTGGCAACAGACTCCAACCCGGTTGCTGCCGACGAGCTTTACGTCTGCCTCTCCAGAAGAGATCGTGACACTATCCGCAAGATTTCCAACTACTGCGACAAGAACGTCATCCGTTTCTACTATGTACCTGTATCCGTTGAGACACTGGGCATTGACCTCAAGCGTGAATTGCTCGACGACATCGAGATCTTCACCACTTACGAGAACCCCCTTCAGAATCCTGTCAACAAGGTCATCAAGCGCACCTTCGACATCCTTGTGTCGTCCGTCCTCCTCATCTGCGTGCTGCCCCTGCTGCCCATCATCTGGCTCATCATTAAGATCCAGAGCCCAGGTCCGCTGTTCTTCACTCAGGCCCGTACTGGTCTCGACGGCAAGGAGTTCATGATGTATAAGTTCCGCTCCATGCACGTCAATGCCGATGCCGACAGGTTGCAGGCCACAGCCGACGACCCACGCAAATACCCCTTTGGCAATTTCATGCGTAAGTCCAACATCGACGAGCTGCCTCAGTTCTGGAACGTCCTCCGGGGCGACATGTCCATCGTTGGCCCCCGTCCCCACATGCTGCTCCACACCGAGCAGTACTCCCAGCTCATCGACAAGTACATGGTGCGCCACTTCGTCAAGCCTGGTGTCACCGGCTGGGCCCAGGTCACGGGCTTCCGTGGAGAGACCAAGGAGGTTTGGCAGATGGAGGGCCGCGTCAAGCGCGACATCTGGTATATGGAGCACTGGACCATCTGGCTCGACATCCGCATCATCTGGATGACCGCCAAGACCATCTTCATCCACGACAAGAAGGCGTATTAGACTGTCATCCCCAGCACCTTCTCCACTATCGGTGCCATGTCGTAGTACTTGTATTCTGCCAGCCGTCCGCCAAAGATGACGTCCTTTTCCTGTGCAGCCAGTTCCCGGTATTGGCCGGCCAGACGGTTGTTGCGCTCGTCGTTCACCGTATAGTAAGGCTCCATGCCATCCTTATACTCCGTAGAGTACTCACGGCTGATAACCGTCTTCTTGCTGTCGTACACCTCCTGGCCGAACATCTCGAAGTGCTTGTGCTCGATGACACGGGTATAGGGCACCTCGGCCTCAGTATAGTTCATCACGGCGTTGCCCTGATAGTTGGGCGTGTCGAGTATCTCCTCCTCAAACGACACCGTGCGCCAGTCCAGACGCCCCAGCCGATAGCCGAAGTACTCGTCAATAGCCCCCGTATAAAGCAACTTCTCCGCCACCTCCTGCCAACAGTCGCGCAGCGGCTTCCCATCTGTGAGATCCATCCGACCTTTAGCGTCATCTGTGATTTCTGTGTGACCTTTAAAGAAGTCTGTATCCGTGCGAGTCTCCACGCCCTCCAGCAACCCGTCGATCAGTTTGTTGTACCCACCGATGGGAATACCCTGATAGCGGTCGTTAAAGTAGTTGTTGTCATGCACAAACCTGACGGGCAGTCGTTTGATGATAAATGCCGGCAGCTCCGTACACTTCCTGCCCCACTGTTTCTCCGTATAGCCCTTGATCAGCGCCTCATAGATATCACGCCCTATCAACATCAGCGCCTGCTCTTCCAGATTCCGAGGCTCAGTGACGCCCGCAGCCTTCATAGCTGCAACAGCCTCAGCTTTCTGCTCGTCGATCTTCGCCTTGGCCTCCTCAGGCGTCAGCACGCCCCACATCTGGTAGAACGTGTTCATGTTGAACGGCAGGTTGTACTGCTTCCCCCGATAGTTCGCTATCGGCGAGTTCGTATAGCGGTTGAACTCCACTATCGAGTTCACGAACTCCCACACCTCCCTGCTGTTCGTGTGGAAGATATGCGCCCCATACTTGTGTACGTTGATTCCCTCTATGTTCTCGCAATACACGTTACCGCCCAGATGCGAGCGCTTGTCAATCACCAGGCACCTCTTGCTCATCTGTTTCGCCCGATAGGCAAACGTGGCCCCGAACAGTCCCGAGCCCACTATCAGATAATCATATTTCTTCATCTTTGCTATTGAATTTGGGAGCGCATGATGTATTCTCTCACCACTCACCCCTTACCTATAAAAGTTTTATCTTGAATTATTCATAGACATATAATCCTATGATGGTAAGCATTTCTTTTTACACGAATTACCATAAATGCCCACGAATTTTTCACAAATTTATGATTCATTCGTGGCCATTCGTGGTCATTCGTGTTAAAACAAAGCCAAACGCTATTCAACAGAATTTCCATGAATCATTCAGGTTATGTTCCTCTCAGAAGGGCGAATCAAAATCCCTCAGCAGCGGATGCTTGGTGTCCTTCTCTGACAGGATTGCCTTCTCAGCCGGTATCTGCCAGTCGATGCCGAGACTCTCGTCCAATATCGAGATCCCCCCGTCGGCCTCAGGATGATAGAACTCGTCGCACTTGTACTGGAACACCGCCGTCTCGCTCAGCACGGCAAAGCCGTGGGCGAATCCCTTGGGGATGAAGAACTGCCGATGGTTATCCTCCGTCAGCTCCGCCGCCACATGCTGTCCGTAGGTAGGACTATCCTTCCGGATGTCCACCGCCACGTCGAGCACGGCGCCCCTGACGCACCTCACCAGCTTGCTCTGAGTGAACGGAGGCCGCTGGAAGTGCAGCCCCCTCATCACGCCATAGCTCGATCTGCTCTCATTGTCCTGTACGAACACCACTCTCCCCACTTTCTCGTCGAACTCCCTCTGCGAGAACGACTCAAAGAAGTAGCCCCGTGCATCCTCAAACACCCGAGGCTCTATGATCAACACGCCATCAATGCCCGTTTTTATAACATTCATATTCCTATATTTATGTCAGATTTCTGAAAGATTTATGTTCCTTCTTCCTCCAGCGCCGCAGGCGCACATTCCCTTATTCCTAAATTCCTAAGTCCCTAAAGACTCTTGAATAGTGAATCTGATGCAGCCCCCAAACATTAAGATTTTTGGAATCAAATCCTAAAATCCCTTAATATTTTTGGATTTGAATCAGATTATCGTTATCTTTGCAACCAAATAACAGATTACATGGTCAACGAGTCTCTGGCAGGACGAAAGCGTGAATTCCGCATGTATCCTGTTTCTTTCAACGAGATGGTTTCCCATACCAATCTCTTGGAAGAACTCCGTCTCATCCCTCACAGGATGATTTATGGTTACTATCCCGAGGTTGTCAGCAATCCCGGCAACGAGCCTGTTATACTCAAGGAATTGTCAGACAGTTTTCTTTATAAAGATATATTATCTTTTGAGAGCATCAACAAACCCGACAAGATTGTGCGCTTGTTGAAGGCTTTGGCCTTCCAAATAGGCAGTCAGGTAAGTTATAATGAGATAGCCCAACTTGTTGGATTAGACTCCAAGACCGTAGAACGCTATGTTGACATCCTTGAAAAGTCTTATATCGTTTTCCGTCTGGGCAGTTTTTCGCGTAATCTGCGAAATGAGCTGAAGGCCAGCCGCAAAATCTATTTCTGGGATCTTGGTATCCGTAATCTTCTCATTGGCAATCTTGCCCAAATTGAGAACCGTACTGATGCAGGTGCCTTATGGGAGAACTTCGTTATTGCCGAACGCATAAAACGCAACTCTTACTATGGCAGCATTGCACAATACTGGTTCTGGCGCACCCAACAGCAAAAGGAAATTGACTACTTGGAAGAGGTAAATGGTCGGTTAGAAGCATACGAATTTAAATGGAACGATAAAAAAGCAAATGTTCGTGTGCGTAATCCGCCCCATACCCGTTCACTTTCCGGGGGCTATTCAAAGCCCCG
>CAMHUC010000011.1 GCA_946188155.1 uncultured bacterium | reverse complement strand
ACTTCTCCTACGGCATGGTGGAGCTGCCCAACGGCAAGATGAAGAGCCGCGAAGGAACGGTGGTTGACGCCGACGACCTGATGGAGCTGATGGTGGAGGATGCCTACAGGACATCGATGGAGCTGGGCAAGTTCGACGATATGACCGAAGAGGAGCGCCGCGAGATAGCCCGCATCGTGGGCATGGGTGCCCTGAAATATTTCATACTGAAGGTCGATGCCCGCAAGAACATGCTCTTCAACCCGGAGGAGAGCATCGACTTCAACGGCAACACTGGCCCCTTCATCCAGTACACCTACGCCCGCATCCGCAGCATCCTGCGCAAGGCCCCGGAATATCCGGGAAACCCGGAAAATCCGGTCAGCCCGGCCCTCTCCACTAAGGAAATCGAGCTTATCCAGAAGATGAACGAGTACGGCGCAGCCGTAGAGCAGGCCGGCCAGGACTACTCGCCCTCAGGCATCGCCAACTACTGCTACGAGCTGACGAAGGTGTTCAACCAGTTCTACCACGACTACTCCATCCTCAACGAGCCCGACGCGCAGAAGCGGGCCGTGCGCCTGATGCTGGCCCGCAACGTGGCCAAGATTATCAAGAGCGGCATGGGGCTCCTGGGTATAGAGGTGCCAGAGCGAATGTAACATAAAAACTACAAATACTTGAATATGAAAAAGATTCTTTTAGCGGCGGTAGCTGCCCTGATAGCTACAGTGAGTGTGAACGCGCAGGCAGGTTACGACACCAAGCATGAGATTGGCATCAGCTACGGTTTCGGTTCCAACAGCGACATCATCAACAGTTTCGGCGGTGGTCTGGGAAATGCTTTGGGAGGTGCAAGGAGTGAAAACAGGATGCGCTTCGGAGCCCTTTCAGCCGAGTACTTCTATCACGTCTCTGAGGTCATCGGCGTGGGTGGCATACTAAGCTACGCCCGGTATAAGGAGGACGTCTACTGGAGATCTGACGACACGAAGAGTGGTGTCGACAAACTCAACTATTTCACCATCATGCCCTCCGTCAAGTTCAACTGGCTGCGCAAGGACCACTTCGGCATGTACTCGAAGCTGGCTGCCGGTGCATCCTTAAGCAACATAAAGTCTGAGAGCGAAAACAAAAACAGCGAGAGCGGAACAGAAAACAAGGTACACTTCAACTGGCAGGCATCGCTCATAGGCGCTGAGGCCGGCGGTTCCAGGCTGCGTGCCTTCATTGAGCTGGGCTTCGGCGAGCAGGGTATCGGACTGTTAGGTATCCGATATAAGTTCTAAAGACCGTGGCCGCCATACAAAATCCCCCCGACTACCGCCACGACACGGTGCTGCCCTTGCCCCCTGAGGTGAAGGCCGATGCGTGGGCTGTTGACGCTGCCTGCTCCGGCAACCCCGGGCCGATGGAGTACCAGGCCATCGACCTGCAGACGGGGGCACGGGTGTTCCACTTCGGACCCGTCCACGGCACGAACAACATCGGCGAGTTCCTCGCCATCGTCCACGCCCTGGCCCTCTGCTGGCAGCAGGGGCTACACCAGAAGACCATCTACAGCGACTCGTACAACGCCATCCTCTGGGTGCAGAAGCGCAAGTGCAAGACCAAGCTGGAGCGCACCCCACAGACTGAGAAGCTATACCAGATTATCCTACGCGCCGAAACCTGGCTACAGACCCACGACTACCAGAACCCCATCGTCAAATGGGAGACGCAGAGGTGGGGCGAGGTGCCTGCCGACTTCGGACGCAAATAGCATCCTTATTACATCGGAAGGGGGCACGCCGTACAGGCGTGCCCCCTTCTTGTGATATCCTTGCGGGCAGCGGAGTTACTTGATGATGGCCTTGCGGGCAGCAGCAATCTTCTCCTTAGCCTCGGCCAGCTGGCTCTTCAGCTCACTGACGGTGGTGGCGTTGAGTGAGTCGAGGGTCTGGAGGGCATCAGCCACGGGCTTGATCTCGGGGTCGAACTCCGACAGGCGGTTGAGGGCGTCCTGAATGAGCACGATGCGGAAGGTGACGTTGGCAGCAGCCTCATCGTCGAAGGCTGTGAGGAACTTGTCCGAATTCTGGTTGATGATATAGAGCTGCTCGATGAGCGAGGCAGCGGCAATCTGCCAGAAGTAGTTGATGCGGCCGTTCTTCTCCATGTTGTCGTAGAGGGCCTGCGTGGTCTCAGAGACACCTACGCCCTCGTCGAGTCCCTTGAACGAGGGATCGTTGATGTCGGCAGCCAGCTTGGTGATGGCCTTGTCGTAGTCCCCGGTCTCCATCTCATAGAGACGGGCAATCTTGCGGTCCACCTCGAGGGCACCCAGCAGGCGGTACTTCTCTGTCAGCGTGGCAGCGTTCTCGGCCACGTCGGAATCCAGCAGATAGTCGGGCTTCACCTGGAGTTCCTCCTTGGTGAGCTTGAAAGTCTCATTGGCGTCGGCTGCCGTGATGGGCAGGTTCTTCAGCTTGCCAATCTCGGAAGCCAGGCTGTCGACGTTCATCTTGATAGCAGCCTCAATCTGCGACTGCTCGAACGACTTGAGAGAGTCAGCCTGCTCAGCGGGCTGGTTGCTCTTGTTTCCTCCGCATGATGCGAATACCATTGCTGCAAATGCTACAGCGAAAACTGATAATTTCTTCATTGCTTTTAAGTATTTAGTTAATAATTAAATTGATATTGATTTCTTGTCTATTCGTCTTTCCTGAGATAGCGCCCCGGACAGTCGGTGAAGAGCAGCACTGCCACGATGATACTCATCAGCAGCATCACGGCCATATTGTACCAGAGCGTCTTGACGTGCCACGAGCCAATGATCTTCTCGCTGCTGTAGAAGGGAGCGCGGCCTATATGGCTCTGGGGCGTGAGGAAGATGAGGCCGGTGCGGGGCACGATGTGGTGGTCGACGATGTCGAGCATACGGCCATGTTCGGCACCCACCACGCAGTCCTCGAGCTTCAGGTTGTAGTTGTTCTGCTTCAGGTCGAGCACGGCCTCCTTGCCCTTCTCGCGGATGAGCTGCGTCATCACGGCGTCGGCCTTCAGCGTGGCGGTGTTGCCGCGCTGGCTGAGCAAATCCTCGGCCTGCTTCATGTACTGCTTGAGCGACTCCTCCGACCAGTCGCCCTGATAGGGCTCCATCTGGCAGTAGGCCGACAGCAGCGGCAGGTTGGTGCGTATCACCTCTATATGGTCGGGGTTGACCTCACGGCCTCGGCGCCGCTCGTCCTTCATGGTCTCCAGCTGCGACTGTAGCTCGTTGAGGAATCCCATGTTGTAGTACTGAGTCTCGTATTTCTGCTTGTCGAGTTCGAAGAACCGCTGCTCGTAGAGGTTGTCGGAGAACGACGTGACGGCCAGTGCCTCGTAGGCCCACCGCGAGGGTATGACGTCGCCGATGAGCGGCACGTTGCCCGTGGTGCTGCGCGGTGTCAGGTCGGAGAAGCTGACCACCAGTCCGCAGAGCAGTATCTGGGGTATGAGCAGCAGCGGAATGGTGATATAGATGGCCACTACCGAACTGAGGCACTGCGACAGCAGCAGGCCTGTGAGGTTCGACAGCAGTGCCGTGACGAAGAGTATGATCCACCAGGTGCCCGTCAGTCCGTGCAGGCCCATGATGGTATTGCCGACGGCTATGAACAGTAGCGTCTGGATGAGCGACACGATGGCCAGGAAGATGATCTTCGATGCTATGTAGCTGCCGTACGACAGCCGCAGGAATCGCTCGCGCTTGAGCAGTGCGCGGTCCTTGATAATCTCCTCGGCACTGCCGCTCATGCCGATGAAGGTGGCCACGATGACGGCCATGAAGAAGTAGCTGACCAGGTTCTTGTTGTGCATCACCGTGTAGCCCTCGGGGGGCGCAAAGCGGGTGAGCAGGGCGCAAATGAGTGCCAGCACGGGGGCTTCGAGCAGGGTGATGGCCAGATACTGCACGTTGGTAATCTTCGTCTTGTAGTTGCGCTCCAGGAAGATGAGCAGCTGCTTCAGTGCCCCCGGCTTGCGCTGGTCGGAGGGCGGCACCTGGTTCACCTCGGGCTTCGGCAGCTCGGGGCGGTTCTTCAGGTATAGCTCGTGCCACTCCTGAGGCGACATCTTGCGCTCGTCGGTCACTGTCCCGGTGTTGTCGAGTGCCTTCTCGTCGATGATGTTCAGTACAATCTCGGGGTTCACGTTACCACAGGTGGGACAGGCGCTGGTCTCCGCGTCGGCGTAGGCCGCTGCCTCCTTGAAGTAGGTGATGGCATCGATGGGGTTACCGTCGAACACGGGGTAGCCGCCCTTGTCGAGCAGCCACAGACGGTCGAAGAGCTTATAGACATCGCTCGACGGCTGGTGGATATTGACCACGATGAGCTTGCCCTTCTGCGTCTGCTCCTTCAGCAGTAGGATTACCTTCTCGGTATCGGCAGAGGAGAGGCCCGAAGTAGGCTCGTCGAGGAAGAGCACTGCAGGCTCGCGAATCAGCTCCAAGGCGATGTTCAGGCGCTTGCGCTGGCCGCCGGAGATAAACTTGTTGATGGCCGAGCCCACCTTCAGGTCCTTGGCAGCGTCGAGCCCCAGGTCCTTGAGGGTCTTCATCACCCGCTGGTCGAGCTGTTCGTCGCTCATGCCCTCGAAGCACAGCTTGGCCGTGTACCACAGGTTCTGATAGACGGTGAGTTCCTCGATGAGCAGGTCGTCCTGAGGCACGAATCCTATCAGTGCCTTGACCTCCGGCTCACTGATGCTGTGGCCGTTGATGGTGATGCTGCCCTCTTGGGGTGTCAGCGTGCCGTTGAGGATTGACATCAGTGTCGACTTGCCTGTGCCGGAGCCGCCCATGATGGCGAGCAGCTCGCCGTTGTTGAGCGTGAAGCTCAGGTTGTGCATGCCGTTGTCGCTGCCGGGGAAGCGGAAGTTGACGTCGCGGCCGCAGAACTCCACCTTCGTCGCCTTGTCGTAGATGCCGCTGTTGGCAGCCTTGTGGGCATCCATCAGGGTGGAGTAGTAGATGGGGCTGCCGCCTTTTCCCTTCAGCACGCTGCTCTGTATCATCACCTGGAATGCTCCTGAGAGCACGGGCACGTCGTTGAGCGTGACGACATCGTGACCGTCGTAGGTGAAGAGCAGCAGTCCGCTGACGGGGTCCAGCAGCGTGCGCAGCTGTCCGTCGGTGTCCTTCAGGTGGTGAAGCAGCACGTGCTTGGTAGGCGTGTTGTTGACGTAGTCGAGAAAGTCCTGATACTGCTTTTCGGGGATGTTCAGCCGCTCGGTGAGCATCTTGAAGGATGTGAAGGCGGAGATTTTGCCATCATCGAGACAGAACTCCATCAGTCGCAGCACCAGCAGCGATGTCTCGGTGGTAGAGATTTTTCCGTAGAGATTAGAGCAGATGGTGTCGATGGCTCCCACGGTGTCCAAGTCTTCCGTCATCTCGTAGGCACTACGCATGTCGGTATACAAGCCGATGTAAGTACTGGTGTTGCGGATGCCAAGATGGCGGCGTAAATAGTTGGTGAGCATGGATTGTGCCCATGCCTCATCCACCTGCTCTTCTTTGCCGAAAAGTGCAAACAAGCTGAGGAAACTGGATAACAGAATGTCGGTCATCGTTCTCTAAATCTTATCTATAGACTCTCAAATTGCAATTTTGCTTGCAAATATAGACAAAATTTAAGAGTTAACGTCCTTAAAGGGAGTTAAAAAGAATTAAAGCCCCCTTTTTTGTAGGATTCGGGGGCGCGGGGGTACGGGGGTACGGGGGCGCGAGATTACTTACTGTTCATGGTTTATAGTTCACAATCACTGAATTCCCGTAGACCCTCTGCCCGCTGACGCTTGCCCCCGCCGGCACCAACGGAGCACGAGTGCCTCCGGCGACGGTGAGAGCCAGGTTGGTCTCCACGCGAAGCTCGTCCCACAGGTCCTGGTCGAGGAACGACTGCAGCGTGGCAGCCCCGCCCTCGACGATGAGCGACTGTATGCCGTGGGCGTGCAGGCTCTCCAGGTTCAGCGGGTGGGCATGGTCAATGACCAGGCGTTTTGGGTTCGGCCCCACCCAGTGGCGCACCGTCAGCAGAGGATGGTCGCGCTCATCAGTGACGCGGCCCACGAGAATGGCATCTGCCTCGGCGCGCAGCTTGTGGCTGAGCATCAGGGTGAAAGGGCTGGAGATGGGCGTCGGCTCGAAACGGTCGTCGATGAAGCCGTTGGCCGTCTGCGCCCATTTCAGGAGGATGTAGGGCCGCCCCTCGCGGTGGTAGGTGAAGAAGTGGCGGTTCAGCTGTCGGCACTCAGCCTCGAGCACCCCAACGACGACCTCGATGCCCGCCTCACGAAGCTTGCGGATGCCACGCCCCCGCACCTCGGCGAAGTCGTCGACGCAGCCCACGACGACACGGCGCACACCTTTCTTTATTATAAGGTCGGCACAGGGGGGCGTCTTGCCGTAGTGGGAGCAGGGCTCCAGACTCACGTACATCGTGGCTTCGCCGAGCAGTGGCTCGTCCTGCTGTCTCACCGAGGCAAAGGCGTTCACCTCGGCATGGCCCTCGCCGCAGCGCACATGATACCCCTCGCCGATAATCCGTCCGTCGGCACTCACTATGACAGCCCCCACCATCGGGTTGGGCTTCGCATTCTGCCGTCCGCCAGCTGCCAGCTGCAGGCAGCGTCGCATGTATTTCTCGTCGTCAGTCATAAAACTATAAACTATAAACCCTAAACTGTAAACCGTAAACCGTAAACTGTAAACCGTAAACAAGCATGCAAATTAAGCGTTTTATTTCGGATAAAGCAAGCACCGGCCACGATTATTAATGATTATTAACCAAAAGCGGATAGCCAGGTAACGATTATTTTTCGTAACTTTGCACCATCTTATTAAAGCAAGTCAACATGAAGGAAATGTATACTGCGGACAAGAGCCGCTACGATAACGGGATGGCATACGAGCGCTGCGGCCGCTCGGGTGTGTTACTGCCAAAGGTGAGCCTCGGCTTCTGGCACAACTTCGGAAGCGTGGACCCCTACGAGCGTAGTCGCGAAATTACCCACTACGCCTTCGACCATGGCATCACCCACTTCGACCTAGCCAACAACTACGGCCCCGTTTACGGCTCTGCCGAGGAGACGATGGGGCGGCTGATGGACGAGGACTTCCGCCCCTACCGCGACGAGCTGTTCATCTCATCGAAGGCCGGCTACGACATGTGGCCCGGCCCCTACGGCAACTGGGGCTCGCGCAAGTACCTGATGGCATCGCTCGACCAGAGCCTCCGCCGGATGAAGATCGACTATGTAGACCTGTTCTACAGCCACCGCTACGACCCGGAGACACCGCTCGAGGAGACGCTCCAGGCACTGGTCGACATCGTGCGCCAGGGCAAGGCCCTCTACGTGGGCATCTCGCGCTGGCCTCTGGAGGCTACGAAGTTTGCCTACAAGTATCTGAAAGAGCGCGACGTGCCCCTGCTCATCTATCAGGGCCGCCTGAACATGCTCGACCGCGAGCCGCAGGAGGAGGGCATCCTCGACTTCTGCGCCGAGGCCGGCGTGGGCTTCATCAGCTTCTCGCCGCTGGCCCAAGGACTGCTGACCGACCGCTATCTCAATGGCATACCCAAGGACTCCCGTATGTCGAAGGGCAAGTTCCTCAAGGAAGAGATGCTCACTCCCGAACTGCTTGCCAAGTTGAAGCAGTATAACGACGTGGCTGAGAGTCGTGGCGAGACGCTGGCCGAGATGGCCCTGGCCTGGATTCTCCATCAGAAGGCAGTCACCTCGGTACTCGTCGGTGCCAGCTCGACGGCGCAGCTGGAGAAGAACCTCAAGTGCGTCAGCGCCGCCCCGTTCGACGAAGAGCTGTAATAGGGGGACTGTGCCGTCAATCGTTGCTCACCACGACAGGTACTATGGTATCGGAATAGCTGAGAGTGTGAAGAGGTTCTTCACGGTAATTCATATAGGGCATGGATCGCTGTATAAATTCCTTGTAGGAGGGGGAATCCGTGAATGGGAACTCTACTCCGTCAACCTCGCACCGATAGGCTTCATAGTGATTCCGAATGATGTGTACGAACCACTTGATGGTGTGAGGTTCATCGCTGCCGAACAAGCGTGGACTCCATAGTCTGAAGGTGTAAGACTCATCGTAGTATTCGGGGCGGTCCCAATGGTCCCAATATACGTCTGAGGCCACAAGGTCGCCCCAGCCTAACCACAATAAGATTCCCTCATTTTCGCAGGAATGACCTGCAGCAGGACGATACCAGAAGGAATTGAAAATCTGCAGTGAGACGATCTCTCCCTGCATGAATTTCTCTCCTGCCCATACCTCCTTACCATCGCTCTCTCTGGTACACGATATCTTCATCAGGTCATCATCGGCAGTTATCTCAGAAAAACAATCATTAGTGTCGTTTCCGAAGATACCAAGACCGTCCGCCATGTTGTTGCCTGTAGCAGAAACAAACTTAACAAGCATCTCAGGGGTCATTATCAATGTCTGATCTCCACCCCCCTCGCCATTCTCGTTGTCGCAGGACGCGAAGCATAGCGGCAAAACCGCCGCCAGTACCAAAACGCAAATTTTAGTATTCATTTCTATCGCCTTTTCTATTTAGTAAATGTTGCCGTCTCCAAACAATATCCGACACTCCCCCCATAACTTTAGAGAAATATGCTCCTCCAAACAAAAAGAAAAATAAAAATAAAAAGTGCTTCATAACGTTACCTTTGAAATTGTTAAATCAATAAATTTACAGCGCAAAATTAGAAATATTCTTCTTTTCGCACAAAAAAAAGAGACAAAGAACACCTTACTCTTCCTTACAAACTAACTTTTTACAACTGACTGTAAGGATATTTAAGGTCATTTTATACCCAAAACACGAGAATCCAAATCTTTTGGAGTTCCCTCAACATTAAATAACTT
Organism: uncultured bacterium; assembly: GCA_946188155.1. GTDB lineage: Bacteria > Bacteroidota > Bacteroidia > Bacteroidales > Bacteroidaceae > Prevotella. The sequence continues at coordinate 61,901 of CAMHUC010000011.1, read as the reverse complement.
GCGGAGAATTCGTTTTTTCATGTTAGCCACGTGTGCATCGCTCATTCCTGTCAAACGGCTTATCTCAGAAGGTCTGAAATGAACACGGACTAACATACATACTCTGTATTCAGTTGGGTTAAGTGAGTAGTGCAGTTGATGAAAGGTTGTATAGAATGAGGGTATCAATTCATTAACCAATGAAGTCAACTGACGAAGGTCATCAAGGGATGCCTCTTCTGAAGGATTACCATTTGCTTTGTTTTTTAAAATTTCTATCAGCGGATGATTATCTATCCTGCTTTCAAGTTTGGCAATATGCCTTTCATAAATCTGACGAGCTTCCTGCAATTTGTGTTCAAGATACGCAATCTCTTCATCTTTTGCAGAGATCTGTTCCGCTGTAGCTTCTTGGTCGGCAGAACGAAGATACTCCAATTCTGCCTTTGCAGCTTCCAGGTCAAGTTTATCCTTTTGGTAGCGCAATACTTCCAGATTTTTTCTACGCTTATAGGCAGAAAAAAGGTAGAGTCCTAACAAGATGATAGTTAGTAAAAATGTCGTTGTGAAAGCTGTCAGCAAAAATGCTTGCTCTGCACGATGGTGTTCCTTGATGGCAAGACTTTTGTTATGTTCATAATTGTATGAAGCACTTAGTCGCTGAATATTCTCCATCTCTGAGAGCGAATAAGCAGAATCGTTCAATACATAGCCGAGTGAAGCGTACTTAACGATGGAGTCTGGTATTCCAAGATAGGCATATACCTCTTGAAGACCTTTTGTCCCTGCTATTTGATTATTAAGATCCTTCCCTAAGCGGAGTTCCTTACGAAACAGGTACTCGGCCGAATCAACCTGATAGACAGACAAATAATACTGTCCTTTAATATAGTAATAGATTTCGCGACCTTGCTCTATATTGCCTTGTTTATCAAAGAACCCCGATTCTCTTTCATAAATTGACACATAGTCCCTGGCCTTTATCACATCGTGTTTTTCAACCAACGGCAATATCATTGGGCCAAGTTTAGCTGCTCCTCGCTCTTTTCTTCCTATCCTATAATACATTTGCACAGCCTTTTCTCCAACAATTATAGCTGAGTCAATTTGGTGCAGTTGCCTATACCCGTCAGCTTGTTGAGAATAGCATTCTATATATTGTATCGTGTCGTTGGCTAACCGAGCATGACGCATTGCTTGACGTAATTCTAATAAGTGGCTTCTTGGCTGAACCTGAAGGTTAAAGATTCTGGCACTCTGAGCGTGAATGCGGCTAAGTGTCTTGTGGTCACAGTCCGCAGCCATAGTGTCGGCACATTCGCAGGCTGTGTAGTAGGTCTCGAGAGCACGGGGCAACTCGCCCATATCAAAGTATGTGCGGCCCAGGATATAGCGGGCACGCATCCGCTCGTTGGCCGTGCCGTGGCGGTCGAAATAGTCGACAAGCTGCTCAGCCAGGGAGTCATTAAGCATTTGCTCGCCCGAATGGTTACGTTCTTCCAGCACAGAGAGCTGCTGTCGCATATCGCTGCCGTCGGCAGCACATGCAACAAGCAGCACGACAGCTGCGACGAGCAGGGGAATGCGACTGATACGGGCGTTTATCATATTTACGAGTTATCTGTGTGAGACCTGACAGTCCATACGGGAGCTGTTGCGCGTCCAGATGACCTCGCTACTGACAATGAAGCTTGGATTACCCCCCCTTTTACTTGACCTTCGACGTCATCGGTGAGCGCACGCCACGGTAGCTGTTCAGGAAGGCCTTGGCCGAGCCGAAGTTGAGGAACATATCCAGGCGCACGGGGATGTGGTTCTGGTCGTCGGTGACGTAGAAGCGTATCAGTTCGCGGCTCTTTCCACCGTCGTTCTCATAGAAGGAGAACACCAGGCAGCGGAACTTCTCCTTCGTGCTGTCCATCTTGAAGTTCTCCTTGCCCCGGTAGTAGAGGAAGGAGTTCGACAGGCTGCTGGCATCGCTGACGGGCATGGGTATGACGTCGCCCTTCTTCATCTTCGAGGCGTCGAAGTTGCGGGCACGGAGGAAGATGGACATCATGTCGTAGATGCAGTTCTTATAGGTGCTGGTTTTCCAGAGATGCTCGCCGCTGGAGGTGATGGCGTGCTTCTTCAGCTGGCAGTTGCCGTGAGGATATGAGTACCATATCTCGTCCACATAGTAGCGGCTGCTCTCGCGGGCTCCCTTGCGGAAGTAGAGCGGCGACAGGTCGGGGTTGCAGTAGGAGAGCAGCGTGTCGCGCATGACGAAGTACTTGTCGAGCTTCGGGTTGCCCCTTGTGATGAGGTACGACTTCCAGGCATCCTTGCCCTCGAACTTGGTCATTTGGGTCTCCATCGTGGCCGTTCCCACCTTCATCCAGATGAACTTCCAGTTGAAGTGGAGCGTGTAGTCGAGCACCTCGCCCGACTTGAAGGCCGTGTTCTCTATGCCGCACTGCGCCGAGGCATTAAGCAGCGAGCAGTGTACGGCTATCAGTATCAATAATAATCTCTTCACCATGACTATTTACTATATTTATTATTTATATTTGACGATTTATCCATTGAGACGGCAGTGTCGGCTAAAGTCTCACGCCCTTGGTCTTGAGATACTCGATACCCATCTGCTTGGCGCGCTCGGCATTGCGGTTCTTGAGCTGTTTCTTCTTGTCGCCCTTCTGCTTGACGAGGGCATCGGGCTTCTGCTTGAAGCGCGGAGTGCCGGTGAGGTTCCACGTCAGCTTGGTGTCCCACTTTTCCTTGCACGCCACCTCTTTGGGATAGTAGTACACGGCCTCCGCCTGCAGGTCGTCGGCATAGTTGCCGGTGTCCCAGATGCCGTTGCCGTTGCTGTCGATGATGGCACTCATAAAGAACTTGCCCTCCCCGACGTATTCGAACTTCACCTTTCCCTGACGTACGCGCTGCTGCCGCTCCACGTTGCCCGAGCTGCCGAGCAGCTGTACGATGATAGTGGTGTCGACGGCCTCCACGCCGCTGACACTGACTTCGAGTGTGCCGAACTCGGCCGGATCCTTCGACTTGATGCCGACCTTGTTGGCCGAAGCCACCAGTCCGTAGATGTCGATGAAGGCAGCCGAGTCCACCTCGAAGCTGTACTCGATGCCGGGTCGCCAGTCGGCCAGCACCTCATACTGTCGTATGCTGCCGCTGACGGGCTGGAAGGTGAACGGCGCCTCGTACCACACGGAGTCGATCTGCGAGTAGAGGTGTATCTTCGACGTGTCGCAGACGGCCAGTGGCGTGGGCATCTCTATCAGTCCTCGCGAGCGTGGCTCCGGGGCGGTGGGTATGTTGTAAGTGGGCTTCAGCGGTTCCGGCGGCGGCATCAGGGGCAGTTGTATGCTGTCGGCAGCCAGAGCCGTACTGTCGGTGGGGGCCTCGGGGCTGTTGTCTTCGGCCTCCCGTTCTTTCTTTTCTTGTTTGAGTTTCTTCTCCTGCTCCTTCTGCCACTTCTCCAGCTCCTTGGCCTTCTCCTTCATTCGTTTCTCGTACGACACCTTTGGCACGATCTGCATGGTGTCGGTGTGCATCACCAGGTTTTCCAGTGAGTCGCTCATGCGGTAGTTGACCACCATCTCCAGCGTGTCCTGGTTGACAAGCGTCGTGTCGCGGAGCCAGTAGTGTATGGTGTCGCGCTTGGCGCTGGCCTCCACGATGAAAGCGCTGTCGCTCTTGAAGTTGAGTCCCTCCACCTGTGGCAGCAGCGAGTCGCCGTAGGTGAAGTACATGGAGATCTTGTTGGGCTCCACTCGCTCCGTTTTGAGCAGCATACGCGTGGTCTGCTCCTGGGTGAAGGCGAGCAGGGTGATGTCGTCGGGCAGGAAGTGGGTATAGGGCACCTGGAGCAGTGCGTCGATGTGAAGGGAGTCGCGCCATACGGTGTCCACGCGGATGTCAGGCTTGAATGAGGGTTCGAAGGTGTCGTGGCTGAAGGCGAGCATCTCGCTTTTCTGTGTGAGACGGAAGTTGCCGTCCATGTCCTGCAGGGCGTAGGCGCGATAGGTGCCTGGTGCCACGCCCTTCACCTGGAAGTGACCGTCGCCGTCGGTGCGTGCCACTCGCTGCATGGCCGTGGTGGTGAATGCCGAGTCGGCCAGGTCGTTGTAGAGTCCTACGAGAATGCCTTTGACCGGCTCCAGGTTGCTGGCGTCGAGCACGTAGCCAGCCAGCTCGAAGGTGTCTATCTGTTCGCCCGTTGAGAAGGTGAAGGTATAGTTGCCCAAGGGATTCCCCTCGTTATTGTCGCTGATGGCGTCGCTGAAGTCGATGGTGTAGGTGGTGTTCTCCTTGAGCGAGTCCTTCAGCTCCACCACGATTCTCCTGCCGGCGCCCTTGATATCGGGCGTCTCCAGTTGTGGCGGCGAGATGGTCACGTTGTTGGTGGCATCCTCCAGCTTGATGAACTCGTCGAAGAAGATGGTCACCTTCTTGCTGCTGACGTTGATGGCCTTGTCGGCAGGAGAGCTGCCGACGACCACTGGCGGGTCGTCGTCGTACCAGCCGCCGTCGGGCTGTCCCATGCGTGCGCAACTGGAGATGAAGAATGACGACAGCATGATGAAGAGCGCCGCGCCATAGAGCAGCCACTTCATCGCGTTTCTCTCTCTCTTCACGCCCTTACCCTGAGGGGCGGTAGCAAATTTTTCACTCTTCATTCTTCACTTTTCACTTTTCATTTAGCCTGAGCAGCTGCTCGATGGTGTCGCGGCTGTTGCTCAGCCGGGGCACCTTGTGCTGCCCGCCCAGTTTTCCACGCAGTCGCAGCCAGTCGTTGAACAGTTCCTTGCGCCCTACGATGATTTCCAGCGGCTGCAGGGTGATGTCCTTATAGCGCTTGGCCTCGTAGTCGCTGTTCACTTCCTGCAGGCGCTTGTCGAGCAGTGAGGCAAACTGCTGCAGGTCGGCGGGCTCGCGGTTGAACTCGATGATCCACTGGTGCCGGCACTTGGCCTTCTGGTCCATGAACACGGGTGCGGCGGTGTATTCCCTCACCTCGGCTCCCGTCTGCTGGCAGGCGTAGGCCAGTCCCTGTTCGGCGTTGTCCACGATGAGTTCCTCGCCGAAGGCGTTGATGAAGTGCTTGGTGCGCCCGGTGATGATGAACTTGTAGGGATTGGTCGATGTGAACTGCACGGTGTCGCCTATCTCGTAGCGCCACAGGCCGCAGGAGGTGCTGATCAGCATGGCGTAGTTCTTGCCCGGCTCCACGGCCCAGAGGGGGATGGGGGCGGGGGATTCACCGGATAACCCGGATTGCCCGGAATCTCCGGAATTTCCGGGAGCCACTGGGATGAACTCATAGAACACGTCGTAGTCGATCATCAGCAGCATCGACTTGTCGGCGGGGTCGTCCTGTAGTCCAAAGAATCCCTCGCTGGCATTGTAGGTCTCCATGTAGTGCATGCGGGGCGATGTGATGAGCTGCTCGTACTGGCTGCGGTAGGGCGTGAATGCCACGCCTCCGTGGAAGAACACCTCCAGGTTGGGCCACACCTCCTCCAGGTGCGTCTTTCCGCTAAGCTCCATCACGCGCGTCAGCACAGAGAGCATCCACGAGGGCACGCCCGAAATGTTGGTGACGTTCTTGCCGATGGCCTCGCGGGCGATGCGGTCGCGCTTCACCTCAAAGTCGCTCAGCAGGGCTGTCTTCTTCTTCGGCACGCGCAGCATGTTGACCAGCGGGTTGATGTTCTCTATCAGGATGGCGCTCAGGTCGCCCACCAGCGAGTGCTTCAGATTGTAGTTGGGCGAGTGGCTGCCTCCCAGTATGAGGGCCCTGCCGTCGAAGATGCGCGACTGGGGGTTGTTCCTCAGATAGAGAGCCACGGTGTCGAAGCCTCCCTTATAGTGGATCTTGTCGAGGCCCTGCTGGCTGACGGGTATGAACTTCGACTTGTCGTTGGTGGTGCCCGACGACTTGGCGTACCACTTCACGTGGCCCGGCCACAGGATGTCGGCCTCTCCGTGGCGCATGCGGTCGATGGCCCCCTTGAGTTCCTCGTAGGTGTTCACGGGGGTGTGGCGCACAAAGTCGTCGTAGCCCTTCATCCCGGCGAAGGCGTGGTTGCGTCCGTACTCCGTGTCGGCAGCCTGCTTGATCAGGCGTGCCAGCACCTGGCGCTGCAAGTCCTCTGCGCCGTGCTGATAGCGCTCCAGCTCCCGCTGTCTGCGCTCGAACACCTTACTTACTATCGGTGTGATGCTCATTCGTTTGTTATTTTTGGTGCAAAATTACAGAAAAGCAGCGTAACGGTAAAAGAAATCGGCTAATTTTGACAGAAATTACCATAATTATCATCATTTTTGCAGCCCAGGGGGTGGCTTAGCGGCAAGAATTATGATAATTATGGTAATTTCTTTCCTCTATCACTTAGATGTTAGGCTCGTCCCACACCTTCGTCTCGGTGCAGGCGGCAGTAACGCTCTGGTTGCCCACCTTCAGCAGGAAGTCGCCCTCCTCGAGCGTCCACCGTCCGTCGGCTCCCACGAAGGCGAGGCTCTTGGCGGGCAGCTGGAAGGTGACAGTCTTCACCTCGCCGGGCTGCAGAGAGATCTTGGTGAAGTCGCGCAGCCGCTTGTTGTCGGGCACGATCGAGGCCACCAGGTCGCTCGAATAGAGCAGCACGGGTTCCTTGCCAGCACGGTTGCCGGTGTTCTTCACGTCGACGCTCACGGTGAGCACGTCGCCGGCCTTGAACTGCTGGCGGTCCACCTTCAGGTTGGAGTACTCGTAGGTGGTGTAGCTCAGTCCGTAGCCGAAGGGCCACTGCAACGAGACCTTCGCGTCGTAGTTGTAGGCTCCGGCCATGGTTCCCACCTCCTCCGACACCTTATAGTCGTAGGTGTTCAGCGAGTTGATTTCGCGGGGGTATGTGTATGGCAGCTTTGCCGAGAAGTTGGCATCGCCGGCGAGCAGGTTGGCCAGTGCATCGGCACCGTAGTTGCCGGGGATGAGGATGTTGACCACGGCCTTTGCCAGCGGCTCGATGTCGGCCACGAGGCGCGGGCGCCCCTCGTTGAGCACCATTATGATGGGCTTGCCGGTCTTGGCCAGGACCTTCACCAGGTTGCGCTGGTTCTCCGAGAGCCACAGGTCGGTCAGGTTGCCGGGAGTCTCGGTGTAGCTGTTCTCGCCGATGGCGGCGATGATGACGTCGGCCTGGGCGGCGGCGGCGACGGCGCGGTCTATCTGCGGCTCGTTCTCGTCGTAGTAGGCCCCGTCCTCATTGTAGGTCACGCCCTGCTCCAGGATGATGTTCTCCTTACCATATTTATTGCAGAGGGCCTCGTAGATGGTGTTGTACTTCTCGGCCAGGTCCTCGGCCTTCGAGCCTTGCCAGGTGTAGCTCCATCCGCCGTGCAGGCAGCGCATCTGGTTGGCGTTCGGTCCTGTAAGCAGAATCTTCTTGCCCTTGGCGAGGGGCAGGATGCCGTCGTTCTTCAGCAGCACCTCCGACTCCTCGGCAGCCTTGAGTGAGGCCTTTGCGAACTCGTCGGAGCCGAACTTCTCGTAGCCCTTGCCGCCGGTGTTAGGCTCGTCGAAGAGGCCCAGGCGGTACTTCACGCGGAGGATGCGGCGCACGGCGTCGTCGATGCGGCTCATCTTCACCTTGCCCTCCTCGACCAGCTCCTTGAGCAGGATGCAGAACTCCACGCTGTAGGGGTCCATCGACATGTCGATGCCGGCGTTGATGGCCAGGCGGATGGCGTCCTTCTTGTCCTTGGCCACGTGCTCGCGCGAGAAGAGGTTGTTGATGTCGGCCCAGTCGGTGACGAGCATGCCGTCCCACTGCAGGTCCTCCTTGAGCCACTTCGTCAGATACTCGTAGCTGGCATGCACGGGCACGCTGTTGATCGATGCCGAGTTGACCATCATGGTCAGCGTGCCGGCCAGGGCTGCCTGCTTGAAGGGTTCAAAGTACTTCTCGCGCAGAATCTGTATCGGCAGGTAGGCCGGCGTGCGGTCCTTGCCCGTCCAGGGGGCACCGTAGGCGAAGTAGTGCTTCGTGCTGGTGGCCACGTGATAGCGGTCGATATGGTTGTTGTCGGGACCCTGGTAGCCCTTCACCTCGGCCACCACCATCTTCGAGTTCACCACGGCATCCTCGCCGAAGCTCTCCCAGATGCGTGGCCAGCGGGGGTCGCGGCCCAGGTCCACCACGGGGTTGTAGACCCACGGACAGTTGGCCGCGCGGCTCTCGTAGGCGGTGATTTCCGCTCCGATGCGGGCCAGCTCGGTATTAAACGATGCGCCCAGGTTAATGGGCTGGGGGAAGAGCGTGCCGCCCTGGGTATAGGTGACGCCGTGGTTGTGGTCGAGGCCGTAGATGTCGGGTATGCCGATATACTTCATCGACTTCTTCTGAATCAGCTGAATCCACTGCTGCCACTGGTCGACGGTGGCGGCGCGGGTGCCGGGGGCGTTGAGGATGGAGCCCACCTTCCACTTCGAGATGAGCGTGTCGAGCATCGTCTCGTTGAGCTGCCACACGCGCTTCGTCGCGCCCTGGTAGATGTCCACGGGATAGTTGCCCATCTTGTCGATAATCTGCTGGTCGGTCATCTTCTCCATGGCCTTGATGTCGGCAGCGGGGGCACCATACTGCTGCATCACCGAGCGCACCTTCTCGCGGTCCACCTTGGCGTTCTCCACCTTCATCTTGCCCATCACGTCGAGGTTCAGCTCGAGCATCTGCCCGATCTTCTCGTCGAGGGTCATCTTCTTGAGCGTCGTCTCAATCTTGGCCTCCAGGGCTTCGTCGCGGGGGATGGCGGGCTTCTGTGCCTGCGCTGCCACGGCGCAGCAGGCCAGTGCCATCATGAATAGTTTTCTGTTCATACTACGGTTCTTACTTTTTGGTTATTCGATATTCCGTGCAAAGTTACGCATTATTATCGACGTGGCAAAGCAATTTCAGAACATTAACGTTTTTCACGCGCGCGTGTATAGTGGCTTATGACATTTGACACGTGTGCCATCTGTACCATCTGACACGTCTCGGTGTCAGATGGTACAGATGGTACACGTGTCTACTATGATTCGCTACTATATATGCGCGTGCGCGAAGAGCCGTCGAAAAACCGGCAGTCAGCCACGACAACTGTACACCGAAGCTCCCCACGATGCTGCGGAGGTTCGGCAGCAGAATCAGGAGGCTCCGTAGTAAAATTTAAAGGCTCCGCAGCAGAATTAGGAGGCTTTGTAGGAAAATTTGGAGGCTCCTTTTTCGGACAGGAAGGCTCCTGTTGACGGAAAAGCAGGCCCGAAAGATGAAAAAAGCGGCTTCCACCCATCGGTGTTTCACATTTATTGTGTACCTTTGCACGTCGAAAGATGCAGAGAGGTACGCTATACTGCCTGGCACTGGGCCTGCTGGTGGCGACGCTGTTCGCCCTGAACCTGGTGATGGGGTCCGTGAGGATTCCCGTATCCGACGTGGTGAGCATCCTCGCCGGCCACGAGGCGGCGAAGCCCTCGTGGCAGTTCATCGTCATGGAGTCGCGACTGCCGCAGGCCATCACCGCCGCCCTCTGCGGGGCGGCACTGGCGGTGAGCGGCCTGATGCTGCAGACGGCCTTCCGCAACCCGCTGGCAGGCCCCAGCATCTTCGGCATCAACAGCGGTGCCGGCCTGGGCGTGGCCTTAGTGATGCTGCTGCTGGGCGGCAGCCTGCAGGCAGGGTCGGTGAGCATCACGGGCTTCGTGGCCATCCTCGTGGCCGCCTTCGTCGGCGCCATGGCAGTGATGGCCGTCATCTTCTTCTTCTCGAATATCGTGCGCAACAACGTGATGCTGCTCATCATCGGCATCATGACGGGCTACATCTCCAACGCCGCCATCTCGCTGCTCAACTTCTTCGCCACCGACGAGGGCGTCAAGTCGTACATGGTGTGGGGCATGGGCTCCTTCGGCGGCGTGTCGATGCAGATGATGCCCGCCTTTGCGTCCATCACCATCGCCGGACTCATAGGGGCCCTGCTGCTCATCAAGCCCCTCAACGCCCTGCTGCTCGGCGACCGCTATGCCGAGAACCTGGGCATCAGCATCGTCCGCACCCGCAACTGGCTGCTCATCGTCACCGGGCTGCTCACGGCCATCACCACTGCCTTCTGCGGGCCGGTGGCCTTCATCGGACTGGCCGTGCCCCACATCGCACGGCTGCTGCTCACCACCGACAACCACCGCGTGCTGCTGCCCGCCACCATCCTCTGCGGGGCCGTGGTGGCACTGGTGTGCAACCTCATCTGCTACCTGCCCGGCGAGAGCGGCGTCATACCCCTGAATGCCGTCACCCCGCTGATGGGAGCACCGGTCATCATCTACGTCATCACGAAGAAGAATTAGTAATGATTTGCACGCATAATCTGCCTACAATATGAAAGAACATATCAGAACACTCCTGGAGGAGCTACTGCCACTGGTGGACTTCGACTCCGACTTCCTGTTCAGCGAACTCGACTCGCTGGGCGTGACCACCATCCTGATGGCCCTCTCCGACGAGTACGGCATCCGCCTGGAGGCCGCCGACGCCACACCGCGCAACCTGAAAAGCCTCGACAGCCTGGTGGCACTCGTCGAGCGTAAACTGAACGACAAGCCATGACGCTCGAAGACTATCTGCGGCAGAACGCCGAGCGCTATCAGGACAAGGTGGCAGTGGTCTGCAACGGGCAGCAGACGACCTACGGCGAGCTGTATGCCGCCGTCTGCGAGCGGGCCGCTACGCTGCCGCGAGGCGAGGTGATAGCCTTCCGCAGCTCGCAGACCCTCGACTTCCTCACTACCTACTTCGCCATCCACCAGGCGGGTAGCATCGCCGCCCCGCTTGAGAAGGACATCCCCGAACCGCTCTTCCAGCAGATTGCCGACAGCCTGCGCCTCTCACCTCTCCCCTCTCCCCTCTCGCCTCTCACCTTCCCCGCCGACATCCTCTACACGACGGGCACCACGGGCCGCTCAAAGGGAGTCATCATCAGCCACCGGGCCATCATTGCCGATGCCGAGAACCTGATTGAGGGGCAGGGCTTCGCGCACGACCTGGTGTTCATCATCAGCGGGCCGCTAAACCATATCGGCAGCCTGTCGAAGGTGTGGCCCACGGTGCTGACGGGAGCCACGCTCTACATCCTCGAAGGGATGAAAGACCTCGAAGCCTTCTTCCGAGCCCTCGACTACCCGGCGGCGAAGGTTGCCACCTTCTTCGTGCCGGCCACCATACGCATGCTGCTGCAGTTCAGCGGCGACCGCCTTGCCGCCTACGCCCGGAAGCTCGACTTCATCGAGTCGGGGGCCGCACCGCTACCCCGCGCCGACATGCTGCGGCTCTGCGAGCTGCTGCCCACGACACGCCTCTACAACACCTATGCCTCGACGGAGACAGGCATCATCGCCACCTATAATTATAATGACGGCCGATGCCAGGAGGGCTGCTTAGGGCGCCCCATGAGCCACTCGCGCATCACCATCGGCGACGACGGCCTCATCGCATGCCAGGGCGACACGCTGATGAGCGGCTACGTGGGCGATTCGGCCAGCGAAGCCCCCAGCACCGTACTGACTTCCGACACAGGCTACCTCGACGACGAGGGCATGCTCCACCTGAGGGGCCGACGGGGCGACACCATCAACGTGGGGGGCTACAAGGTGGCACCGACGGAGGTGGAGGCCGCCGCCATGGCGCTGCCCCAGGTGAGCGACTGCATCTGCATCGCCGCCCCCCACCCCATCACGGGCACGGCACTGAAGCTGCTGGTGGTCACGGCCGGCGGCGCGAAGCTCGACAAGCGCCTGCTGGCCCGCAGCCTCGCCGCACGGCTCGAAGGCTACAAGGTGCCGCTGCTCTATGAGCAGGTGGAGAGCGTCAGGCGAACCTACAACGGCAAGCCAGACCGCAAGTACTACCGGCGGCAAAATGAGGAATGAAAAGCTAAGGGTATTATTTCCCTAAAAAGTGAGCCGGAAGTTTTGTGCTTCCGCTTTTTTTGTTTATCTTTGCAAGCAAATTAATGTAGTATTGGCTTATGGAGACTATATCATCATCAGCAAACAGCGTCAGGCTGCTGCCCCTCGGCATTTCCGACTTCGGACGTATTGTCCGTGAAAACTACTATTATGTAGACAAGACCATGTTTATTCCCCGCCTTGAGATGGCGAGCAGCTACTTGTTCCTGGTCCGTCCGCGGCGCTTCGGCAAGTCGCTGCTGCTGAGTATGCTGAAATGCTACTACGACATCAACGAGAAGGACCGCTTCGACGACTACTTCGGGCAGCTGTGGATAGGCAGCCATCCCACGGCGTATCGTAACCGCTATGCCGTGCTGCACCTCGACTTCTCGCAGGTGACGGGAACTATCGACGAGCTGAAAGCTAACTTCGATGACTATTGTGGCACAAAGCTTGACGGCTTTGCCCAGCAGTACGAGCATTTGTTCTACGATGGTTTTGCTACGGACATGAAGCAACGGGACTGGGCTACCAAGAAGCTGAATTTCCTCAGTGACCGGGCAAAGTTTTACAATGTGCCGCTCTACCTCATCATCGACGAGTACGACAACTTCACCAACACTGTGCTCAACCAGCACGGCCAGGACATCTATACCGGCCTGACGCATGGCGAGGGCTTCTACCGCGACATCTTCAAGCTCTTCAAGCCCAACTTCGAGCGTGTGCTGATGATCGGCGTGAGTCCCGTGACGATGGACGACCTGACCAGCGGCTACAATATCGCCACCAACATCACCGCCGACGCTGCCTTCAACCACATGCTGGGCTTCAGCGAAGAGGAGGTCAGGCTGATGTTCGGCTATTACAGCGAGGCCGGGCTGCTGAAGGGCGACACCGACGCCATGATACAGGAGATGAAGCCATGGTACGACAACTACTGCTTTGCCAAGGAGGGCCTCGGCGAGAGCCGTGTGTTCAACTCCAACATGGTGCTCTACTACCTGAGCAACCAATTGCGCAGCGGCCATGCCCCCGACGAGATGACCGACCCCAACGCCCGCACCGACTACCAGAAGATGAAGCGCCTCATACAGCTCGACCGGCTGGAGCCGCAGCGCAAGAGCATCATCTACAAGATTGCCGAGGAGGGGTATATCTACAGCCGGCTGGTGCCCTACTTCCCGGCATCGGAGATGGTGAAGTTCGACAACTTCGTCTCCCTGCTGTATTATTATGGTATGCTCACCATCACGGGCAACAATGGCCTCATGCTGCGCCTGGGCATTCCCAACAACAACGTGCGCAAGCAGTACTACGGCTATCTGCTTGAAGAGTACGACCGCATACGTCCCGCCGACCACTGGCGCATCGACGAGGCGTACCAGGCAGCGGCCCTTTCCGGCGACTGGCAGCCCTTGGTCAGGACCGTCAGCGAGGAGTATGAGAAGACGTGCGCCGTGCGCTGTCTCATCGAGGGCGAAAGGAATCTTCAGGGCTTCTTCACAGCCTATCTCAACATGGCCAACTACTACCTCACCGCCCCGGAGCTGGAACTCAATCACGGTTACTGCGACTTCTTCCTGCTGCCCGACCTGGCGCGCTACCCCATGGTGGCCCACTCCTACATCCTTGAGCTGAAGTACCTCAAGCAGGATGCCACCGCCGGGGAGGCCGAGGCACAGTGGGCGGAGGCCGTGAGCCAGATCGCACGCTACGCCCAGGACGAGAAGGTGCGACTGCTCTGCGGCCCCACACAGCTGCACCTCATAGTAGCGCAGTATCGCGGCTACCAGCTGGTGAAGCTTGAGGAAGTGAATCGCACATAACCGCGAGCCACTACATGCGGATGGACGACACCCTACGCCCGAATCCCACCAGGTCACAGCTTAACGAATGTTAAAACAAGGCCCTCGGAGCAGTCATATCGCAGTTTTCTTATCTGTAATAATAAAAAACTCTCTTATATTGCAACAGATAACATAAAAGACAAACGGTATGAAAAAGATTACACTCATCGCATGCTACATCCTGATGACCGTCACGGCATCAGCGCAGAGTAGCGCCCCCAAGTCGATTACACTCACCGACACTGAGCGACAGTTGGTAAAGAACAACAACGACTTTGCCTTCCGCCTGTTCCGTCAGGCTCGGGGCGAAGAGAGCAGCATCATGTCGCCACTGAGCATCACCTACGCCCTGGGCATGATGAACAACGGAGCCGCCGGACAGACACAGCAGGAAATCTGCGACGTGCTGGGATTCGGACAGGCCGGTGCCGACGGCATCAATGCCTTCTGCCGCAAGATGCTCACCGAGGCCCCCACACTCGACGAGGAGACCACGGCCGAGATTGCCAACACCATCTACGTGAACAGCGCCACGGGCTACGACCTGCAACAGGGATTCAAGGACAAGGCCCGCGACTACTACGATGCCACGCCCGAGGCCCTCGACTTCTACGATGACACGACGATAGACATCATCAACCGCTGGGGCAACGACCACACCCACGGCATGATACCGAAGGTGCTGGACAAGAACACCTTCAACAGCGACGCCGCCAGCTACCTGCTCAACGCCATCTACTTCAAGGGCGTGTGGAGCCGCAAGTTCGACAAGGAGCTCACCCGCGAAGAAAATTTCGGAAGTACGGGCTCAACGGAGCCGATGATGAGACAATGGTCAGTCTTTGACTACACCGAGAACGACCTTTACCAGGCCGTGCGACTACCCTACGGCAACGAGGCATACCTGATGACCCTCTTCCTGCCACGGGAGGGCAAGACCATCGGCGACGTGCTGGCCACCATGGACGGCAGCAACTGGCAGTTCAACCACAGTGGCAATTATCACGTAGACCTGAAGATGCCCCGATTCAAAACGGAGACCTCGATTAATCTGGTAAAAGTGATGAGCGACCTGGGCATGCCGACGGCCTTCACCGGAGCAGCCGAGTTCCCCTATTTCGGCAATCGCGACGTCTTTATCGGCAATATGTTCCAAAAGGCCGTCATCGACCTCGACGAGGAAGGCACGAAGGCCGCTGCCATCACCGTCATAGAAGGAACCGAATCGGGCATGGACGGCGAGAAGCCCGTAACCCTTCACGCCGACCGTCCGTTCTTCTACGTCATCAGCGAGCGCAGCACGGGAGCCATCTTCTTCATCGGCCAGTTCACTGGCCAGACTCCTACGGGCATCAAGGCTATTGGACAATCTGACAATTTCCCGGACCAACCAAGCGCAGAGCGGGTCCAGCCCGGCAATTGCTATGACCTCAGTGGGCGCAAATTGTCAAATGGTAAATGGTCAAATGGTCAAATGGCCAAGGGTCTTTATATCATTGACGGGAAGAAGGTGGTCGTCAGATGACAGTCCCTATACGATTCATACTCACCAATATCTGTCTTGTGGTCTTCTGCTGCACACTTGGTGCACAGGAGACCACTGGCCGTGTTCATGCCGTCATCGTCAGTGGGGGCATGAACAAGCTGCTGAACCACGAGCGCTACTGGAACGACTGCACCTTCCTCTACCGCACGCTCCGCCACGACTACCACTATGCCAAGGCCGACATCACCCTGCTGATGAGCGACGGTGGTGACGCCGGACGCGACATGCTGCTGGCCGACGGCAGCGGCTTCGCCTCCTCGCCCTCAGACCTCGACGGCGACGGGGAGCGCGACGTATGGCTCCCTGCCACACTGACTCAAGTGGAGACCACACTGGCGGAACTGGCAGCAAGGCTCTCCGGCCAAGACCGGCTCCTGCTGTTCATGATGGACCACGGCGGCAGCGACGGCGGACAGTCGCATGCCTGGATGTGGGGCGGCGAACGGCTCACCGACAGCCGTCTGGCCCAACTGCTCGATGCCTTCCGCGTGGCATCGATGGCCGTCGTCATGGGCATGTGCCACTCCGGCGGCTTCATCAGCGAGCTGTGGCGCGACGGCCGCATCATCCTGACAAGCTGCGGAGCCGACGAACAGTCGTGGGCCTGCAGCGACAAGCCCTACGATGAGTTCGTATATCACTGGACGTGCGCCATGGCCGGCCACGACCACGAAGGCCGCAACGTCAGCGCCGATGCCGACGGCGACGGACAGACAACAATCGCCGAGGCCTTCGACTACGCCCGGCGGCATGACACTAAGGAGGAGACTCCGCAATACTGTTCCACACCAGCGGCTCTATGGGGACAATGGACGCTCTCACAGCCTCAGCGCAACGCCATCATCACCTCACAAGAGGACAGACCTCCTGTGAGCAAATGCTACGATCTGCAGGGGCAGGCTATCGATGAAGCCTCGGCAATGAGAGGGAAATATATAAAAAAGATTAATGCGAAGCAGTCTTTTCGGCCTTCGCCTATCATAATTATAAAATGAAAGAAACTATGCGTACCATTATGGCATTGATGCTGGTCTGTCTGCCCCTTATGGCACAGGCCCAGCCGACGGAGCTGAACTGCTGGACAGCGAAAGGCGAGCCATTCAAGCTGTCCAAGGAGGCAGTCCTGTCGATAGCCGACACAGTAGCCGCCATCGACCTGCGCGGAGTAGGAGCCGTCAGCCTCGACTGCGGGTCGGCCAATCCCAACTGCCTCTACTATACCGACGGTGCTTCCGGCGTGGAGGGTCTGCCCAGTGCCAACGTGGTGTGCGACGGCCTCTGCGACGGCCTGCTGCTCACCGACGAGGCCAGCTTCTATTGTCCCATCGCCTTCACCGCCACCGACGCCATGCTAAGGCTGACACCGCGCTACGATGACGACGGCGGCGAACCCGGTTTCCATCAGCCCTGCCACGAGACGGTGATACTACCCTTCGAGGCCGACATCGTACTGCCTGCCAACGTCAATGGGCCGATGCCCGACGGATGGCTGCAGACGGCCTGCTATGTGGGATACGACGGGTATCAACTGACATTCTGCCAGACGGGGGCCACGCCATTAGCTGCCGATACCCCATACCTGGTGCAGTTCGACTACGGTGCCTACGGCACGCAGATACTCTTCTGCGGACAGAACAAGCGCGTGGAAGAGACGAAAGCCATCGCCGATGGCGACGACCCTTTCCGCTTCACGGGAAGTACTGCGGCAGAGGAAGAGACGCCAGCACTGTTCCGCTACCACAGAGGGCTGCAGCCCTGCTTCGTCCACACCGGCGACGGCAAGAGGATGGAGCCTTTCAGGTGCTTCATCGTAGTCAGAGAACCCGAAAGTGATTATCACGGAAACCCAACAGGCGGCGAGAGTGCAACAAGCGGCGGCATCGGAAGGGTACTGGATTATACCATTGTCGCTTCTGAGGCCACAAGCCTGTCCGCAGGGCAAATCGTAAATCGAAAATCCGTCAATCGAAAATCATATAGTTTGTCGGGTTGGCAAGTCACAGGCGACTCGTCGGGCAAAGGCGTCTACATCGTACGAGGCAGGAAGGTCATCAGGCAGTAAGTCGCTGTTAGCAGGAATGGAAGTGGAGAAGTTGATACGCCGTTGTCAGCAGGGCGACAGGGAGGCCATGGGTACACTCTATACCGCCATGCGCGACGAGCTGTTGGCCCAGTGCCGCCAGTATGCTGCCGACGACAGCACGGCCGAGGACCTGCTCCACGATGCTTTCCTGCTCATATTCCGCAACATTGGTCAGGTGCGCTCGCCGGAGAAGGGCCGGCAGTGGATGCACAAGGTTGCCAGGAACGTCTGCCTGCTCTATGTGCAGCAGCGCAGGAATCATCCACAGTTGCCTATCGAGGAGGTGCGCGAGGCAACACAGGTGGCCGACCCGGCCATGCCCTTCGTCTACGACGAGGTGATGAACGCCATCGAGAAGCTGCCACGCGGCTACCGTCAGGTGTTCCGGCTGTCGGTGCTCGAAGGCATGAGCCACCAACAGATAGCCGACCTGTTGGGCATAGAGCCTCACACCTCGTCATCGCAGCTGTTGAAGGCGAAAAGGCAGTTGCGGCAGATGCTCCGCGTATTGATGCTGGCACTCCTTGCTGCCATTCCGTTAGGGGGCTACTATCTCTGGACGCTGCACGACAACAAGGAGATAGTGAGACAGCCGCAAGAGTCGGGAGCTAAAGTTGCCGGCACCGACATTGCGGAAGGGCTGGCTCCTGGTTCTGCCGAACGCCAGTACACTACGACTGTCGCCAGCGTAGTCACCGTCAAACCACAGCCAAGGACTGTTGCAGATGCCGAGGTGGAGATGGTGAGAGACACCGTCGTGACAGGGAAGAGCACGGCAGAAACAGAACAGCAGGAGCTACGTGTTGAGACACCAGACACGGGTCAAGGTGATAGAGACCTACGGGCACCGGACTCCGTCAGGCACTCCTCCCCTTTGGGGAGGCCGGGAGGGGTTACCCCTTCAGGGAGGCCTGGCGGTGTTACCCTGTCGCTCGCCTATAGCGGACTTCCCAACGGCACGGCCCGACGGCTACCCTTCGGCTCCGAGGGCATGAACGACGATATCGACTCCGTGACCCATCACCGGATGCCTGTCACCATCGCCCTGAACGCCCGCTATGCGTTCAGTCAGAAATGGTGGCTCGAGGGCGGGCTGCGCTATACGCTGCTGTCCTCGGAAACACGGATTGGCAATACCTACCTGCAGATGGAGCGCCACAGAAGAGTACGCTACCTGGGGCTCACGCTCGCCATCGGCCGCAGCCTGTGGCACCGCAGCCGCTGGAATCTCTATACCACAGCCACGGCCGGCCTGGAGCTGCCCCTCCGCAGCACCCAGGAGACCTCCTACTGGAGGGGCGGCAGCATGATGGAGTCGGAAAGCATCCGCCTCAAGCCCCACGCCCAGTGGTCGATAGGTGCAGGCATCGGTCTGCAATACAGTCTGACACCTGCCGTAGGATGCTTCGTAGAGCCAAGCCTGCAATATTATTTCCGAGGCTCCGACGGCATCGACACCTGGCGCACAGCCCATCCCCTCACCCCCATACTGCCCTTAGGTATCAGGATATCATTTTAGCACCAACCAGTAAAATTGAGCGAAGATATTTGGCACTTCGCCCGATTTTTAGTATCTTTGCGCCCATAATTAAATAGGTACGAAGATATGATACAATCAATGACGGGCTACGGCAGCATGGTCGTGGCCTACAAGGACAAGAAAATCCACGTGGAAATCAAGTCGCTCAACTCCAAGCAGCTCGACCTGCAGGCCCGCATCGCACCCCTCTATCGGGAGAAGGAGATGGAGATGCGCCAGATGGTGGCCGAGGCCCTCGTCCGTGGCAAGGTGGACATGAGCGTGTGGATAGAGAAGGATACAGGCGTCGATGCCACGCCCGTGAACGGTGCGCTGATGGAGAACTACTACCAGCAGCTGAAGACGATAGCCCAGAATACGGGCATCCCCGAGCCGCAGGACTGGATGTACACGCTGACCCGCATGCCCGACGTGCTGACGAAGACCGACGTGGAGACGCTCGACGACACGGAGTGGGCCGTGGTGCGCCAGGCCGTCGGCGACGCCCTGCGCGCCCTGGTGGACTTCCGTTGCCAGGAGGGTGCCGCCCTGCAGAAGAAGTTCGAGGAAAAGATTGACAACATCAGCCGGCTGCTCGCCGCCATCGAGCCTTTCGAGAAGGGCCGCGTGGAGAAAATCAAGGCCCGCATCGCGGACGGCCTGCAGCAGATTCCAGGCGTGGAGTACGACAAGAACCGCATGGAGCAGGAGCTGATCTACTACATCGAGAAGCTCGACATCAGCGAGGAGAAGCAGCGACTGGCCAACCATCTGAAATACTTCCGCGAGACGATGGACGAGCCCGCCGGACAGGGCAAGAAGCTGGGCTTCATCGCACAGGAGATGGGGCGCGAAATCAACACCACCGGCTCGAAGTCGAACCAGGCCGAGATGCAGAACATCGTGGTCAGGATGAAGGACGAGCTGGAGCAGATCAAGGAACAAGTGCTCAACGCCTTGTAGGGCGTTGGGGGTTTATAGTTGATAGTTTATAGTTTATAGATGATATGCTGGCAAGCACTTGAAATCATTGGAAACTATAGAAGTAATCATCTATAAACTATAAACATTAAACTATAAACAAAATGAGAGGCAAACTGATTATATTCTCAGCACCCAGCGGAACGGGCAAGTCGACCATTATCTCGTGGCTGATGAAGGAGCACCCGGAGCTGCGGCTGGCGTTCTCGATATCATGCACGTCGAGACCGCCGAGAGGGACGGAGCAGAACGGAGTGGAGTATTTCTTCCTGTCGGCAGAGGAGTTCCGCCAGCGTATTGACAACGGAGAATTCCTCGAATACGAGGAGGTCTACGAGGGCCGCTTCTACGGCACGCTGAAGGCGCAGGTGGAGCGGCAGTTGGAGGGCGGACAGAACGTGGTATTCGACGTCGACGTGAAGGGCGGTGCCCGCATCAAGGAGTACTACGGCGACGAGGCGATGAGCATCTTCATCCAGCCGCCCTCGATAGCCACCCTCCGCCAGCGACTTGAGGGCCGCGGCACCGATGCCCCCGAGGTGATAGACCAGCGCATCGCCCGTGCCGAGTTCGAGCTGACCTTCGCCGAGAAGTTCGACAAGCGAGTGGTCAACGACCAGCTGGAGCAGGCCGAGCAGGACACCCTGGCACTGGTGAAGGAGTTCCTGTTTACAGATAACGGTTTACAGTTTACAGATGATTACCCGACAAGTCATGCTGATTGTAGAAGTAATCAACTGTAAACCGTAAACTATAAACCGTAAACAAATGAATAGGACAGGCATCTTCGGCGGTTCATTCAACCCCATCCACAACGGGCACATCTCGCTGGCCCGGCAGCTCCGTGAGAAGGCGGGACTCGACGAGGTGTGGCTGATGGTGTCGCCGCAGAACCCGCTGAAGCAGGCCGGCGACCTGCTCGACGACGGCATCAGACTGGAAATGGCACGCCTCGCACTCGAAGGCGTAGACGGTATTATTGCCAGCGACTACGAGATGCACCTGCCCCGGCCCTCCTATACGTGGAACACGCTGCAGGCTCTGTCGGGCGACTATCCCGACCGCGAGTTCGTGCTGCTGATGGGCGGCGACAACCTGGCTATCTTCCATCGCTGGTATCACCATGAGGACATCCTCAGGAACTATCGAATCGTGGTCTATCCCCGTCGTAACGCGATTGTCGAAGCGGCAGCTGATAATTGTCAATTGTCAATTGTCAATTGTCAGTTAATCGATATTAGCAGCACAGAGATACGCCGCCGCATCCATGCCGGCGAGAGCATCAGCGGCATGGTGCCACCGGCTGTAGAGGAACTGATCAGAAGGGAGGAACTCTATGCGTAGACGGCGGTGGCGGCTGGACCCGCTGAAGTGGATAGGGTGGCTCTTCGACCCTGTCGGGAAGAACGGGGCATTCTTCGTGTTCATGTTCGCCCTGGGCTACCTGCTCACGCAGACGCAGATCACGCTCCACGTCGCGGGAGCCAAGCCCTACGAGCTGTCGGTGCCCGAACTGCTGTTCGACCTCTACGCCATCTGCGTCGTGCTCACGCTGATTCCCCGCCGGATTCGCTACTGGGTGAGGGCTGTGCTCTACATCATCCTCTATGGCGTGGCGCTGGTGGACATGTTCTGCTACGAGCGCTTTGAGTCGACGCTCACGCCGACGATGCTCATGCTGCTCAGCGAGACCAACCAGCAGGAGGCAGGCGAGTTCCTCAAGTCGTATGTAGGCTGGGATGTCCTGACGTCGAAGGTGGGCTGGATACTGCTGCTGATGGCTGCCCACATCCTCTGGACCATCATCAGGAGCATCGCCTCCAGAGTTCGCAAGCGGATGATTCTGCCAAAGGTCAACGAGACGGTGCCCAAGTTCTGCAAGGCCATAGCGGGGTTGGCCACCCTCTGGGCGGTCATCGACGCCGGCAGCCAGTGCTGGGGCAACAAGGTGGCCACGTGGAGGCTGTTCTCCTACGAGACGGTAGGACAGGTGGAGCACGAGCTGACCCGCCGCGACCACGCCGTGATGTACCTGCCCGTCTACCGACTAGCCTTCGGCATCTATGCCAACGGTCTGGCCGACCACCAGCTGGTGCAACTGGAGAAGGCCAGCAGACTGGTGGCGGTAGACAGCTGCTCGTTCCGGGTGCCCAACATCGTGCTCGTCATCGGCGAGAGTTACAACAAGCACCACTCCCAGCTTTATGGTTACAAGATGCCGACGACCCCCCGTCAGGTGGCCCTGAGGGATTCGGGCAGCCTGGTGCCCTACAGCGACGTGGTGGCCCCGTGGAACCTGACGAGCTTCGTGTTCAAGCACGTGCTGTCGATGCACGCCGTGGGCGACAGCGGCGAGTGGTGCGACGCGCCCCTCTTCCCCGAGGTGTTCCGGCGGGCAGGCTACCGGGTGACGATGATCACCAACCAGTTCCAGTCGAGGGCCAAGGAGCCGGTGTGGGACTTCAGCGGCGGCTTCTTCCTCAACGACCCTGAAGTGAGCAGCCGGCAGTTCAACGTGCGTAACACTCGTACCTACCGCTACGACGAGGGTGTGCTGAAAGCCCTCGATAAAGTGATAAGTGATAAGCGAGAAGTGTTAAGTGATAAGGACAGCAGCAATACTGATCACTCATCACTGATCACTCATCACTCATCTCACAACCTGTATATCCTCCACCTGATGGGTTCCCATGTAGACTACCGTGCCCGCTACCCGGAGAAGACCCGCTCACGCTTCAAGCCAGAGATGTACAACCGCCCGGAGCTGACCGCGCAGCAGCGGCAGCTGCTGGCCGAATACGACAACTCGCTGCTCTACAACGACTCCATCGTGGCCGCCATCACGCAGCGATTTGAAGGTCGCGACGCCGTGGTCATCTATATGCCCGACCACGGCGAGGAAATCTTCGACGACGAGCCCATCTTCGGACGCCTGCACTCGGCCGAGGTGGACTACCGGCTGGCGCGCAACGAGATGGAGATACCCTTCTGGATATGGGGCTCGCCGCTCTACCGCGAGAGCCACCCCTACGGCTGGATGGCCATTCAGAATGCCAAGGACCGCCCGCTGATGACCGACGTGCTGCCCCATCTATTATTATATCTGGGCGGCATCTCGTCGCCCCTCTACCGCTCGGAGCTGAACATCATCAGTCCCGACTACGACACGAAGCGCCCCAGGCTGCTGAAGGGAGAAACCGACTATAACCAACTGAAGAAATGAAGGAACTGCTGACACGCGAGGAATGTACGGCGATGCGCGGCCTGGCCATTGTGGCCATCGTGCTGCACAACTATTGTCACTTCATCGGTCGCATCGTTCAGGAGAACGAGTACCAGTTCTTCGCCATGAACAGCTCGCGGCTATGGCAGCAGCTGACCAGCCCCGACGCGCTGCTGCCCGTGCATCTGCTTTCTTTCTTCGGGCATTATGGGGTGCCGGTATTTCTCTTTTTGAGCGGCTACGGTCTGGTGAGGAAGTATGAAGCCGGAATGCCCGGAATGCCCGGAAAATCCGGATTATCCGGATTATCCGGTATCTCCGCCTTCCTCCGCTATAACTACCTGAAGCTTCTCAGGATGCTCATCGTGGGCTTCTCGCTGTTCCTCGTGGTGGATGCCGTCACGCCGGGGCGCTTCGCCTTCCATTGGGAAAATGTCATCGCCCAGCTGCTGATGTACATCAACGTGCTGCCCCAGCCCGACAAAGTCATCTGGCCCGGCATCTACTGGTTCTTCGGACTGATGATGGAGCTATACATTGTCTATCGGCTGCTGCTCTATAAGCGTTCATCGCGCTATGTCGTCCTGCTGATAGCCGTCTGCTGGTTGTTGCAGATGGTGTGTGAACCCGAGGGAGAGACGCTCAACCGCCTGCGCTATAATGCCATCGGCGGTATGCTGCCCTTTGGCTTAGGCATACTGCTGGCCCGATATCCTTACATTCCTTCGGCAACCAGACTTGGATGGGCCGTCGTGGCCCTTGTCATGGTGGCCCTGACACTGCTGATGAGCTTCAGCTTTCAGGCCTGGCTGTGGATTCCCGTCATCATCATCGTCGGCACCATCGGCGTGGTGAAGGCGATGCCCCGCCGACTGCTCTCGCCGACCGTCTGGTTAGGCAGCCTCTCGGCCGCCATGTTCGTGGCCCATCCGATAGCCCGCAAGCTTACCATCACCGTGGCATGGAAGCAGGACATCTACGACGGGCTGATGCTCTACGTGATAGTGACCGTAGCCCTCTCGTGGGCCGTCAGGCAGATCATTGACCGTATCCCCGCCCCCCGCCTATGAAGATCAAGGACATCGAACTGGCCAACGTGAGCCGCTATCGCGGCGAGCTGATGGGGGCGGCGATGCTCTTCATCATCCTCTTCCACGTGCCGCTGGCCCGCAGCGATGAGTTCTTCGGCCTGCGCCGCTGCGGCAATGTAGGGGTCGACATGTTCCTCTTCCTGAGCGGCGTCGGCCTGTGGTTCTCGTGGGTGAGGAACCCCAGCGCGTGGCAGTTCTACCGGCGGCGGCTGATGCGCATCCTGCCGGCCTGGCTCCTGATGGCGGCACTCTACTACATACCACGCTACGACCCACAGAAGGGCAGCCTCATCGACCTGATAGGCGACATCACCATCAACTGGGACTTCTGGCTGCACGACGAGCTGACCTTCTGGTACATACCGGCCATTATGATGCTCTACCTCTGGGCACCGCCCTATATGCGGCTGATCAGCCGCCACCCCATCTATCGGTGGCTGCCGGTGCTGATGATCCTCTGGTGCGTGCTGGTGCAGTGGATTCGTCCGCTGCACGAGGCCGTGGGCCACATCGAGATATTCTGGAGCCGCGTGCCCATCTTCTTCATCGGTATCAACTGCGGGGAGATGGTCCGGCGGGAGACGAAGGTCGACGGGGCGGGCATCTGGCTGATACTCACAACGTTCGTGGCCACCTTCGCCTCGTGCGTCTATCTGGAGCAGGTGACCCACGGGCGGTTCCCCCTGTTCGTGGAGCGGATGATCTATATCCCCTTCACCGTGACGCTCATCCTGATGCTCAACCGCCTGTTCCGGCGCACGCCACGGTGGTTCAACCGTTTCTGTGCCTTCTTCGGAGCACTCAGCCTGGAGGCCTACCTCATCCACGACCACTTCGTCATGGCCTACATCACGCCCCACCACCTGGGCTACTGGCCCACGGCCCTGCTCACCATCGTCATCACCATCCCACTGGCCTGGCTGCTGCAGCGGATGCTCAAATTAATGATTCGCTTATGAAAAAGATTGTAGCCTTCGACTTCGACGGGACGCTGACCACCCGCGATACCTTTCTGCCGTTCATCCACCATGTATTCGGCACACAACGTTTTTTGCAGGGATTCATCCTCTATGCACCGCTATTAGTGCTGATGAAGCTGGGCCTCTATCCTAACTGGAAGGCCAAGCAGCGGGTATTCTCTCATTTCTTCCGGGGGATGACGTTCAAGGAATTTGAGAACTACTGCGACCTGTTCGCTATCCACAACCTCTATCTGCTGAGACCGAAGGCCAAGAAGGCGCTCTATCAGGCACAGGACGATGGGGCCGAGGTGCTCATCGTCAGTGCATCGATAGACTTATGGGTGGAGTCCTTCTTCCCTGGCATCCACGTGCTTGGCACGCAAGTGGAGGCAGAGAACCATCGGCTGACAGGCCGCTTCCTGACCCCCAACTGCTACGGGCAGGAGAAGGTGAACCGAATCATCGAGGAATATCCCGACCGCGAGAGCTACCACCTGACGGCATACGGCGACAGCCGGGGCGACCGTGAGCTGCTGGCCTTCGCCGACGAGGCACACTACAAGCCGTTCCGCTGAAAGTGATAAGTGATAAGTGATAAGTGAAGAGTGAAAAATTTGCTGCCGCCCGCGCGGAACTGCTGACCGCTGCGGCCATCGTGCTGCTGCTCATCGTGCTCAACGCGATGCTGGCGGCCAAATACGACGGTCTGTTCAACGTGGTGAGCGAGGACTACGGTCAGAAGCTCTCCTACTATTTCCACATCTCCGGCTTCGATGCCGTCACCTACAGCGTGCTGACGGACTGGGGCATGAAGTACGACGTGCTGCGCCACCCCCTCCTACCCTACCTGATGTATCTGCCCTGCCAGCTGAACCAGGCCCTCATCTCGCTGACGGGTGTCAACTGCGCCATGCACATCTCTGCAGCCATCCTGCTCGTGTGTGCCTTCTTCTCGGCTGTCCTTCTCCACCGCATCCTGCACCGGCTGATAGGCATCGCCCGCTGGGATGCCTCGCTGCTCGTGCTACTGTTCTTCAGCTTCGGCTACGTGACAGTCACCTTCTTCGTGCCCGACCACTTCGGCCTCTCGCTGACGCTCATTCTACTCTCGCTCTATCTGATAGGCGCGGGGGCGCAGGGGCACGGGGGGGCGCTGCGCTGGTGGCAGACGGCCCTGCTCTTCATCATCACCTCGGGCGTGACGCTCACCAACGGCGCCAAGGTATATGCTGCTGACTGGATAGCCCGAGGGCGGCGGTTCTTCCAGTGGCGGTACTTCCTGCCGGCCGTGCTGTTGCCGTCGGTGCTGATGGTGGGGGCGGGCCTGATGGAGGAGCGCATCTACGTCTATCCCAAGCAGCAGGCCGAGCAGCAGTATTTCGAAAAGCACCGGGCGGAGATGATTGCCAAGGCGCGCAAGAACCACCAGCGCTACAAGCGTGCGCCGTGGGTCATCCATAAAGGTACGCCGATAGGCAAGGGCAGTCTGCTGAAATGGACGGACATTACGACACCCCGCTACGAGACGCTACGTGAGAACGTGTTCGGCGAGTCCATCCAGCTGCACGGCGATTGGGTGCTCGAGGATATCCTCATCAGCTACCGCCCCGTGCTGTTGGAGTATAGCTCGTGGGCGAACTATGCCGTAGAGGGGCTAATCATCCTTCTGCTTATCGCGGGTATAGTATGCGGATGGCGCAACCGCCTGCTGTGGATGGCCCTGCTGGGCATCGTGCCCGACGCGCTGATGCACCTCGGCCTTGGCTTCGCCATCAACGAGGTCGCCATCATGTCGGCCCACTGGATCTACGTCATCCCCATCGCCCTGGGCTGTCTGATGCTAAGACTCCGTGGCCGCTGGCTCTGGGGGCTGCGCTTATCCCTGCTGGCCCTGACCGTTTATCTGTTTGTTCACAACGCGAGTCTGATTGTCTCGTGGATGCAGCAGGCCCCCGTCTACACTGGATTCTGGTATGAGTAATATCTCTCTGTTTCGCATCCGGCGCGAGGAGCGGCTGATGGCCGTGGTGGCTCTGATAGTCATTGTGGCCTTCAATGCCCTGTTTATCCACCGGCTCCACGACCTCTTCATGCAGCCTGGCTTCGGGCCTTACTTCCGGGTATTCGAGCGCGAGCTGCACTTGGCGGGCTACGACCCTTACACCTACCTCGGCATCTCGGACTGGGGAACCGTCTATCAAGTGTACCGCCACCCGCTGCTGGCCTTCATGATTTATCCGCTGTACCTGCTCAACGAGGGGCTGACGTGGCTCTTCGGCGTCAACTGCGTGCAATACATCGTGGCGGCAGTGCTCACCTTCTGCTCGCTTTACTCTTACCTATTTATATATAGGATTCACCGCGAGGTCGTCGGCTTATTGCGGTTCGATGCCGTGCTGCTCTCTGCCTTCTTCTTCTCGCTGGCCTACATCATGCTGTCGGTCATCGTGCCCGACCACTTCACGCTCTCCATGTTCCTGTTGCTCACGCTGCTCTACATCTCCGGGCGGTGCATCCAGAAGGGGCGCGAGTTCACCTGGTGGCAGTCGGCCCTCTTCTTCTACATCGCCGCGGGCGTAACACTATCCAATGGCATCAAGGTATTCCTTTCTGGGCTGTTTGTTAATCTGCGCGACTTCTTCCGGCCCAAGTATCTGCTCCTGGCCGTCGTGCTGCCCGCTGCCCTGCTCTGGCTGACGGCCACGTGGGAGTACCACGCCTTCGTAGAACCCGTGGAGAAGCAGCGGCAGGAGGAGAAAGTCCACATGGCCGAGGCTTTGGCGAAACGTGTGGCGGCGATGACACCCGAGGAGCGGGCCCGCTTTGAGGCGAAGAAGGCCAAGCGCGAACGGGTGCTGCGCATCCAGGCTGCCAAGACAGGCAAGCCGATGGACAACGAGGGCTTCCTGCGGTGGACGGACATCACCACCGACCGCTGGCAGACCCTCTACGAGAACCTCTTCGGCGAGGCGCTGCAGTTCCATCAGCAGTATTTCCTGGGCGACACATTGGTACACCGCCCGGTGTTCGTCAAGTACGACTGGCGGCTGAGCTACGCCGTCGAGGCCCTCATCCTGCTGCTCTTCGCTGCCGGCGCGTGGTGCGGCCGCCGCAGTCGCTTCCTGTGGCTCTGCCTCTCGTGCTTAGGCTTCGACCTGCTGCTGCATCTCGCACTGGGCTTCGGCATCAACGAGATACACATCATGGCCCCCCACTTCATGTTCGTCGTGCCCATAGCGATGGCTTTCCTGCTGAAGGCCACGCAGGGCTGGCAGCATCAGCTGCTACGGGGGCTCATCCTGCTGCTGACGCTGTACCTATTTATATATAATGGCTCTCTGCTCGTAGACTTCCTGCTCACGCCCATCAGGGCTACGCTCTAATTAGTCCACGCGTAGGAACTGGCGAAAAAGGAATTCCTGTATCACGACCCACAGCGCGGCTATATGGTCTACGACCGCTTTTTCGGCATGAGCCTCAGGCGGCTGGCACAACGCCCCGGCAGTGTCGCTGAAACAAAAAAGGGGCCTGCCGTTTGGCTGGCTCAATTTTTTTGTGTAATTTTGCAGCCAATTAGGATTAGACAGAATATGTTAGAGGTAAAGAACTTACACGCCCGTATCGGCGAGAAAGAGATACTGAAAGGCATCGACCTGGTGATTAAGGACGGAGAGACGCATGCCATCATGGGGCCTAACGGCTCGGGCAAGTCGACGCTCTCGGCAGTGCTCGTGGGCAATCCGCTCTACGAGGTGACCGAAGGCGAAGCCTGGTTCAACGGCAAGAACCTGCTGGAGCTGAAGCCGGAGGACAGGGCCCACGAGGGGCTGTTCCTCTCGTTCCAGTATCCGGTGGAGATACCCGGTGTGTCGATGACCAACTTCATGAAGGCGGCCATCAACGAGAAGCGCAAGGCACAGGGCCTGGAGGCACTCAAAGGGGCTGAGTTCCTGAAGCTGCAGCGCGAGAAGCGCAAGATAGTGGAGCTGGACTCTAAGCTGGCCAACCGCTCGGTGAACGAGGGCTTCAGCGGCGGCGAGAAGAAGCGCAACGAGATATTCCAGATGGCCATGCTCGAACCGAAGCTGAGCATCCTCGACGAGACGGACTCGGGTCTCGACGTTGATGCCATGCGCATCGTGGCTGAAGGCGTGAACAAGCTTCAGACGCCCGAGACGTCGTGTATCGTCATCACCCATTACGACCGCCTCTTAGAGATGATACGCCCGCAGTTCGTGCATGTGCTCTACAAGGGGCGCATCGTCAAGACGGGCGGCCCGGAGCTGGCCCGCGAGATTCAGGAACACGGCTACGACTGGATCAAGGAGGAGATTGGAGAGGAGTGATTGTAATTAGAAATTAGAAATTAGGAATTATGATTACTTCAAGCGAGAAACAGTATGTGGAGCTATACCAGCAGGCCCGACAACTGATTATGGACCATGCGCCGGAGGCGATGAACACCGTGAGAGACCAGGCCTTCGAGGACTTCCGCCGACAGGGGTTCCCCTCTAAGAAGGTGGAGCGCTATAAGTATACCGACATGCAGCAGCTCTTCGCCCCCGACTACGGGCTGAACCTCTCGCGGCTGAAGATACCCGTAGACCCCTACGAAGCCTTCCGTTGCGATGTGCCTAATCTCTCAACGTCGCTCTTCTTCATGGTGAACGATATGTTCTATCTGGGGCACACTCAGAAAGAGAACATGACGATTGGCTCTATGCGCGACTATCCGGAGATTGTTTCGAAGTACTATGCGAAACTGGCCAAGACCGGCGACGACGGCGTGACGGCCCTCAACACGATGCTGGCCCAGGACGGACTGCTGGTGTATGTGCCTCGCGGGGTCAAGGTGGAGCGTGCCATACAAGTAATCAATATTCTGAAGGCAACGCCCCAGAACGCCCAGCGCCAGGTGCCAGACCTGATGGTGAACCGGCGCGTACTGATTGTGCTGGAAGAGGGGGCGGAGATTAAGATGCTCTTCTGCGACCATACTGCCGACGACCGCCGCTTCCTGGCCACGCAGGTCATCGAGGCCTACGTGGGCGAGAATGCCCGGCTCGACCTGTACTGCATGGAGGAGACCCATCTGAAGAACATACGCGTGAGCAATGTCTACATCGACCAGCAGCGGGGCAGCCGGGTGAACCACAATGTCATCACCCTGCACAACGGCACGACGCGCAACAAGCTCGACCTGACCTTCTCCGGCGAGGGAGCAGAGTGCGAGTGCTACGGATGCGTCATCGCCGACAAGGAGCAGCACGTGGACAACAACACGCTCATCACCCACCGCGTGCCCCACTGCACCTCCAACGAACTCTACAAGTACGTGCTCGACGGCAAGTCTGTGGGGGCCTTCGCCGGCCGCGTGCTGGTGGAGCACGGTGCGCAGAAGACCACCTCGCAGATGACCAATCAGAACCTGACGGCCACGAAGGACGCCCGCATGTACACCCAACCGATGCTGGAGATCTATGCCGACGATGTGAAGTGCGCCCACGGCTCCACCGTTGGTCAGCTCAACGATGCCGCCCTCTTCTACATGCGCCAGCGTGGCATACCGCTCCAGGAGGCCCGTCTGCTGCTGCAGAACGCCTTCATCACCGAGGTCATCGACAAGATGCAGCTCGAGCCGCTACGCGACCGGCTGCACTATCTGGTGGAGAAGCGCTTCCGTGGCGAGCTGAACAAGTGCGCGGGATGCAAACTGTGCAAGTAAGTCTTGGTCCTCCACGCAGAATCTTTAGGCAACAACGAATTAAGACGAATGAAACGAATTTCACGAATTAATTGATATCTTAACAACAACAAAAGCAGGAATGAAAAAACTAACTTTACTTAGCTTGATGCTCCTTTCAGCCATGCTGCTACAGGCGCAGACCTTTCTGGGCCAGCACAAGTACGACGGCGAGCACAAGAACGAGATCTCCGGCTACACCATGTTCGGAAGCAACGTGGTATCGGGCGGCTTCGCCGGACTGGAGGCCTCCTATCTGCGCCATCTCACCGACCGCTGGCATGTGGGAGGCGACGTGCAGGCACAGTTCGGCAAACAGCTCTACTCCGTCGACGTGCAGGGCGGCTACCGCCTGCCCGTCTCGTGGATGGACTTCTACTTCGACGGCAAGGCGATGTACAACCGCTACAACCGCTGGCACACTAACGAGACCATCCTCAACCTCTCGCTGACTTGGGAGACACCCTACTTCCAGTTGCGCGTGGGCGAGTCGCTCATCACCTTCCACGAGCTGCACTTCCGCTACACCGAGCCGCTGACATTCACCTTCGGCACCAGCGTCAACATACGGCCGCGCTGGAACTCGTGGAACCTGGGACTCTTCTTCCGCAACTACGATGACTTCTACTACGAGAACTGGAACATCAACTGGGGCCTGCACTTCTACGCCGGCATTGCCAAGGACATGAAGCTCTTCGGGCAGTTCAACGTGCGCCCCGCCGGCTCCATGAGCCAGCTGGCCAGTAAATACGAGACATCAGGAAAGTTAGGAATCAAATACGTATGGTAATTATGAGAAAACTACAATATACATTGCTGGCAGCAGTCGCCGTACTGGAGCTTGCTTCGTGCGAGAAGGTGAGTCCTATCGGCGTGCTCGTGTCGGGCACGGGCGTGGAGGACCGCGTGAAGATGTCGCACACCTACTTCCAGGCATATAAGGGTGATATATGGAATCTTGATGCTCCCGATGCCGACGAGTACACCTTCCTGGTGGGTGCCGACAGCCACATGACGGATGACGTCAGTCGCATGGCTGAGATGCTGCAGAACGGACTGGACCACGACGACGTGCTGTATGCCCACCTGGGCGACATCGCCGACACCAAGGCTGAGTACTACATCAACCTGGAGAAAATCATCGATGAGTATAAAGTGAAGTACGCGCAGAAGAACTATATCGAGGTGAACTATCTGGACTCGCTGAAGAAATACGACCCGGAGGAATATGAGGAAACCAGCATCGACGACTTTGTCAACGGCGACTACATGTACTACTTAGACCCGGAGGAAGAGACAGCCTATACGCTCGACAAGATACAGTACCCCTTCTACCCCGTGGTGGGCAACCACGACATCACCCACAACGGCTGGGCACTGTGGTCGAACATCTTCCACTCCTCGTTCTATGATGTCTATGTGTATGTGGGCTATTCCGAGGGTGATAAGGTATTTGACCATTTCATCTTCCTCGACACCGCCAGCGGCACACTCGGCAAGGAGCAGGTGAACCTGATAGAGGAAGGACTGCTTGACGACAAATATGCCGCAGAGAATGACGGCTTACGCACCCGCAACACGTTCGTGTTCAGCCACACCAACATCTTCCGCCCGTCGTCGCTCCAGTTTGCATCCACCTTCGCCCGCGAGGAGAGCTTCTTCCTGCTCAACAAGTTTGTGGAGTGGGAGGCCGACATCGTGTTCTGCGGCCACGTGCATAAGTGGGACGAGCAGGAGGTGGGCGGCGTGAACTATATCACGCTCGACTCCATGAGTGAGAACAACAACCCCGAGCCCGGCGACTACCTGTTGCGCGTGCATGTGAAGCGTAACGGCGACATCACCTGGGAGAGGGTTCACATGAATACGAGGAAAAAGTAAGGAAATCGTAAACACACCCCAAGGATGTACGATATTAATAAGGTACGGGAGGACTTCCCGATATTGCAGCGCGAGGTGTACGGGCGGCCGCTGGTATACCTCGACAATGCGGCAACGACACAAAAGCCGCTCTGTGTGCTCGATGCCATGCGCGAGGAGTATCTCAACGTGAATGCCAACGTGCATCGCGGCGTTCACTACCTCTCGCAGCAGGCCACCGACCTGCACGAGGCGGCTCGGGAGCGCGTGCGCCGGTTTATCAACGCCCGCAAGACGGAGGAGATCGTATTCACCCGTGGCACCACCGAGGCCATCAACCTGGTGGCCTCCTCCTTCTGCGAGAGCCAGATGCGCGAGGGCGACGAGGTCATAGTCACCGACATGGAGCATCACTCCAACATCGTGCCCTGGCAGCTGCAGGCCATGAAGCGGGGCATCGTGGTGCGCCATCTGCCCATCACCGACGACGGCTGTCTCGTAGACTGCGAAAATATCGCAGTTTACCTGACGGAGAAGACGCGGTTGCTGAGCCTGGCGCATGTGAGCAATGTGCTCGGCACCGTCAACCCCGTGGCCGACATCATCCGCCTGGCCCACGAGCGCGGCATACCCGTGCTCATCGACGCGGCCCAGAGCGCACCACATATCAAGCTCGACGTCCAGGCCCTCGACTGCGACTTCCTGGCCTTCAGCGGCCACAAGATGTACGGCCCCACGGGCATCGGTGTGCTCTACGGCAAGGAGGAGTGGCTGGAGAAGCTGCCACCATATCAGGGCGGCGGCGAGATGATCGACAAGGTGACGTGGGAGCGCACCACCTTCGAGCGCCTGCCCTTCAAGTTCGAGGCCGGCACACCCGACTACGTGGCCACCCACGGCCTGGCCAAGGCCATCGACTACATCGAGGCCCTCGGCCTCGACAATATCCAGCAGCATGAGCAGCTGCTCACCCGCTACTGCATGGAGCAGCTGCAGACCATTCCCGGCATCACCATTTACGGTCCTCTTGGTCGGGGGAACGGGGGTGCGGGGGCGCGGGAGTGCAATGGCGTTTATCGGGGGCACGGGGGCGCGGGGGCGCAGGGGCGCGAGGATAGACCCGACGCGGAATGTAACCTCGTACCCCTGAGTCCCCGCCCCCCCGTGCCCCCGATGAAATTCCCCGTCCCCCCGATAAGGGATGCCGTCGTCAGCTTCAACGTGGGCGACATCCATCACCTCGACATCGGCACGCTGCTCGACCGCCTGGGCATCGCCGTGCGCACCGGCCACCACTGTGCCCAGCCCCTGATGGACCGCCTGGGCATCGCGGGCACCGTGCGGGCCTCGTTCGCACTCTATAATACGAAGGAAGAGGTGGATTCCCTCGTGGCCGGCATCCGCCGCGTGGCGAAAATGTTCTGAGGCTAATGTTATGTCGTTATGTCGTTATGTCGTTATGTCGTTATGACGTTATGACGAAATAACGTAAAATCGCAAAATCGTCAAATTGTCAAATGCTATTGGGTCATTATTACGAAGGAAAGATTGAGGCCGGCTGCGACGAGGCAGGGCGCGGCTGTCTGGCGGGCAGCGTCTATGCTGCCGCCGTCATCCTGCCAGAAGGCTATCAGAACCCGCTGCTCAACGACTCGAAGCAGCTCACGGAGCATCGGCGCTACGAACTGCGCGACATCATCGAGCGCGACGCCGTGGCCTGGGCCGTGGGCATCGTCACCCCCGAGGAGATCGACCGCATCAACATCCTCAACGCCTCCATCTTGGCCATGCACCGCGCCCTCGACCAACTGAAGGTCCGCCCAGAGGCCATCATCGTCGACGGCAACCGCTTCCGCCCCTACTGTCCAGTGGTCGGCGGTATCTCCGCCGACGCCCCTCTCCCCCACACCACCATCGTCAAGGGCGACGCGAAGTACCTCTCCATCGCCGCCGCCTCAATTCTGGCCAAAACCTATCGCGACGACTACATGAACCGCCTGGCCGAGGAGTACCCCCAGTACGACTGGCGCTCAAACAAGGGCTACCCCACCCGTAAGCACCGCGAGGCCATCCGCCAGTATGGCATCACGCCCTATCATCGCCGCAGCTACAATCTGCTGGGCGACACCCAGCTGAGCTTCGATTTCCAGTAGACATCCTTCGGCAGTACCGACGGCACGGGCCGCATCACTGCGACCCGTGCCAATATTCGGGGACTGTTACAAAGAGCCCGTGCCAACATATTAGCACGGACTCTTCTTATATGTACTGTCCGACTTGCCCGTCGCCCCTACTCTGCCACTAAGCGGACGGCCATGCAGTAGAGAACGCTATTGCCCCACTTCTCGATATCGAAGGTGCCGTCGGTCTTGACGCGGATGTGGCAGTTGTCGGAGGTCATGTACTCCATATGGTCTGTCGGGTTGAGGTATTCGTACTCGTCCCACTTTGTGCTGGTCATCCAGAGATTGCTTGCGTCCTTCTTTGACTCTCTCTCCCAGTGGTACCAGCCACGCAGGATAACATCGTAGCCGGAGAGCTTTTTGCCGAAGAGGCGCTTGCCTGGAGTCTTGTAGTTGCCCGAGGAGAGCAGGTTCTTCACTGCCTGATAGTCCTTGCTGTTGGCCACCTTCCATCCCATGGGGATGTTGTTGCCGTTGGCGGCCTGCAGGTTGGTGTAGTAGGAGCAGTTCTCCTTATACTGCTTGTGGCAGTCGCCCTTGATCTCACCAGCGTAGTCCTGTCGTGTCCAGAGTTTGGTGCCAATCTTCACCAGCGGGTAGTCGTAGGCGTTTTCGCAGCTCCTGTTTTTTGCGTTTGCATCGTTTGTGGCGGCAGCAACATTATTGTAGCGAATATCATACTTCATGCCTGCCAGGTACTTGCTTCTCATGTCGGTATCGATAATCTCCGACTGCTCTACCATGTTCTTGTGATACTCCATGGTGAATATCTTGTTGTCGCGGACGTATACCGTGGCGAGCTGTCCTCTCTGTGCGCCGTCGATGCGGGTGAAGGTGGGCGTGCCGTTATCATTCCAGCTGACGTACATCGGAGCGTAGTCTGCGCTGCCGGTGAAGAGACCGTTTGTGTAGGCCGACTTTCCGTCGATGACGGGATAGACCACTGTGACGCGTCCGTTGGGGTCGAGGTCGGGGATGTACTCGTTGCAGATCTGTGCTACCACCTTATTGTGCATGTACACTTCCTTCACCAGGGTGCTTGGGTTGTCAGCATTGTCAGTGAATGTGGGGATGCTCATCTTGGCCATCTCGCCGGTCTTCACTACGTTGGTCGTGGGGTTCATATCGTACTCTGCCATGCCGCTCTCGATGTACTCGCGGAGCTTCTGCTGGCGCTCAGGATACTTGCTGTCTACCAGGTCCCAGATGGGGATGGTCTTGAAGGTATAGTGGCCGTTGGTGCCTACCACCACCATGTTCGATGCGCCGTTGTCGTCCATCTTCAGCGAGCTGAGCCAGTTGGTGATGTTGGCGTTGTTGTCGGCGGCGTTCATGGCCAGTGCTGCCTCCAATAATCCTCCTAAGGCACTGACGCGGATGCTACCCTTCTCGTCGGTCATCTGGTGGCTCTTCTTCTGCTCGGCGCTCATCTTGGCATCGGCCTCAACTATTGTGTTCTTGTAGCTGGCGTTGGCCCAGATCTTCATGTCTTCCTTCGATGATACAAACTTCTTGTCTACTGTGATGGCATAGCGCAGGCGGCCTCCGAGTGGAGCCTCGAGCAGCAGGTGGGTGCCGTAAGCCTTGATCACCTTCAGGAAGTTGGCCGGGTCGGTGCTGCCGTTGCCGTCGATGGCGCTCATGGCATCGTCGGTCATATACTTGCGGGCATTCAGCTCGTTGACGCCATCAAGGTATGTGCTCGTCACGGCGGCATCCACCACGCCCAGTGCAAAGTAGCTCTCGTTCTTGGTCACGTCCTCGTGGTTGAACGATGCGCCAGCCTCAGCCTTGAAACCTGCGAAGGAACCCTTGATGGAAGCTGATGTCTCCAGACTGCGTGCCACCTCGTCGATGGTGCTGCCCGTATGTGTGGTGATGCGCAGGTCGGTGTTCACACCCTTCGTGCAGCGTCCCTGTCCGATGCCGGCTGCCTTCACCTTCTCGATGGCGATGATGGGGCTGTGCGACACGGCGTCGAGTCCGGGCTGCATGTTGATATTGTAGCCGTAGCCCACACCGTAGACGATGTCACCCACGAGCACGGGGGCACCGGCACCAACGGCACGGGTCATCCCGGAGTTGTCGAGGTTGCACTTCTGGCCGAGCTGTATGGTCTGGCTGTTGGTGGGGCAGGCCATGTCGGTGATGACCATTTCGGCGGCGTTGCGCTCGTCGGTCCAGTTATCGAGCACGCAGAGCTTGATGGTCTGCGGGCCTACACCCTCGCTGGGCTGGGCGTAGCAGAAGTGGCGGCTGTCGTCGGCGAAGCGGAAGTCCACCTTCCAGGCACCCTCGCTATGTATCTCCACGGGCACGGTGTAGCTATGCTGCTCCAAGTTCATCAGGTCGCTGCCAGCGACGGCTGTCTCCGTAGCGGCGGTGCCAAACTCGTTCAGGTCGTCGCTGCAAGCGGTCATACCCATTCCGAATGTTCCTGCGGTCAGGATGCTCATGAGCATCGTCTTAACCAGATTCTTCTTTGTCTTCATAATCGTAAGAATTTTAATTGTTTATACTATTGTTTATTTACTCTTTGTCTATTGTCTCAGGGGAGGTTGTTCGTTCCTTTTGACACTGCAAAATTAGGATGAAAAACCAGAGGAAACAAGAAATCACCCGATTTTCGCTCCCGCTTATAGCGTCTGACGCGACAAAAAGCGTCAGCCGCGGGGAGGCGTTGACAAATGTGACGCTTCGGGCTACACTTTAAGTCGTTTTCATGCCCTTTTTCTTTGGCAGTCTCAGAAATAATCCTTATCTTTGCAGCAAAGATTTCAGACATGGGTACATATATTAACATCGGTAATGAGGGCTTTGCCTCGGCACGCAACGGCGAATATGTCGACAAGTCGGGGCTGATAGCAGTGATTAACTCCACGCTGAACACAGAGCGACGGTTCAGCTGTGTCACGCGCTGTCGGCGTTTTGGCAAGTCGATGGCGGCCAAAACACTGTGCGCCTACTACGACCAATCCTGTGACTCGCGAGCGCTCTTTGCAGACCTGGAGATAGCCAGCGACTCGTCGTTCGAGAAGCATCTGAACAAATACCCCGTCATCTATTTGGACATGACTGCTTTTGTGGCTCGTTTCAAGGACGACGGTATCGTCGGGAAGATTCAGCAGAAGTTAAAGGACGACGTACTCAAGGCATATCCTCAGACGCAGGTCGGTGATGACGATGACCTGATGGAGACACTTGTTGCCATCTACGGCGAGACGGGCCAGAAGTTCATCATGATTATCGATGAGTGGGACGCTATCTGCAGGGAGTTTAAGCCTGGAACGGGAGCCATGGACAGCTATGTCAACTGGTTGCGACGTATGTTCAAGGAGGTGAATGCTAACAACGTATTTGCTGCTGTCTATATGACAGGCATCCTGCCCATCAAGAAATATAAGAAGGCGGTGAGCACCGGCCTTCCGGAGTCGGCTCTGAATAATTTTACGGAGTACTCGATGGTAAAACCAGGCAAACTGGCTAAGTATTTCGGCTTCACTAAGGAAGAGGTAAAGGCACTTGCGGAAAAGGACGGCGCCGACTTCGACGAGCTGGTAAAGTGGTACGACGGCTATCAGATTGGCAGCGAGCCCTCGATGTTCAATCCCAACTCCGTGATGATGGCTTTGTGGGACGGGCAGTGTCAGAGTTACTGGGCCTCTACGGGTGCCTTCGATGCCGTGGCCCACTATATCAATATGAACTTCGACGGGCTGAAGGATGACATTATCAAGATGCTTGCCGGGGGGCGATGCCAGGTGGACCCCACGGGATTCCAGAATGATATGTCGGTCATCAGGACGAAAGATGATGCACTCACGGTACTCATTCATCTTGGCTATCTCGGTTATGACGGGGTGAAGAGTGAGTGTTACATACCTAATCGTGAAGTGGCAGGGGAAATGGTCAACGCCATTAAGGCCAATAACTGGACACCGGTGGTTGACGCTCTCCGAGCCTCCGAACAGTTGCTCCAGGCCGTCCTGGACGGTGATACGGACACCGTGGCAAATGGCGTGGATGCAGCACACGACGAGAATACCAGCATACTGAGCTATAACGACGAGAACTCGCTGGCCTGTGTGCTCAGCCTGGCGTTCTACTATGCCAAGAACGACTACGTATTCCACCGCGAACTGCCTACCGGCAAGGGGTTCGCCGACCTGGTGCTGATGCCGAGGAAGAAGAGCGACCGTCCGGCCATCCTGCTGGAGCTGAAGAAGGACCAGTCGGCCAATGCCGCCATCGAGCAGATACACAACAGGCAGTATCAGGGAAAGGTGGCGCAATACGACGGGCAGGTCATCCTTGTCGGCATCAACTACGACACGAAATCGAAGAAGCACACATGCACGATTGAGGAATATTCATTCTGACAGCACTCTCGGCCAAGAACGCTAAAAACTCTCCGGGCACGGCAGTTACCCGATTGGTAACGCCGTGCCCGGAGCATTTAGTGACGATATTCAGCTTAATCTCTAATACCTAACGGTTACCTATTAAGAGGAATCTTGTAGCCGACGGTCAGCATGATGACGCTGTTGCGCTGAGCTTTGTCAAGCAATTCACTCTTGAAAATCTTGGAGATACCGATGTTGTAGCGGGCATCGATGATGAAATCGCTGAACTCGTAGGAGAGACCGACGGGGATGGAGAAGTCCACCTTGTTGCAAAAGTCCTTGATGTCTCCACCGTTAATCTTGGCCCTGGTCATGAAACCAACCTGGGGACCGGCCTTGATGGCGAGGCCCTTGGTGACATAGACGTTGGCCAGCAGGGGTACGTTGATGTAGTCTAAGTTGCCCTTATCATCATTTTTCTTGGCTCCCTGCATGGTGTAAAGTGCGCCTAAGGTGAGGGCGAAATTGTCACTGAAATCATAGCCGAGGTCGAAACCGCCGACGAAGCCGAACTTCATCTTGTTGTCAGAGTCGCCGGTAGTGGTGGTCAGCGTTCCACCGACCATGGGCTTGAGATAGAACTCACCGGCATTCTGTGCCTTGACACTTGTGATAGCCATTAAGGCGGCTACAGCCATCAGAAATAACTTTTTCATTTTCGTTTCCTTTATTCTATACTTTTATTATTTGACGGCGCGAAATTAGACATTATTTTCGACTCCTTGACGTTTTTTCAGTTAAATAATGCTATCTCCTGCCAAAAACTTAACATATATTACTTTTCCCGTGACTGGCTGTCGCATGGGGCGTGCCTATTTCCAATGAGTCCTGACCCACTCGAACCAGCCATTCTTGTCCATCTGCTCACACATCTTGCCGATACGCTCCACCTGATAGTCGTAGCTGGCGTGGTGGCCTTCCTGCTTGGGGCTGAGCTGGTGGCTCTTGATCTGCTCGCAGATGCCTTCGAACTGAAGTATCTCGACTCTCTTCACGTCGGGCAGATAGTTGCGGCTGTAAGCGAGGGGCTGGTTCATGCCTTTCAGCTTCACGTGGACAATGACGTTCACTTCCAGGCCGGGAATAGCATTCTCTCCCCATTCTGACAGGCACACGGGTTCAATGCCATACGATGGTCTTGCGTCAAATGAACTCCGATAGCAACATCCGGCAATTTTCAGTTTACCGTCATTGCGGCTCCATACATCAAGAGGATATTTCAGATTACTAAAGTAGGAGTTGTCTCTCTGGCTGCTGAAGAACATGAAATCATAGAAAGGGGCAAACTCTTCAGTAAATGCGCCATATTCTGCAAGGTCATCGCCAACGCGCAGGTGAAGACTACCATCAATTCCAATAACTGTATGCCTGCGTGACAACTCGAATGCATTACGATATTTGTCGGTGCCCGTCATTTCGTTCTGGGGTGTAGCAATACAGGTGGCATCTACCTGCATCCACTCCACTTCGCTCTCGGGGAACACGTTGGGGTTCAGCTGCACCTCAATACTGCTCGGATCAAAGAAATAGATGGGGGCACCAGCTGATGTGGAGTTTGAAAGGGTATTTAAAACAATAAGGTCGGTAAATTGATACACAATTGGGTGGCTCTTGATGTTCCACACGCCTTCAGCGAAACTGGGGCAGTGCTTGCGGTCGAAACTGGTCAGACTGATGGTATAACTGGGGACTCCCATGGTGACTTCGTTGTTCTGGATGAAGCCGTCGGTGTTGATGGTGCCGCTCATGCCGAGGCTGACTTCGGCCTCGAACGGCTGGGCGGCAGCGCCGCCGCCGAGCCCGGCGATGCTATTGCCGCAGCCTACGGCGCCTGCCAGTCCGCTGAATCCTGCGGCAGGATTGCCTGTTGCGAATCCGGCGATACCGCTGGCGAAATTGAGTCCGGCCTGCAGGCCCGAGAGTATACCCTTGGCGATGCTGCTGCTCTTCGATTTGCTGCCCGTATCCTTGATGGCCTGCTTGATGCTGCCGTCGATGTTGGCCGACATGGTGCTGTAGAGCGAGATGTGCTGCAGGGTCCATGAGAGCATCTCCAGTTTGATGTTCTGTTTCGACAGGTCGGTGTCAGGCCGGTAGAGCGACAGGTCAATGTCGAATGCCCACCAGCCTTCTCTCGGTATGATCTGCCCGTCGGAGTTGTCGGGCAGCTCGCACCAGGGCGACACATAGTCTATCATGACGTTCGTTGCCGTCTGTGCGATAGCGCTTCTGTCCTTGATGGTGGCTGTGGACGGCAGGGCGTAGCCCCAGAGGGAGTGCAGAGCGATTTCGTTGCCTAACGACACCTTCCACGCGTGGTCGTTGCCCACCTGTGTCATTTTGGGCATATAGTAGAATACGCGCAGGGTACCCGTATATTTATTGTAGAGGAAGAAGTAGTTGAGGTTGGTGGTGGTGCGGCTGCCGCAGAGGTTGTATACCCACTCCCATCCGTTCTCGGGGGTGATGTTGTCGCAGAAGCCGTCGGGCAGGTTGGTGACGGAGTTTCTCCAGGGCATGTTCACCTTCGTGTAGCCAGGCAGGCCGTTGGCATCTGTGATGGCACCCACGCCGTCGTAGATGTAGATGGCTCCCTGATTTCGCCAGTTTTCGGGTGTGAAGTCCTTGGCGTTGATGTTTTCACTGTCGTCATCAGCATCGGCTCCACCTGCAGCCCGATGATACATACCATTCAGCCAGCCCGTCATGGTGTCATCGGCCAGTTCCATCTGGAAGGTAGCCTCCCCGTCGCTGCAGCTGACAGTGCCGTCGGCATAGCTGAGCGACCACTGTCCGAAGTATTCGGCGCACACGTCACTGGTATTGTCCTGGTCGAAACTGAGGATGATGCGCCCATCCGCCGTGGTGGTGTACGTCAGGGATGAGAGACCCTGAGCGTCCAGTCCGCCCATCATGTAGATAGGCTCGCTCTGCTCGTTGTTGAACCACATGGCGCAGGCATATCCCGTACCGTCGGCACGAAGCAGAAGTGAACGGATGATGCGGTTGTAGTGGACTCGGTCAACGCCGTCGCCCAGGAAGTCCCAGTTCATATCGTCGGGCAGGGCACCCTCGGTATCGGTCTTGTTGTACCATAGCCCCACGATTTCCTCGCCCAGCGCATTCTGCGGCGCGGGGTTGTCGAAGTTGTCGCCAGTGCAGGATGCCAGGCCCAGTATCATGACTGCGACCAGCATCAGTGATTGGAAATTCATTGTTTTCATAACTGTTCTATTCTATACTTGTTGTTGATGGTGCAAAATTAGCAAAAAAGTCATCTCGAAATGTTAACTCAAGCTCAATCTGGTAGAACCGTTTTAGTATTTACCTGCTCTTGCTTTCATCTCCATTATCACTTTCTCGAAACGTTTTACCTGATAGTCGTAAGTTGCACGGTGTCCTTCTTGCAAGGGACTTAACTGGTGATCCTTGACGGCTTTGATGGTATTTGCATCATATAAATTTCTGCTAACAAATTGGGGCAGATAGTTACGACTGTAGATGATGGGGGCTTCCATATTCTTCATCTTCACCTGAACCACCACGTTCACTTCAAGTCCGGGTACGTATTTATTGATGAGTCCAAAGTACAATTCATCATTTCCTGTACCTACACCTGTTTCGTATTCGAAAGTATATAGCAATGCCGGCTCAATGGCGAATTTGTCTTTATAGCCGCGGCCGACAATGCGGTTTTCCTTGTCCTCAACCAGCGTGAGAGGCCATTCCATATCAGTATTGCCGTCAGCGTAAATCGTGTAATCGTAGATGACAGGAGCCGGCTCTTTGATGAATTTGTCATAACTCATTTTACTTAAATCAGTATCTTGCCACCGACCACCAGGCATAAAATTATTGCCTACCCCCAGGAAACGTGATGGAAAGCCGAAAGCCTCGCGGTATTTGTCAGTACCCGTCACACCCGTTTTGCTGGTTACTACGCAGTGGGCATCCACCTGCATCCACTCTATCTCGCTCTCGGGGAATATATTGGGATTCAACTCCACCTCGATGGTGCTCGGATCGAAAACGTAGGGGAAGTTAGCCCACTTCCTGTCCATGACAAAGCCATGTCTACATACCACCACTTCGGGGCTTTTCTTAAGATTCCAAACACCCTGGCCGAAGGAGGGAACTTTGTCGCGTTTGAAACTGCTTAAGAAAATGGTGGGTGCGGTGATGCCTACCGAAATGGCTGAGGCATCGATGGTACCCTGAGTGTCGATAGTGCCATCCATACTGAGGCTGATGGTGGCTTCCAGAGGTTGGGGGCTGCCGCCGAAGAGTCCTGCAAAAGAGCCGCCGCAGCCGAGAATGCTGGCAATGGCA
Organism: uncultured bacterium; assembly: GCA_946188155.1. Classification (GTDB taxonomy): domain Bacteria; phylum Bacteroidota; class Bacteroidia; order Bacteroidales; family Bacteroidaceae; genus Prevotella. Next base: position 18,184 of record CAMHUC010000011.1, on the reverse strand, counting down.
CCTAATCCAGTGGATGACCCCATTGGCTGATCGGAAACGAAGGCCTTCCAGCTGCTGAGACCCAGGAATCCGGCCTGTGCTCCAAGCAGCACGCCCTTGGCAATGCTGGCACCCGACCAGCCTTTCTGCTCCTTTACCTTCTGTTTGAACTCGCCGTCAATGCTGGCTGTCATGGTGCTCCAAAGCGACACGTGTTGCGTGGTCCATGAGCGCATCTGGAACTTGATGCTGTTGTTGTTGAAGTCAATAGCATCGGGACGATAGAGTGACAGGTCCACGTCGAAGGCCCACCAGCCCTCGTGAGGCTCTATGCTGCCGTCATCCTTCATCGATGCTGTGTAGGGGGTTACATAGTCGGAGATGGTGCCTCCCTGGTCGTTGCAGATCTTTGTCTTGTCCTTGACGGTCTGCGTGGAGGGCAGGCCATAGCCCCAAAGGGCGTGCTGGGCCAGTTCGTCGGTGATGCTCACTTGCCACATATGGTCGCTACCGGTGCTGGTGATGCGGGGCTGATAGTAGAATACGCGCAGGATACCGGTCCACTTATTGTAAAGACCGAAATAGTTATTATTGACCAGTCCGGTGCTGCCGCAGCAATTGAACACCAAATACCAGCCGTTCTCGGGCGTGATGTTGTCGCAGAAGCCGACTGGCAGGTTGGTAGTCAAAGACGCCTCACCCTTATACCAGGGCAGTGGGACAATCTGGTAGTTGTTTGGGTCTTTCATGTTCGAGGAGGTGAGCTTCACTGAGCCGTCGTTGATATAGAGAGCGTTCACATTACGCCAGTTGTCGGGAGTGAAGTCAGCGTCGTTGATATTATAGACGATGGGTTCAGCACCGCCTGAAGCCCTGTGATACATATCATTCAACCAGCCCGTCATGGTGTTGTCGGCCAGCTCCATCTGGAAGGTAGCCTCCCCGTCGCTGCCGCTGACGGTGCCGTCGGCATACCTGAGCGACCACTGTCCGAAGTATTCGGCGCACTCGTCCAAGGTATTGTCCTGGTCGAAACTGAGGATGATGCGCCCATCCGCCGTGGTGGTGTACGTCAGGGATGAGAGACCCTGAGCGTCCAGTCCGCCCATCATGTAGATAGGCTCGCTCTGCTCGTTGTTGAACCACATGGCGCAGGCATATCCCGTACCGTCGGCACGAAGCAGAAGTGAACGGATGATGCGGTTGTAGTGGACTCGGTCAACGCCGTCGCCCAGGAAGTCCCAGTTCATATCGTCGGGCAGGGCACCCTCGGTATCGGTCTTGTTGTACCATAGCCCCACGATTTCCTCGCCCAGCGCATTCTGCGGCGCGGGGTTGTCGAAGTTGTCGCCAGTGCAGGATGCCAGGCCCAGTATCATGACAGCGACCAGCATCAGTGATTGGAAATGCTTTGTTTTCATAACTGTTCTGTTTCTGTATACTTGTTGTTGACGGTGCAAATTTAGCAAAAAAATCACCACGAAACAAGAAATCCCACGATTTTCTCTCTAAACGATGGCGTCAGCGAAGAGAAAAAGCGTCAGCCGCAGGGAGCTGTTGACAAATGTGACGCTTCAAGGCCGCCTTCTCCTCGCCATCAGGCATGAAACTGTCCGGGCACGGCTGTTACCCGATTGGTAACGCCGTGCCCGGAGCACTTAATGACGATATTCAGCTTAATCTCTAATTCCTAACGCTTACCTGTTAAGAGGAATCTTGTAGCCGACGGTCAGCATGATCACGCCGTTGCGGGCACTGCCATGAGTATGCCAGCCGTCAGCTTCGCTCTTATAGATCTTGGAGATACCGAAGTTGTAGCGGGCATCGATGATGAAGTCGCTGAACTCGTAGGAGATGCCGACGGGGATGGAGAAGTCCACCTTGTTGCAGAGAGGCTTGATGTTGAGGTCGTCGGCCTTTGCCCTGGTCATGAAACCAACCTGGGGACCGGCCTTGATGGCCAGGCCCTTGGTGACATAGACGTTGGCCAGCAGGGGAACGTTGATGTAGTCAAAGTTGAGCTTGGCGCCTTCAGGACCCTTGGCACCCTGCAGAGTGTAGAGTGCGCCTAACGACAGGCCGAACACATCGCTGAAATCATGCCCCAACTCGAAACCGCCAACGAAGCCGAACTTCATCTTGGCATCCTTAACGCCGTCACCGGTCACGGTGGTCAGCGTTCCACCGACCATGGGCTTGAGATAGAACTCACCGGCATTCTGTGCCTTGACACTTGTGATAGCCATTAAGGCGGCTACTGCCATCAGAAATAACTTTTTCATTTTTTGTTTCCTTTTATTCTACACTTTCTTTATTTGACGGCGCAAAATTAGACATTTTTTCCGACTCCTTGATGTTTTTTCAGTTAAATAATGCTATTTCTGGCCAAAGACTTGACATACATTGCTTTTCCCGTGACTGGCAGGCGCTTGCTAATCACATCAAAGAAGGCGACACCTGCGGAGAGATGCCGCCAAATATGTCGCTTCGGGCTACACCTTGCGTCGTTTTCCCGCCCTTTTCTTTGGCAGTCTCAGAAATAATCCTTAACTTTGCAGCAAAGATTTCAGAAATGGGTACACATATATCAACATCGGTAATGAGGGCTTTGCCTCAGCACGCAACGGCGAATATGTCGACAAGTCGGGGCTGATAGCAGTGATTAACTCCACGCTGAACACAGAGCGACGGTTCAGCTGTGTTACTCGCTGCCGGCGTTTTGGCAAGTCAATGGCAGCCAAAACACTGTGCGCCTACTACGACCACTCCTGTGACTCGCGAGCGCTCTTTGCAGACCTGGAGATAGCCGGCGACGCATCCTTCGAGAAGCATCTGAACAAATACCCTGTCATCTATTTAGACATGACTGCTTTTGTGGCTCGTTTCAAGGATGACGGTATTGTAGGGAAGATACAGCAGAAACTCAAGAAAGATGTGCTTATGGCGTATCCCCAGATACAGGTTGATGATGACGATGACCTGATGGAGACTCTTGTTGCCATCTACGGCGAGACGGGCCAGAAGTTCATCATGATTATCGATGAGTGGGATGCTATCTGCAGGGAGTTTAAGCCGGGGACGGGAGCCATGGACAGCTATGTCAACTGGCTGCGACGTATGTTCAAGGAGGTGAATGCCAACAACGTGTTTGCCGCTGTCTATATGACTGGCATCCTGCCCATCAAGAAGTATAAGAAGGCGGTGAGCACCGGCCTTCCGGAATCGGCTCTGAACAATTTCAGAGAGTACTCAATGGTAGAGCCTGGCAAACTGGCTAAGTATTTCGGCTTCACAAAGGAAGAGGTAAAGGCGCTTGCGGAAAAGGACGGCGCCGACTTCGACGAGCTGGTGAAGTGGTACGACGGCTATCAGATAGGCGACGAGCCCTCGATGTTCAATCCTAATTCCGTGATGGAGGCCATCAGCCGGGGTCGCTGCAGAAGTTACTGGGCCTCCACAGGCGCCTTCGATGCCGTGACCCACTATATCAATATGAACTTCGACGGCCTGAAGGACGACATCATCAGGATGCTTGCCGGAGGAAGGGCCAAGGTGAATCCGACGAAGTTCCAGAACGATATGTCGATCATCACATGCCGTGATGACGTGCTGACGGTGCTGATTCATCTGGGCTACCTCAGTTACGACTGGGTGAAGAGCGAGTGCTACATCCCCAACCGTGAGGTGGCGGGCGAGATGGAGAACGCCATAGAGGCCAACAACTGGACGCCGGTTGTCGATGCCCTCCGCGCCTCCGAGCAGTTGCTTCAGGCTGTCCTCGACGGTGATGCGGTGACTGTGGCAAAAGGCGTGGACGCGGCACACGACGAGAACACCAGCATCCTGAGCTATAACGATGAGAACTCGCTTGCCTGTGTGCTGAGCCTGGCGTTCTACTATGCCAAGAACGACTACGTATTCCACCGCGAGCTGCCTACGGGCAGGGGCTTCGCCGACCTGGTGCTTATGCCGAGGAAGAAGAGCGACCGTCCGGCCATCCTGCTGGAGCTGAAGAAGGACCAGTCGGCCAATGCCGCCATCGAGCAGATACACAACAGGCAGTATCAGGGAAAGGTGGCGCAATACGACGGTCAGGTCATCCTCGTCGGCATCAACTACGACACGAAATCGAAGAAGCACGCATGCACGATTGAGGAATATCCGGGATTCGGACTGCGTTGAAATCAGCTGGCCCTCTTTGAGTACTGGCTCATTTGTACATCTCCAGGAATTTACTTCCATTGAGGTGTATCATGTGCTCGGGCTCATTGGCGAACCACACCTGCGTACCATCGCCAGTTTGCTTCGCTGATACACGCGTACTAAGAAAAGTTAGTTTGAGGGTGGCAGGGTGTACAAATGCCCTGCCACAAAGGGTTTGCGCCCTGACACCCTCAAAATGATTATTTTAGTTCTCGCGCGCGTTTCATACATTACTAAAACGCTCGATGAATGACAGGAAGAGTTTATTCGTCGCGGGTGAAGAGCAGGCGGTACTCCACGGGTGTCATGCCGATGACCTCCTGGAGACGGCGCTGCAGGGTGCGTATCTTGCCCAGTCCGCTCTCCTCGGCGATGGCGGCGATGCTGTAGTGGGGCTTCTCGCGCAGCAGGCGCATGGCCTCCATGGTGCGGAGATTGTCGAGATAGGCCTCCACGGTGCGATACATCGAGCGGTTGCGGAAGAGGCGCTCCAGCCGCGACTGGCTGACGCCCAACAGCTCTGCCAGCTGCGGGGGGCCGAAGTCGGCGTCGAGATGGGCGTGGCTCTCCTCGAGCTTCAGTTCGATGAGTGCCAGCAGCTGGGCGTCGTCCTGCAGGTCGGCGTTGCGCTGCCGCTTGGCGTTGCCCTCCATTAGCTCGCGGGCCACCTCGGCGCGGCGGCGCTGCTCCACGTCCTCCTCTAACTGTTCGCTCAGGGCGAGGTTGCGGTTCATCAGGCGGATGAACTGGTCCTTCATCTCCTCTATCTGCCGCCTGAGGTCGGCGTTCTCGGCCTTCAGGCGCTCGTTGTCGGCCTGTAGCCGGCGTATTTCCTCGTCAGTCATCCCCTGCGTATCTCAAAGAGTTGGGTGAAACCGGTCTCCACGAACACGTCGTACATCTCGTCGTTGAGTCCTGCAATGATGGTGCGGCTGCCCTTGCTGCGTGCATTCTTCAGCACGCTCAGGAACAGGCGCAGGCCGCTGCTGCAGATGTAGGAGAGCTGGCTGCAGTCGAGGATGATGTCGCGGCCCTGGCAGTCGTCGAGTGCCTGGATGTCCTTCTTCACCTGCGCGGTGGCAGCGGTGTCGAGACGACCCTCGAAGGTCATCACGTAGTTCTGTTCTTCTTCTCTGAATGTTGTAGTCATATTCTTATACCTTTTATATATGTTTCACCATCGTGAGTATATTCTGACTGTCGCGGCGCTCATAGCTGATGCTGTCGGTATAGCGGCGTATCAGGTGGATGCCCAGCCCGCCGATGGGGCGTTCGTCGGCATCGAGGGTGGTGTCGGCGGGGGCGACGGCCGTGGGGTCGAAGGGCAGCCCTGAGTCGCTGACGGTCAGCACGAGCGAGTGGTCGGCGATGGCGGCATCGATGCGCACCTCGCCGGGGCTGTCGGCCGGGTAGGCGTAGCTGATCACGTTGACCACGGCCTCCTCCACGGCGATGTTGAGCTTGGTGGATGTGGCAGCATCGACTCCCGCCTGCTCGCACACCTGCTCCATCCACTCGCCCAGTCGTTCCGTCTGGCTGGTGTCGCAGGGGAGGGTGATGGAGGTGAGAGGTGAGAGGTGAGAGGTGAGAGGTGAGAGATGGCCATTGTAGCGGAGGGCGAGCATGGTGAGGTCGTCGCTCTGCTCAGTATCACCCACGAACTCGTGTACGGTGCGCTCCATGCGCTCTATCAGCTCGCGGGGGTCGTCGCTGCCGGCCTCCAGAACCAGTCGCGTGCGCCCTGCGCCGAAGAGCTGCTGACGGGCATCCTCGGCCTCGGTCAGTCCGTCGGTGTAGATGAAGAGCATGCTGCCTGGTGCGAGCTGGGTCTCCTGTGCCGTAAACGTCCATTCGGGCATGGCCCCCACGGGCAGGTTGCGGTCTACCGTCAGCGGCTGTGCATCGAGGAATGGCTGCTTATGGCCTGCGTTGCAATAGCGCAGCCGGCCCGAGTTGAGGTCGAGTATGCCCACGAAGAGGGTGATAAACGAGTCCAGGTCGTTGTGGCCGGCGATGCTCTCGTTCATGTGGCTGACGATGCGCTGCGGCTCCGTCTCGCTCTCTGCCATCAGCCGGAAGGCGCTGAAGGCCATCGTCATCACTAGGGCTGCTGGAACGCCCTTGCCCGACACGTCGCCGACGCAGAAATAGAGGCGCCCGTCGAGTTCGAAGTAGTCGTAGAAGTCGCCGCCCACGGCCTTGGCCGGCGTCAGCGAGGCATGGAGGGTGTAGCAGAGGGGAGTGGCAAGAGGGGAGAGTGGAGAGATGGGCAGTATGGCCATCTGTATGTGTCGCGCCACGGCGAGTTCGCTCTCGATGGATGCCTTTGCGGCGGTGGTGGCCTTGAGGTCGTCGATGTAGCGGGTGAGCGACTGCTGCATGTTGCTGAAGGAGTCGCGCAGCAGCCGTATCTCGTCGTTGCGCCGCAGGTTGGTGGGCAGGGCGGCGTTGAAGTTGCCCTTGGCCACCTCGTCGGCACTCTTGGCCAGTGCCTTCAGCGGCTTGGTGGCTCGCCAGATGCTGATGCGGCAGGTGATGGAGACAGCCATCAGCCCTAAGGCCATGGCCAGGAGCATGAGCAGGGCGAAGGCGATGTTCGACTCCCAGATCATCTGTCGGGGCACCACGAAGCCGAGCGTCCAGCCCGTATGGGCCAGGTCCTGGAAGAACACGTACACCGGCTTTCCGTCGAGTTCCGTCTGCTCATAGCCCTCGCGCTGCGCCTTGATGTCGAAGGAGGGTGTGAACCTGTCCTTCAGCAGTCTCGACTTGTCTGGGTGGGCGATATAGGAGCCGGTGCTGCCCACGATGAAGCTGTAGGCCCGCTGCGGGCTGTACTTGCTCAGCCGGATGCGCTTGGTGTTGGTCTCGTCCATCTGGAGCATCCGCTGGTGCAGCCAGTCGAGCGACACGTCGGCACCGAACACGCCGATCTTGCGGCCCGAGGCGTCGCGAAGGGGTACGGCGAAGGTGCAGAGCAGGAAGCCCGTACCCGTGTCGTCGCGATAGGGTTCCGACCAGTAGCCGCTGTCGCTCTCCAGTGCCTGCCGGTACCACTCACGGCTGAGGTAGTCGTGGGCAGCGGAACCCACCTGGCGGCGCATGATGGAGTCGCCCTGCCTGACGGCATACGGCTCATACCAGCGCCCACGGTCGGGATAGTAGTCGGCCTCGAAGGCGCAGAAGAAGCCTGCGATATGCGGGTGGCAGTTCAGCTCGTACTCCAGGGCGTCGTACACCCCCTCCGGCGAGGCCACTGCCTGCTGCATGTGGCGAATGCTGCTCTGGGTGGACAGCTCCACGCCATAGAGTTCTTTCTCCACAATCTCGCTCTCGGTGTCCATGATGCAGTAGAACATACTGCGGTTCATGTCGCGGGTCAGCGAGGTGGCCAGATACAGCAGGCCGGCAAAGATGACTGCCAGCGTCAGCGTCAGAACGATGATGATGCGCTTCGTCAGCCGCTTGGAGAAGGAACGGAACTTGTTGCTCATCGCGCCAGTGGTAGTTTTTGTGTGCAAATTTACGGATAAAATACGAACCTGCCAAAAAGCGAGCCTATTTCTGCTGTCTTTCCGTGATAAAGTTTCACTTCGGCTGTATCGGCTGGCAAAGGACATAAAGCTAAAAAGTATTAATTCCCGTACAGAAAATAAACATTTTCTTTGTTTTCTGTACGAGAAATAGTATATTTGCAGCCGATATGAGTCAGATAAATCCATACGAAGAGCTGAAGCGCATCGGCAATATCCCTATAGACATGGGAGTGCTGAAGAGCCTTTACGGCAATTATCAGTCGCCCAACATGCGGATAGCATTCCTTGAGAAGAAGGGAGTACTGATTCGGCTCAAACGTGGGCTGTATGTGGTCTCGCCTGAGGTCAGCGGCAAGATGCTGTCGCTTGAACTCATTGCCAATCACATCTACGGCCCCTCCTACGTTTCCATGCACTATGCACTGCGCTATTACGGACTGATACCCGAGCACGTGTTTATGCTGACCTCCGTGACGACAAGGCATACCCGGACATTCGACAACGAGCTGGCCCGCTTCTCATACCATGGTGTGTCGAAAGACTATTTCCCGCTGGGCATCGATATGAAAGAAGAATACGGGGTGACATTCCTGATGGCTACTCCGGAGAAGGCCCTCTGCGATATGCTGATGGTTGAGAAACACATACCAGACCAGTCGCTGTCAAGACTGGAGGTATTCTTCGAGGAAGACATGAGAATAGACCTCGACGACCTGCGCCAGCTGAATCCCGACATTATCAGGGCATGCTTAACTGTTGGCAAGAAGAAAAAATTATTAGAAAACGTATTAAAACTGATGCAGCGATGACGATATTTGACGAAATGGTGGCGGAATTTAATCCGCAGAGTCTGACAGAAAGGAACAATGCCCAGCACGAAGTGATGCAACGCATTGCGCTGACAGGCCTGTATCGCGGCGGATTCTTCGAGCATGCCGCCTTCTATGGCGGTACATGCCTGAGAATCTTCCACAACTTGCACCGCTTCTCTGAGGACATGGATTTTACGTTGACAACGAAGGCCCCGGATATACATCTGGAAATCTATTTTCCCCAAATCGTCGAGGCCTTCAAACTGACAGGGCGAGACGTGACCATCAAGAAGAAAGACAAGAAAACTTTCGGCAAGGTGGAGTCGGCTTTCCTGAAGGATAACACGGATGTGTATGACATTGCATTTAAGACAGAAAAGACGATAAAGGTCAAGATTGAACTGGACACCAACCCGCCCTTGGGCTTCGAGACAGAACAGAATGTGCTCTTTAAACCCTTCAACTCGATGATCCGATGTGTTGCATTGCCCGACCTTTATGCCGGCAAAATGCATGCCCTAGCATTCCGCAATTGGAAAACCCGTATCAAGGGGCGCGACTGGTACGACTTCGAATGGTATGTCAGCAACAAGGTTCCGCTCGACTTCTCTCATTTGCAGAAGCGCATTTTCGACTTCAACGGTATAGAGATGTCAAAAGAAGAATTCCTAACTACGCTCAAGCAGCGTCTGGCTACGGGAGATATGGATTCGGTGCGACAGGACGTACTCAAATTCCTGCGTGCAGATCCCCGCGAGCTCGACATCTGGTCGAACGATTACTTCCTGCAGCTGGCTGATATGATTGTGTTCAAGTAAGACTGAGGCAACAGCGAAAAAAGTTCAGGGAGATGCGGGATATTTCCCTGAACTTGTCGTATAACGGGTAGAGTGAGACAAGGAAAGAGGACTTTGACCGACAGACAGATTGTGGAGGCCGTCAGCGAAGGGCGCCACGAGGGACAGACGGAGATGGTCTGCCGCTACGCGGAGCGCGTCTTTGCCATGATAGCCAGACAGGTGCCCGACATGCAGGATGCCGAGGAGCTGGCACAGGACACCTTCCTCCGCGCCTTCAGCCGCATCAGCAGCTACGACCCGCAGCGGGCATCGCTCTCCACCTGGCTCTGCCGCATCGCCTACCGCCTGACGCTCGACTTCCTGAAGCGACGACGGCCGCAGACCGTCCCCTTCGGCGACACCGGGGACTGGCCCGACAACATCAGCGACGCTGAGCTGGAGGCGGGGCTCTCCACGGCGAAGGAGGAGCGCATCGAGCGACTGGAGCAGCTCATCGGCGAGCTGGCCGACGACGAGCGGATGCTGCTGACACTCCACTACTACGAGGACCGCCCGCTGGCGGAGATGGCCTACATCACCGGCATCGAACCCGGCCCGCTGGCCAAGCGCCTCTACCGCATCAGAAAGAAACTGCTAAAGAAACTATCAGAGATATGAATCACCAACCGAAAGATACCGACCTGCGCGAGGCCCTGCGGCGCCGATACGCCGACACGCCGAGGCTGCCAGCCGACTTCATCGACCGCATGGAGCAGCGGATGACCACGAAGGCCGGGCATGGTACGCAGGCGTCTCACCTGCGGCGAAGAACGCTGATAAGGATGACTGCCGCCGCAGCCCTGGCCGCCGCTGCCACCATCGCGCTGACGGTGCTGCTGACAAGGCCGCACCAGGTGGCTCCCGAGCATCAGGATCGGGCTTTGAGCCGCGACGCCTTACAGGGCAGGTCTGAGCCGCTGCGGGCAGAGGCTACAGAGCAGAAGTCACAAACAGAAATTCTCGTGCCCCCGCGCCCCCGCACCCCCGCAGCCTCAGAAAGTATCCTCGCGCCCCCGCCCCCCCGCGCCCCCGCACCCCCGAGAAGTATCCCCGCACCCCCGATTGCGGCTTCCGAACCGTATGACGCGCCGGCGGCAGACCCCAACCTGCATCACGCTGCCTACACTCCGGCGGACGACTCCACCCGTCAGGCGCCAAGCCGCGTCAGCGAGTTCATCGCGAGGCTGGCGGAATATAATAAGGTGAAGGGCGTACCCCTCGACTGCGCCGCCGACCGCAGCGACACGACGGTCGTCAGCATGGCCTACGTATTCGACGACAAGGAGGAGCTGGATCTCTTCGCCCGTCTGCTGCAAGTGGCCTGCGCCTACGACACGAAGACGCCGGGCTATCTGCTCAACTTCTCGCGGCAACAGTTCCTCTTCACCCTGAAGGACTTGCGCAAGCAGGAGAAGTATCTTTGGCTGGCAGAGCGCATCGGCAGCAGCAGAATCCTGCTCTACTGCACCCGCTCGCCCATCAGCGCCACCGTCTCGTCGGCCTGTTATCAGGAGTTCCGCGAGCAGCTGACACATACGAACATTCATTTACAGTTTTAAAACCGAGAGATATGAAAAGGATCATTACCCTCAGCCTGATGGCACTCGCCGGCATCGCCGCGCTGGCACAGGCAAAGGATGTCACCATCCTGACAAAGAAAACAGGTGAGCTGGTGCCACGCATAGAGCCTGTAGCCGATACGAATACCAAGAAGACGGTCGCCAGCTGGTTTGACACAGAGAAGAACGACTGGTACGAGCAGAAGGTCGTGCTCGACCAGGTGCCTGTCGTCAAGGACTTCGATGCCCTGTTCCCCGAGATTGCCAACTATACGCGCGACATGCCCTACACGCTGATGCCCTGGATGCTGACGGAGGAGGGCGACGAGACCGTGCTTCACTGCTATCTGCAGATGCCCGCCGACATCGTGAACAAATTCTGGCTGACAGATGAGGAGGGGGCCATCCTCGACAGGCAGACGGGCATCACCTATCGCGCCCGCCGCACAGAGCCCAGCTGCTACCGCCAGCTCTTCGGCATCAAGGCCAAGGAGGGCGATGTGCTCGACTTCAGGATCATCTTCCCCCGGCTGCCGGAGACCACGAGGGAGATTGCCATCTATGGCGTGCCTAACTGGTTCCTGCGGGGGACGAAGGTCACACTCACCCGACTGCCCTCCGACAGGCACTATCACGGGACGGTGGACTACTACGACAGCATCCCCCGGTTCCATAAGCCCAGGCTGCTCATCGAGGCCAAGGACTACGACAAGGACAACTTCCGCACCTGGGCAGAATACACCGACGCGCACCTCATCAAGCCTGTCGAGGAGAATACGATGGCGATGTGGGTCACGCCCGAGGCCACCTATCTCGCCATATCGACGGAGCTGAACTGGTGCAGGGAATATTTCGGCAGAGGCGACGGCACGATGCTGATCGACGGATCGGGGCATCAGTACAAGTGCCGGGAGGTGGTGGACTATCCCAAGGGTCCGATGTTCTGGGTGCAGGGCTACTCAGGCGACTACTTCGCCATCGTCCTGGTGTTCGACCCCATCCCCCTGGGGCTTGAGACCATCACCTATATCGAGCCGGAGGGCGAGCCGTTCCACGTGCGCAACGCTAACTGGGAGGGCAAGGTGCTGCCGAACCTCAGCGTCAAGCAGCTGCGCGACAACCAGAAGCTCTTCAGGTATCATCCGAGGCAAATCGTGGAATAAGGCAACACCATACGATTCGTTAGTTAAGAATATTGGTTATTCAATCCCGGGAAGTTGGCACGGGCCGCAGTGATGCGGCCCGTGCTTCCGGCAGTACCGGAAGCGGACTACTGGAAATCAAAGCGCAGCAGGCCGTCGCCCAGCAGGTTGTAGCTGCGGCGGTGATAGGGCGTGATGCCGTACTGGCGGATGGCCTCGCGGTGCTTGCGGGTGGGGTAGCCCTTGTTCGAGCGCCAGTCGTACTGGGGGTACTCCTCGGCCAGGCGGTTCATATAGTCGTCGCGATAGGTCTTGGCCAGGATCGAGGCCGCGGCGATGGAGAGGTACTTGCCGTCGCCCTTGACGATGGTGGTGTGGGGGATGTAAGATTCGGGGGTTTGCGCCCTGACACCCTCAAAATGATTATTCTAGTTCTCGCGCGCGTTTCATACATTACTAAAACGCCCGGTGAATGACAGGAAGGGTTTATTCGTCGCGGGTGAAGAGCAGGCGGTACTCCACGGGCGTCATGCCGATGACCTCCTGGAGGCGGCGCTGCAGGGTGCGGATCTTGCCCAGTCCGCTCTCCTCGGCGATGGCGGCGATACTGTAGTGGGGCTTCTCGCGCAGCAGGCGCATGGCCTCCATGGTGCGGAGATTGTCGAGATAGGCCTCCACGGTGCGATACATCGAGCGGTTGCGGAAGAGGCGCTCCAGCCGCGACTGGCTGACGCCCAACAGCTCTGCCAGCTGCGGGGGGCCGAAGTCGGCGTCGAGATGGGCGTGGCTCTCCTCGAGCTTCAGTTCGATGAGTGCCAGCAGCTGGGCGTCGTCCTGCAGGTCGGCGTTGCGCTGCCGCTTGGCGTTGCCCTCCATTAGCTCGCGGGCCACCTCGGCGCGGCGGCGCTGCTCCACGTCCTCCTCTAACTGTTCGCTCAGGGCGAGGTTGCGGTTCATCAGGCGGATGAACTGGTCCTTCATCTCCTCTATCTGCCGCCTGAGGTCGGCGTTCTCGGCCTTCAGGCGCTCGTTGTCGGCCTGTAGCCGGCGTATTTCCTCGTCAGTCATCCCCTGCGTATCTCAAAGAGTTGGGTGAAACCGGTCTCCACGAACACGTCGTACATCTCGTCGTTGAGTCCTGCAATGATGGTGCGGCTGCCCTTGCTGCGTGCATTCTTCAGCACGCTCAGGAACAGGCGCAGGCCGCTGCTGCAGATGTAGGAGAGCTGGCTGCAGTCGAGGATGATGTCGCGGCCCTGGCAGTCGTCGAGTGCCTGGATGTCCTTCTTCACCTGCGCGGTGGCAGCGGTGTCGAGACGACCCTCGAAGGTCATCACGTAGTTCTGTTCTTCTTCTCTGAATGTTGTAGTCATATTCTTATACCTTTTATATATGTTTCACCATCGTGAGTATATTCTGACTGTCGCGGCGCTCATAGCTGATGCTGTCGGTATAGCGGCGTATCAGGTGGATGCCCAGCCCGCCGATGGGGCGTTCGTCGGCATCGAGGGTGGTGTCGGCGGGGGCGACGGCCGTGGGGTCGAAGGGCAGCCCTGAGTCGCTGACGGTCAGCACGAGCGAGTGGTCGGCGATGGCGGCATCGATGCGCACCTCGCCGGGGCTGTCGGCCGGGTAGGCGTAGCTGATCACGTTGACCACGGCCTCCTCCACGGCGATGTTGAGCTTGGTGGATGTGGCAGCATCGACTCCCGCCTGCTCGCACACCTGCTCCATCCACTCGCCCAGTCGTTCCGTCTGGCTGGTGTCGCAGGGGAGGGTGATGGAGGTGAGAGGTGAGAGGTGAGAGGTGAGAGGTGAGAGATGGCCATTGTAGCGGAGGGCGAGCATGGTGAGGTCGTCGCTCTGCTCAGTATCACCCACGAACTCGTGTACGGTGCGCTCCATGCGCTCTATCAGCTCGCGGGGGTCGTCGCTGCCGGCCTCCAGAACCAGTCGCGTGCGCCCTGCGCCGAAGAGCTGCTGACGGGCATCCTCGGCCTCGGTCAGTCCGTCGGTGTAGATGAAGAGCATGCTGCCTGGTGCGAGCTGGGTCTCCTGTGCCGTAAACGTCCATTCGGGCATGGCCCCCACGGGCAGGTTGCGGTCTACCGTCAGCGGCTGTGCATCGAGGAATGGCTGCTTATGGCCTGCGTTGCAATAGCGCAGCCGGCCCGAGTTGAGGTCGAGTATGCCCACGAAGAGGGTGATAAACGAGTCCAGGTCGTTGTGGCCGGCGATGCTCTCGTTCATGTGGCTGACGATGCGCTGCGGCTCCGTCTCGCTCTCTGCCATCAGCCGGAAGGCGCTGAAGGCCATCGTCATCACTAGGGCTGCTGGAACGCCCTTGCCCGACACGTCGCCGACGCAGAAATAGAGGCGCCCGTCGAGTTCGAAGTAGTCGTAGAAGTCGCCGCCCACGGCCTTGGCCGGCGTCAGCGAGGCATGGAGGGTGTAGCAGAGGGGAGTGGCAAGAGGGGAGAGTGGAGAGATGGGCAGTATGGCCATCTGTATGTGTCGCGCCACGGCGAGTTCGCTCTCGATGGATGCCTTTGCGGCGGTGGTGGCCTTGAGGTCGTCGATGTAGCGGGTGAGCGACTGCTGCATGTTGCTGAAGGAGTCGCGCAGCAGCCGTATCTCGTCGTTGCGCCGCAGGTTGGTGGGCAGGGCGGCGTTGAAGTTGCCCTTGGCCACCTCGTCGGCACTCTTGGCCAGTGCCTTCAGCGGCTTGGTGGCTCGCCAGATGCTGATGCGGCAGGTGATGGAGACAGCCATCAGCCCTAAGGCCATGGCCAGGAGCATGAGCAGGGCGAAGGCGATGTTCGACTCCCAGATCATCTGTCGGGGCACCACGAAGCCGAGCGTCCAGCCCGTATGGGCCAGGTCCTGGAAGAACACGTACACCGGCTTTCCGTCGAGTTCCGTCTGCTCATAGCCCTCGCGCTGCGCCTTGATGTCGAAGGAGGGTGTGAACCTGTCCTTCAGCAGTCTCGACTTGTCTGGGTGGGCGATATAGGAGCCGGTGCTGCCCACGATGAAGCTGTAGGCCCGCTGCGGGCTGTACTTGCTCAGCCGGATGCGCTTGGTGTTGGTCTCGTCCATCTGGAGCATCCGCTGGTGCAGCCAGTCGAGCGACACGTCGGCACCGAACACGCCGATCTTGCGGCCCGAGGCGTCGCGAAGGGGTACGGCGAAGGTGCAGAGCAGGAAGCCCGTACCCGTGTCGTCGCGATAGGGTTCCGACCAGTAGCCGCTGTCGCTCTCCAGTGCCTGCCGGTACCACTCACGGCTGAGGTAGTCGTGGGCAGCGGAACCCACCTGGCGGCGCATGATGGAGTCGCCCTGCCTGACGGCATACGGCTCATACCAGCGCCCACGGTCGGGATAGTAGTCGGCCTCGAAGGCGCAGAAGAAGCCTGCGATATGCGGGTGGCAGTTCAGCTCGTACTCCAGGGCGTCGTACACCCCCTCCGGCGAGGCCACTGCCTGCTGCATGTGGCGAATGCTGCTCTGGGTGGACAGCTCCACGCCATAGAGTTCTTTCTCCACAATCTCGCTCTCGGTGTCCATGATGCAGTAGAACATACTGCGGTTCATGTCGCGGGTCAGCGAGGTGGCCAGATACAGCAGGCCGGCAAAGATGACTGCCAGCGTCAGCGTCAGAACGATGATGATGCGCTTCGTCAGCCGCTTGGAGAAGGAACGGAACTTGTTGCTCATCGCGCCAGTGGTAGTTTTTGTGTGCAAATTTACGGATAAAATACGAACCTGCCAAAAAAGTGTGCCTATTTCTGCTGTCTTTCCGTGATAAAGTTTCCACTTTTCCAGGGAAATTCTGCGCCTATTCAAATTATTATTCGTAACTTTGGGGCCGAAAAGATAACTAATGACACGAAAAGAGACAGAAAGTACGATGAACGCAATGAACGAAGCCGCCGCCGCCAAGATGCTCGAGGAGCACGGCGTGAAGCCCACGGCCAATCGCATCGTGGTGCTCAGGGAGCTCGTCAAGGCCCTGCACCCCGTGACGCTCTCCGACCTGGAGACGAGGATACTCACCATCGACAAGTCGAACATCTTCCGCGCTCTGACGCTGTTCCGCGACCATCACCTGGTACACCTCATCGAGGGCGGCAGCGAGGGGGCACACTACGAGCTCTGCCACAGCCACGACCACGACCGCGACGCGGACCTGCACCCACACTTCTACTGCGAGCGGTGCCAGCAGACCTACTGCCTCGACTACACCACCATCCCCCAAATCCAACTGCCGGAAGGCTTCACGCCAACCTCGGCCAACCTCATGATCAAAGGAATATGCCCGGAATGCCAATCAAAGTAATCGCCTTCGATGCCGACGACACCCTGTGGGACTGCCAGTCGCACTTCGAGCAGGTGGAGGAACACCTGTATAGCCTCATCGCCCCCTACTGCGAGGACCCCAAGCACGAACTCTTCCTGACCGAATCGGCCAACATGGCCGACCTGGGCTACGGCTGCAAGGCCTTCACCATCAGTATCGTAGAGACAGCCCTGCGCATAGCGGGCAACGACCTCTCGGCCACCCAGCTCTCCGAACTGCTGGCCCACAGCAAGCAGCTGCTCCACCTGCCCGCCACGCCCCTGCCGGGAGTAGAAGAGACGCTGCGCACCCTGCGCACCCGCGACGACACCCCAAGACTGGTGGTCTTCACCAAGGGCGAGCTGCAGGACCAGGAGAACAAGCTCAAGCGCTCCGGCCTGTTGAAGTACTTCGACGACGTGGAGATCACCTCCGACAAGGGGCAGCCCGAGTTCATCGCCCTCTGCGAGCGCCAGCACATCCACCCCTCGGAACTGCTCATGATAGGCAACTCGCTCAAGAGCGACATCGCCCCCGCCCTCGCCATCGGGGCCTGGGCCATCCACATACCCTTCCACGTCACCTGGCAGCTGGAGACCTTCGACGACTTCGACCACGAGCGCATGGTCAAGGTAGAGCGCTTCGCCGACATCCTCAACTATATCTGACAACCTGCCAGGAGCCTGCTTCCCATCGTCCGGAGCCTGTTATTTCCCAATACAAGCCTTGGACTGCTCGCCTGGAGCCTCTTATTTGTCAAGGGAAGCCTGCTATTTCACGGCGGGAGCCTGCTATGCCTGTGGCGGAGCCTTCGTGGCAAGCGATAACGGCTAAACTCCTATAGTTGTTATATGCAGAAAACATGTGTACCACGTGTACCATCTACCACGGCATGGTGGCAGATGGTACACGTGGTACACATGTTTCCCGCCATTCGCTACTATACGCGCGCGCGAGGCGCAGGCGGCGATGGCGGAGAGTCCGTGAAGCGGGCAGAAGTCCCGGAGACAAAAAGAAAAGGCGAAGATTTTTTGTAGTCTGTGGCTTTTTTTGTACCTTTGCCGCCAAATTCAGAATAAATACGTATTTAGACCCATGGAAAAGAAGAACTTCAAGCGCACGACCGTGACGTCGGCGCTGCCCTACGCCAACGGCGGCGTGCATATCGGCCACCTGGCCGGTGTCTACGTGCCTGCCGATATCTATGTTCGCTATCTGCGGCTGAAGAAGCGCGAAGTGCTGTTCATCGGAGGCTCCGACGAGCACGGCGTGCCCATCACCATCCGTGCCCGCAAGGAGGGCATCACCCCGCAGGACGTGGTGGACCGCTACCACGAGATGATCAAGAAGTCGTTCGAGGAGTTCGGCATCTCCTTCGACATCTACAGCCGCACCACCAGCGAGACTCACCACAAGTTCGCCGCCGACTGGTTCCGCAAGCTCTACGACGAGGGCAAGCTGACCGAGGAGACCACCACGCAGCTCTACGACGAGGAGGCCCACCAGTTCCTGGCCGACCGCTACGTGACGGGCGAGTGCCCCCACTGCGGCAACCCCAGCGCCTATGGCGACCAGTGCGAGAAGTGCGGCCGCGACCTTTCGCCCACGGAGCTCATCAATCCCAAGTCGACCATCTCTGGCTCCACCCCCGTGCTGAAGGAGACCAAGAACTGGTACCTGCCGCTCAACGACTATCAGGACTGGCTCAGGCAGTGGATCCTGGAGGAGCACAAGGAGTGGCGGCCCAACGTGTACGGACAGTGCAAGTCGTGGCT
>CAMHUC010000010.1 GCA_946188155.1 uncultured bacterium | reverse complement strand
CGTGAGATTCGTCTTAATTCGTTGTTGAAAAGAAAAGGGTGGGAAAGTTCAATTATATAATACCAGACAGCCCGCACTTATATCCTACGGACGTATTCTGTTGGCGTAACGCCGAAATGCTTCTTGAACTGGCGCGTGAAGTGCTGGGGATATTCGAAGCCGAGGAGGTCGGCCGTTTCGGTGATTGTCTTTCCTGCATGTAGCAGGCGGGTGGCTCGCTGCATCACATGATTGCGAATGAAGGCGGTGGCCGTGTCGCCCGTAGCCTGACGGATGAGGTCGCCGAAGTAGTTGGGAGAGAGAAAGAGCTGCTGGGCGCAGTAGTGAACCGACGGCAGGCCGAGTTGCCGCTGGCGCTTCTCGGCATAGTAGGAGCGGAGCAGGGCGTTGAATCGCTTCAGCAGGTCGTTGTCGGCCGTGGTGTCTGTCTTGAACTGTCGCTCATAGAAGCAGGCACAGTATTCCAGTACCAGTTCGAGATAGGCGGTGATGATGCGTCGCAGGTGCTCACCGTCGGGGCGTGTGCGCAGTTCGTGGCGTATCATCTTCAGACAGACCTCGATGGTGCGGGTCTCGTCGGGCTTGGTGCGCAACGACTCGCTTTCATAATAGGAGAAGAAATGGTAGTCATCGATGCGCTGTCCCAATTCCGTGCCATAAAGCAGCTCTGGCGCAAAGAGCAGCATCCAGCCTCGTATGTGGATGGTTTCGCCATTGTCGCTCATGCCTCCCGTCTGCCCTGGAGCCACGCAGAGCAGTGAGTCGGAGGCTGGCAGATATTCCCCCCGGCCGTAGGTCAGCGTATAGGGCGACTCCTCATGGAGGATGATGCCATACACCTGGTAGTTGTTGAGCGAGTGACGACAATGTTCCAGCTCGTCATAGTGGATGACGGAAACGAGCGGGTGCAGTATCTCCGCACCTACGTAACGGGCATAGTCGTTGACCGACTCGACATTGAGAGCTTGCTTCATAAGCGCAGTATCGGTGTGCAAGGGAACACAATCCTCCCAGCCGGGAAAGGGAGGACTACCATTCTGTCTTTCCTGCCAGCTGCATGCGGGCAGCGGCGGGCAGCGGTGTAGCAGTAATGTCGGCTGTGTGTACCTGCTGCTGGGTGCCGTCGATGTCGAACTGCAGGGTGGCCCCGTCGCTACGTACATCGATGGTGACCGGGGCACCCATCACTAAAGGCAGGTTGACATCGCCATGACCGCCGGGGAAGCCGCAAAGCACGGGGATGCCGTACTCTTTGAGCATCTCGTGGAGCATGGCTTCCACGCTCTCGTACGTAAACTCAGAGCCGCAGTCGGTAAACTCGCCCAGGATGATACCTTTGCAACGGTCGAGCACGCCATTCATCTGCAGGATGCGCATCTGCCGGTCTATGTTGTGCATCGACTCGCCCACCTCTTCCACAAAGAGTATCAGGTCGCGGCCAGCAGTAGCATCGGCCTGCGAGCCGAGATTGGGCGCAAATGTGCAGAGGTTGCCACCCACCAGCGTTCCGCTTGCCTGTCCTTCGATGTTCTCTTTGTGGGCAGGCAGCTCATAGCGTGGCACCTGACCCATCAGCAGGTCGCGCATCAGCGTAGAGGTGGCATCAGTACCGCCATTGGCCAGAAAGGAGCTCATCGTGCCGTGAATACTCATCACCCCCGCCCGGGTTAGCAGTCCGTGGAGGGTAGATATGTCGCTAAAGCCTACCAGCCACTTTGGCGAAGCCTTCAGTTCGGCCAGCGTCAGATGTTCTATCAGCTGGATAGTGCCATAGCCGCCACGATTGCAGATGATGGCTTTGATACTGGGGTCGCCAAGGGCCCAGCGGATGTCGCTGACGCGCTCGGCCACGGTGCCGCCATAGCGCCCGTCGACCACTTTGTCCGCGTTCGGACCGATGACGGGTTCCAGTCCCCAGCCGCGCAGCACATCGGCCGTCTTCTCGATATTCTCCATCGGCGTGTAGTAGGAGGGGGATATCAGGGCCACCTTGTCGCCAGCCTTCAGATAGTCGGGCTTCACGCTTCTCGTCACCACTGGCTCCACAGGAGTCGGCGAAACGTTGTTGTCGTCATTGCTACACGACGTCATCACGCTCGAAGCACCCATCAGTACTGCTCCCAGCATACACAGTTTTGCTATTTCTCTTTTCATTACGTTGGTATTATTTGATTTCTGTTTTTTAAATGTACCTGCAATCCGTACTTTACTCTCCCAGGCGTACTATCTCATAGCTGTCGATGGTGCGCCGCCGTGCGTCGATGTTCAGGGCCACGGCATACACGGGGCGAGGGTCGGCGGCGAAGCGCACGGCATAGTCCTTGCGGCAGATCTGCTCCATGGCCTCCTCGGTGGTCTTGTCGTACTTGAACTCCAGGATGTAGATGGCATCCTGCATCTTCAGCGAGATGTCCATCCGCCCGTCGCTGGTCTGCTCCTCGGCATGCACGTCCGCCCCCACGCCCACCATCAGCGAGTAGAAGAGCGACTGGTAGAACTGCTCGTTCTGGTTCTGGCTGGTGATGGAGTATGGTATGCCCGCGTACCACTTGCGCACGGCCTCGAGGAACTGCTCGAAGGTGATCTTCTTCAGGCGCATGTACTGGTAGGCATTGTTCATCTGGTTGCGGCTGCCGATATAGTCGGCGCAGTAGTACTGGTAGAGTGAGGTGCCGAAGCCCTTGTAGACCTCTTCATTGGGGAAACCCAGAATATAGTTTTCCGAATCCGGATTGTAATCCTTCAGTGTCAGGTAGCCGCTCTGGAAGAGCACGGGCACCGGGTCGCTGATGCGCTCGGTGGGCGCGTCAAACCTGTCTAAGTCTGCCTCAAAGCCCTCCAGCTCGGGCATGTTGAACTGCTTCACCCGCATCAGGTTGATGAGCGAGGAAGGGGTGCCGGTGGAGAACCAGTAATTCCCTATCTTCCCTTTTTCAAAGGCATAGAACAGGCTCCAGGGATTGTAGATGTCGGTCATTCTGTCAGAGAAATGATAGCCGTCGTACATCCGCTTCAGGGCCGCCACCGTCTCGTCGTAGTCCATCTTCTTACGACCGTACAGCCCGGAGGCCTCGCTGAGCCACTCGATGTCGGGCTTCAGCTGTGTCAGCAGCTCCTCCTCGGTGATGCCGCAGCAGCCTTCGTACTCGGGGTCGAAGGTCAGGATGTTCAGATTGTTCAGCTCGCTGAACACTGATAGCTGCGAGAACTTCGAGATGCCTGTCAGGAACACGAAGCGGAGGTACTGCGCCTGTGCCTTCAGCGGTGAGAACAGGTTGCGGATGCGGTCGCGTATCTGGTCCTGCAGGTCGGGCTTGGCGATGCTGTCGAGCATCGGCGCGTCGTACTCGTCGATGAGCACCACCACCTCGCGGCCTGTCTGTTTGTAAGCAGCCAGAATAAGGTTGCTCAGGCGCGCATCATAATTATAGGGGTCTTCCACATTGGCGATGTTCCATTTCTCCTCTTCATGCCTTAGCATATTGCTGATGGTGCCGTGGAGCCGCGCCAGCTCGTAGTACTTGCCGCTGCTCAGGTCGAGGTGGATGACGGGATATTCCACCCATTCCTTCTCCAGACTGTCGATGGCCAGCCCCTTGAACAGCTCCCTGCGCCCGCTGAAGTAGGCTTCGAGGGTGCTCACTAAGAGTGACTTGCCGAACCGCCTGGGGCGGCTCAGGAAGAAATTCTTCGCATTCGAATGCGCCATCTTGTAGACGTACTCCGTCTTGTCCACATAGATGGCCCCGCGCTTGATGAAGTCGGGGAACCACTGCAGACCTATGCCGTAACCTCTCTTCTCTGCCATAGCTTTCCTATTAACTTTTACTTTTGATTATCTTTTTGTTGCCTGCAATCCGTACTTTACTCTCCCAGGCGTACTATCTCATAGCTGTCAATGGTGCGCCGCTGTGCGTCGATGTTCAGGGCCACGGCATACACGGGGCGCGGGTCGGCGGCGAAGCGCACGGCATAGTCCTTGCGGCAGATCTGCTCCATGGCCTCCTCGGTGGTCTTGTCGTACTTGAACTCCAGGATGTAGATGGCATCCTGCATCTTCAGCGAGATGTCCATCCGCCCGTCGCTGGTCTGCTCCTCGGCATGCACGTCCGCCCCCACGCCCACCATCAGCGAGTAGAAGAGCGACTGGTAGAACTGCTCGTTCTGGTTCTGGCTGGTGATAGAGTATGGTATGCCCGCGTACCACTTGCGCACGGCTTCGAGGAACTGCTCGAAGCTGATTTTCTTCAGGCGCATGTACTGGTAGGCATTGTTCATCTGGTCACTGCTGCCATAGTAGTCAGTACAGTAGTATTGATAGAGCGAATAGGCGAAACCCTTATAGACCTCTTCATTGGGGAAGCCCAGGATATAGTTTCCCGAATCCGGATTGTAGTCCTTCAGCGTCAGGTAGCCGCTCTGGAAGAGCACAGGCACCGGGTCGCTGATGCGCTCGGTGGGCGCGTCAAACCTGTCTAAGTCTGCCTCAAAGCCCTCCAGCTCGGGCATGTTGAACTGCTTCACCCGCATCAGGTTGATGAGCGAGGAAGGGGTGCCGGTGGAGAACCAGTAATTTCCGATTTCACCCTTCTCGAAAGCGTAGAACAGGCTCCAGGGGTTATAGATGTCGGTCATTCTCCTTGAGAAGTGGTAGCCGTCGTACATCCGCTTCAGGGCAGCCACCGTCTCGTCGTAGTCCATCTTCTTGCCTCCGTACAGCCCGGAGGCCTCGCTGAGCCACTCGATGTCGGGCCTGAGCTGTGTCAGCAGCTCCTCCTCGGTGATGCCGCAGCAGCCTTCGTACTCGGGGTCGAAGGTCAGGATGTTCAGATTGTTCAGCTCGCTGAACACTGATAGCTGCGAGAACTTCGAGATGCCTGTCAGGAACACGAAGCGGAGGTACTGCGCCTGTGCCTTCAGCGGTGAGAACAGGTTGCGGATGCGGTCGCGTATCTGGTCCTGCAGGTCGGGCTTGGCGATGCTGTCGAGCATCGGCGCGTCGTACTCGTCGATGAGCACCACCACCTCGCGGCCTGTCTGTTTGTAAGCAGCCAGAATAAGGTTGCTCAGGCGCGCATCATAATTATAGGGGTCTTCCACATTGGCGATGTTCCATTTCTCCTCTTCATGCCTTAGCATATTGCTGATGGTGCCGTGGAGCCGCGCCAGCTCGTAGTACTTGCCGCTGCTCAGGTCGAGGTGGATGACGGGATATTCCACCCATTCCTTCTCCAGACTGTCGATGGCCAGCCCCTTGAACAGCTCCCTGCGCCCGCTGAAGTAGGCTTCGAGGGTGCTCACTAAGAGTGACTTGCCGAACCGCCTGGGGCGGCTCAGGAAGAAATTCTTCGCATTCGAATGCGCCATCTTGTAGACGTACTCCGTCTTGTCCACATAGATGGCCCCGCGCTTGATGAAGTCGGGGAACCACTGCAGGCCTATGCCGTAACCTCTCTTCTCTGCCATAGCTTTCCGATTTTGCGTGCAAATATACGAAATAATTCTCAAACGGCAAAGAATATTACGTTCCAATTTTCAGCAAGGCTAATAACAAAAGCCCACGAAGTATGTCCATTTGGGCATTTCTTCCGTAATTTGCCCCCGTTTGGCATAGTTTTTATGTGAAATAGCTAATATCTCACTCTTTTTAAAAATTTTTTTGCCAAAGTTGCGTTTTATTCAGAAATATTGTTTATCTTTGCAGACGGAATCGGGGAGAAATCCGGTTTCATTGATGCAATAGCTTATTATATCGCACTTGA
Organism: uncultured bacterium; assembly: GCA_946188155.1. Classification (GTDB taxonomy): domain Bacteria; phylum Bacteroidota; class Bacteroidia; order Bacteroidales; family Bacteroidaceae; genus Prevotella. Next base: position 65,756 of record CAMHUC010000010.1, on the reverse strand, counting down.
CTGAAGTAGCCTGAGAAACTAATTTTTAGAATAGTCCGATTTAAGATAGCAGGGGGAAGCCGGGAGTGGCGTTCCCTTCACTACAGGCATTAGCTATGCACGCGCCTATTTGGCGTGGTAGCATTCTTATAAATGTAGTGAGGGGTTCTAAAGTTTCTCAGGCTCGCCCCTTAGGTCAAGTGCATAAGAACAGCCACGCCATTCTTTGTGCCCTGACTTTTGCATCCTCTTTCAACATACTGGTAAATGAACTAACAAACTTTATGTATCACAATTAAAAAATTACAGTTATGAAGAAAAAGGATTTTCTTTGGAGCATGCTGGCCTTTGTGTTGGTTAGCGTGCTGAGTGTTGGATTGGTATCTTGCGGTGATGATGATGAGCCAGAACCAACGCCGACCCCTACCCCAACTCCAACTCCAAACGTCCCTCAGGGGGGTGAATCGCCTTATATTAAAGTCAATGGAAGCGAATCGACCAATCTGACTTTCCAAGGCGGATTTGATGGGAAAAGCGGTATTGACTACAAGCAAACGCTAACCGTCACGTCGAATGTAGATTGGAACATTGGCAATGTACCTTCTTGGTTAAGCGTATCTCCTTCAAATGGTAAAGGCTCTGTGCAAATGACGATTTATCCAACCAATGAAAACATTTCGTCTACCGAACGCTCAGCTACAATTACTTTGACGGGTAGTGGGGCTACTGCAAGTATTATTATAAACCAGGGGAATGTGCTAACCAATGTAAAAGTCACACCATCTAACTTGGTGGCCCTTTACAATCAAATCGGTTGGGACTTGGAAAAGACAGGCAAAGTAAATACGTTCCATTGGTTGTGTATCTCAGAAAGAGAGTTGAACCGCATGACAGACATGGAACTACTTGATGCACTGCTGAAAAGGGATGCCAACAAATATGTCGATGATTACATGTTCTTCCCCTCAAAAGATATTAACGGTTATAGTATCACAGAGGCTACAACCTATTATATTTGCACGGTTGCTTTTGATGTTGAAAACAAACGTGGTGAAGTAGTAAAGGAAAAAGTCACAACTCCTGCTTATAAGAATGGAGACACGGATGCATGGGTGAGCTTCCCGTCAGACGACATGAGATATGGAACTGATGGTTTCCAGTTCACCGCTGTCAAAGAAGGTTTAAGTGATTCATATCATGTTATATACGGTAATTTACCTTCCTCTGAAAGAAAACCTGCTGTTGCATTTGCATTTGAGATTAATTATTATGCTAAACATAAAAAGAAACATTGGTTCGCGGAAATTTGGGATATGGAAATAGTTACCAATTATCCCAATCAGCACACTTTCTCTTACCGCACATCTACTCCTCTTGCTGTTAATCCACTTATCACTATCTTTGCAAGGGGTGTGTTTAAAGATGGAACAGAATCATCTGATATGAGTGGTGGCCAGTGGGATGTAAGTGGTTCAAATGCTCCAAAAAGACTTTCTTCCCCGAAACAAACAGATGGCGTTGTCATTCTAAAGCGTTCTGAAGAAGAGGCGCATGCAAGAAAGTATTTTAGATAGCAGATATTTGTGCGTTCCCACCCTTGGCTGGCATCAAGTCTGATTGGCAGGTCTATCCCGAGGGTGGGAACCTTATTAAAAAGTGTCAAATCATTTAATGAAGAATGTCTTTGGATTTGGAGCAGGACTCTTAATTGCAGCCCTCCTACATATAGCGAATAGCACGTTTGCGGTGTCTGCTTATCCATATAAGGTTAAAGTTATAACTCAAAATGGGAAGGAGGTAGATATATTTATGCGAGGAGATGAAAATCATAAATATGCTATAACTCCAGATGGTTATTCATTGTTGAGCGACTCCGTGGGTTGGTGGTATGCAAAAGTCACCGAAAGCGGGGAAGTTCAAAAGTCGGAGTTCAAATTAATGTCGGCAGATGAAGAGTCAAACGAGCTAAAAGCTTTTAAAGAAATATGCCCTAAAGGAATAGTACCCGTTAGAGTCAATAATGATGTGCGGCGTGCTTCTGGTCAGCAAAGAGTGGCTTCTGCATCACCCATCATTGGAGAAAGAAGGGCATTAGTAATCTTAATGCAATATAAGGACCTTCATTTCAAGAAAACAAATGAAGAATTTGACGCTTTGATTAATGAACTTGACTATCACCAGAACGAAGCAATAGGGAGTGTAAGAGATTATTATAGATTTGCATCCCAAGGACAGCTGGATTTCATCACAGACGTGTATGGCCCATACACTTCAAAGAACACCATGAGCTATTATGGCAGGAATAGTAGTGCTGGTGGCAACGATACCCATGCAGTAGATCTTTGTATTGAGGCAATGCTAAGCCTTCCCAAAGACATAGACTATTCCCTTTATGACAACGACAATGATGGTCTGATAGACAATGTGCATATCATCTTTGCCGGCTATGGTGAAGAAGCTGGAGCATCTTCTGATGCAATTTGGGCTCACGAATACCCACATCGCATAATGTTGAAGAATGAAATCGGCTACACACTTGCTGGTTATTCATGCTCTCCTGAATTACGTGGGAATCGTGGCAACGAAATTTCAAACATAGGAGTTGTCTGCCATGAACTTGGCCATGCCCTTGGCGCAATGGATTACTATGATACCAACTACGGCACTGGTGGTGAATATTTTGGAACAGGACAATGGGATATCATGGCCAGCGGCAGTTGGAATGATGACGGACGTTCGCCAGCAAATTTCAACCCGTACGTTAGATGCCATATATTTGGATGGAACAGTGAAGTCGTTCTAAAAGAAAACCAGCAGATAGTAATGCCACGCATTGAGGTAGAAAACCCTACAGAGACATTGGTATACAGAATTGACACAGGGAGTGAGGGTGATTATTATTTGCTGGAGAACAGACAGCAATATTATTTTGATGCAGCACTTCCAGGGGCTGGCTTGATGGTTTATCATATTCATCCCAACATCGAACTATATAATAAGACCAATACCGTTAATGCATCACATCCACAGGGGCTTTATCCTGTATGTGCATCAGGCTCAGAACCATCAAAAAAGAAGTATGGTAATATAAACTCTCCAGAATGTCCGTTTCCTGGAAGTAAGAGAGTCATCTCCTTTTCGCCGACAACATCCCCCGCTGCGGTTGCGTGGGATGGAAGTTCGTCAAAAGTGTCACTTTCTGCCATAACCACAAACATTTCGGAAGGAACTATTTCTTTTACTACGTCTGGGGAGACTATTATTGACCCAGAGAAACCCAATACCCATACGGAAAAGAATTTGTATTACAAAGAGAGTTTTGAATCAAGACAGAATTCAACGATTTCTGTTTCGTCGATTATGGGAAAAGCGGTATGGCGAGCATACAAAAGAAACGATTTTGTCATGAATGCTGACCTGATTCCCAATGCTAAAGATGGCGCAAACATATTTATGTTGTTTTCTGGAAAGGATAAGTCATTTAGTGAGTCAGAAGCAATCAGTGCCGATATTGAGGTGGAGGCAGGAAAGAATTACTATCTCTCATTTGATATTTATTGTACAGCTGTTGCAAATTCACAAACACCAAAGTTTACACTGTATGTAGAAGATCAATATGGTGAATATAACATCTATACCTTTAAGGATAGAACCGAAACTTGGAATACGATAGAAGTTCCTTTGGTTTTTGCAGATAATACGTTCAGGTACAAACTATATGGACAGATACAGTCTGGTGGAGTTTTTATTGATAACATGCAGCTCTACAATGAAGAAGAAGTATCTTCGGTTTGCAGTATGTATAACGACTTTGTTGAGGGGGACTTATATAATATACACGGGTTATACATAGGTCCTTATCATGGGAAATCAACAAAGATACAACAGGGAGTTTATATTGTAAAAAAAGCAAATGGCGATAGTTATAAAATAGTCATTAGATAATGATACTAAATAGTCAGGACGATTCTATGGGCTACTAAGATTAGTTCTTCTCGTAAGATCGGGAAATACAATATTATTATTAACTAAAAGTATAAGAAAATGAGTAAGATAGTTTCTTTATTATTTGTCGCTTGCGTGACAGTGTTCACCTCATGCGACACAATTTTGCAAGGTATGGCCCAGGGTATGGGTGGTGGCTACGGTATGGGTGGCTATCAGGTGATGCCTGGTGGATTCGTTCGCAACACGAGTATGGACTATCTTCTTGACCCTCGATATGCGATGTAGCAGGTGATGAACCAGGAGCAGCAGGAATATCAGGCGGCAAAGAAATATCGACCCAACTTGACTTTGGATCAGTTCAGAATTGAAAAAGGACAGGCTATCCAGATGATGAAAAACAGCGGTAGCAGTTCCTCGTCGGGGTCATCATCATCTACAGAAGCTCTTCATCATCATCCAGGTCAAGCAGCTCGTCACCCAAAATCCAATATGGCTACAAGGACTGTCGTCTCTGCATGGGTAGCGGGAAATGCAGGATATGCAACGGCACTGGCATCCAGAATCACATGAAGCACACATTATGTGGCGCATGCGCAAATCATAATGGAAAGTGTTCATCGTGTGGTGGGGACGGAAAAGTTTATGGTACCCTTTAGTGATATAGCACACACAAAGGGTCTAACCCTTTGTGTGTCTAGGAACAATAATTTTACACGATAACAGTTGTCTGAGCGTATGAAGAGAACCATTTTATTAATCACGGTGCTGATTGGCGGAGTTTATGCTTTTGCTGATGAACCCGAGGAGAGCAAGACACGATACTATAGGCACGAGGTGAATGTAAGTCTAACAGGTATGTTTATGCCACGTAGCCAATGGGATGATTATGAGAAAAAAGTATATCAGGCTATGGTCTACAAACCAGATCACGACAACAGATACAGTCTATTCGGACCCTCATCAAGCGGACCATTGATAAGCTACTATTACCATCTGAATCATCGGATTGCCATAGGAGCAATGGTTGCTTTTACCACATACCACTCATCGCTTGGGAATGATTATAGAATCCCAGTTGAAACCTCCTATGAATACTGGGACAGTAAAGAACAGACAACGAAAGTATTCTATAAGACCGAATATACAACGCAGTATATTTCTGCTGGCGAGATAAAGGAAAAATCTTTCTTCCTAATGCCATCGCTGAAATGGTCATGGCTGAATAACAGTTGGTGCAGTCTATATATGAAGGCGTCTGTCGGTTTGCATTATCAGCAAAAGGAAGCCGATGTGGAAAAGATTCCTCTGAAGAGCGATGATGATTTGGATGAGAGGAGGCTGCGGTTCGCGTATCTTGCGACACCGTTTGGCTGGGAGATAGGAAAGCAGAAAGTGCGAGGATTCTTAGAATTCGGCTTAGGATCAAACACGAATCTCCAAATTGGCCTGACATACCGTTTTGAAAGGTATTGAAACGATGAGGTGTACACAAAGTGTCAGACCTTTGTGAACAACATGCCTGCAATCCGTACTTTACTCTCCCAGGCGTACTATCTCATAGCTGTCGATGGTGCGCCGCCGTGCGTCGATGTTCAGGGCCACGGCATACACGGGGCGAGGGTCGGCGGCGAAGCGCACGGCATAGTCCTTGCGGCAGATCTGCTCCATGGCCTCCTCGGTGGTCTTGTCGTACTTGAACTCCAGGATGTAGATGGCATCCTGCATCTTCAGCGAGATGTCCATCCGCCCGTCGCTGGTCTGCTCCTCGGCATGCACGTCCGCCCCCACGCCCACCATCAGCGAGTAGAAGAGCGACTGGTAGAACTGCTCGTTCTGGTTCTGGCTGGTGATAGAGTATGGTATACCCGCGTACCACTTGCGCACGGCTTCGAGGAACTGCTCGAAGCTGATCTTCTTCAGGCGCATATACTGGTAGGCATTGTTCATCTGGTTACGGCTGCCGATATAGTCGGCGCAGTAGTACTGGTAGAGTGAAGTGCCGAAGCCCTTGTAGACCTCCTCGTTGGGGAAGCCGAGGATATAGTTTTCCGTATCGGGGTTGTAGCCCTTCAGCGTCAGGTAGCCGCTCTGGAAGAGCACAGGCACCGGGTCGCTGATGCGCTCGGTGGGCGCGTCAAACCTGTCTAAGTCTGCCTCAAAGCCCTCCAGCTCTGACATGTTGAACTGCTTCACCCGCATCAGGTTGATAAGTGACGACGGGGTGCCGGTGGAGAACCAGTAATTCCCGATTTCACCGGTATCGAAGGCGTAGAACAGGCTCCAGGGATTGTAGATGTCGGTCATTCTTCTGGAGAAGTGGTATCCGTCGTACTTCCGCTTCAGGGCAGCCACCGTCTCGTCGTAGTCCAACTTCTTGCCACCATATAGCCCCGATGCCTCGCTGAGCCACTCGATGTCGGGCTTCAGCTGTGTCAGCAGCTCCTCCTCGGTGATGCCGCAGCAGCCTTCGTACTCGGGGTCGAAGGTCAGGATGTTCAGATTGTTCAGCTCGCTGAACACTGATAGCTGCGAGAACTTCGAGATGCCTGTCAGGAACACGAAGCGGAGGTACTGCGCCTGTGCCTTCAGCGGTGAGAACAGGTTGCGGATGCGGTCGCGTATCTGGTCCTGCAGGTCGGGCTTGGCGATGCTGTCGAGCATCGGCGCGTCGTACTCGTCGATGAGCACCACCACCTCGCGGCCTGTCTGTTTGTAAGCAGCCAGAATAAGGTTGCTCAGGCGCGCATCATAATTATAGGGGTCTTCCACATTGGCGATGTTCCATTTCTCCTCTTCATGCCTTAGCATATTGCTGATGGTGCCGTGGAGCCGCGCCAGCTCGTAGTACTTGCCGCTGCTCAGGTCGAGGTGGATGACGGGATATTCCACCCATTCCTTCTCCAGACTGTCGATGGCCAGCCCCTTGAACAGCTCCCTGCGCCCGCTGAAGTAGGCTTCGAGGGTGCTCACTAAGAGTGACTTGCCGAACCGCCTGGGGCGGCTCAGGAAGAAATTCTTCGCATTCGAATGCGCCATCTTGTAGACGTACTCCGTCTTGTCCACATAGATGGCCCCGCGCTTGATGAAGTCGGGGAACCACTGCAGGCCTATGCCGTAACCTCTCTTCTCTGCCATAGCTTACTGATTTTGCTTGCAAATATACAAATTTATTAAGAGTTAAGAGTCAAGAGTTAAGAAAATTTGCTTCCATCAGTCATTTTTTCTTAATTCTTAACTCTTAACTCTTAACTTTTGATTATCTTTGCAGCATGGTATGTGCTAGTGAGAGACGCGCAGGCCGACACACTTTATTATTAAAGATGAGAAAACAAACAATTATCCTTATAGCCGCCGCAGCGACTTTGGCGCTGGGCAGCTGTGCCTCGCTGAAACAGCGCCAGACAAGTAGCGTGCCTAAGCACGACAACAAGAGCATCGTCATCCTCTACGAGAACGACGCCCACTGCGGCATCGACGGCTATGCGAAGCTGGCAGGACTGCGCGATGCCATCAACCAGAGCGACACGGCCTGGGCCGCCGTCGTCTGTTGCGGCGACTTCCTGCAGGGCGGCACCAGCGGAGCCATCTCCCGTGGGCAGTACATCGTTGACATCATGCAGCGGGTGGGCTACCAGGCCATCACGCTAGGCAACCACGAGTTCGACTACGGCGTGCCGCGCATGAAGGAGCTGCTCTCGAAGGTGAAGGCCCCCGTGGTGTGTGCCAACTTCTACGATGTGGGAGCGCCGAAGCCCTACTTCCCTGCCTACGTCATCCACCAGCTGGGCGACAAGCGTGTCGCCTTCGTGGGAGTCGTGACACCAGAGACCATGATCCTGGAGAACTACGCCTTCTATGATGACCACGACCGGCTGGCCTACACCCTGAAGCGCGAGGAGTTCTACAGCCTTGTGCAGCAGGCTGTCGACGAGGCGCGACAGGCCGGGGCCGACTACGTGGTGCTGATATCCCACGTCGGCGAGGAGACGCAGTCGATGGGCTTCGACTCCCACCGCATGATAGCCGCCACGAAAGGCATCGACGTGGTGCTCGACGGCCATAGCCACTCCGTCATCCCTCACGATGAAGTGGCCAACAGCGATGGCCACAGCATCGGCATCAGCCAGACAGGCACAAAGTTTGCCTATGTAGGCAAACTGCTCATCAAGGACAGACGCTTCACGACGATGCTGATGCCCTCGTCGGATATCCCCTACGAGAACCCGCAGGTGAAAGCAGCCACCGACAGCGTGAAGACGCTGATGAACGAGACGGTGAGCCGCGTGATCTGCCGAAGCAGCTATCCACTGGAGATTACCGACGAGCGCGACATCTTCGTGGTGCGCTGCCGTGAGACCAATGCCGGCGACCTGGCCACCGACGCCTATCGCCAGCTGATGGGTGCCGAAATAGCGCTGGAGAATGGCGGCGGACTGCGCAACGGTATAGCGGCAGGCCCCATCACCTACGGCGACGTCACCGCCCTCTCGCCCTACGACCAGCAGGTGTACATGATTGAGGCCACGGGTGCGAAGATTGTGGAGGCCCTGCGCGTGAGCACCGCCCAGACACCGGCTCCCGACGGTAACTTCCCGCAATGCTCCGGACTGAAGTACACCATCCACACCGCCTCGCACAGCGTGAGCAACGTGATGGTGCTCCGGGGCGACCGATACGAGCCCATCGACCCGGCCAAGACCTACACCGTGGCCCTGACGGCCTACTATAAAGGCGGCGGCTTCAACAACGTGCTGAAGGACTGCCGCGTCAGGAAGGCCTCGTCGGCTCTCAGCCGCGACGTCATAGCGCAGTACATGGAAGAGCAGCTGGGCGGCGACCTCGGCAACGCCTATGCCAAGCCACAGGGGCGTATCACCATCGTAGAGGATTAGAATCACCGGGGCGCGGGGGTACGCGCCTGTAACTTTACAGTGCAATGAGCTTACTGGACATCATACTGCTGGCGATAGCCTTGGCGATGGACTGCCTGACGGTGTCCATCGTCAGCGGCGTACTGGCCCGCGACCTGCGCCCTCTCCGCATGGCGCTCCTCTTCGGACTCTTCCAGGCCCTGATGCCCCTGGCGGGATGGGCCGGCATTAGCTTCTTCAGCAACTATCTGGAGGCGGTAGACCACTGGATAGCCTTCGCGCTGCTGGCCTTCATCGGCGGCAGGATGGTGTGGGAATCCTTCCGGCCAGAGGAAGAGCATCACTTCAACCCCCGTCGGCTCCGAACGCAGCTGCTGCTGGCCGTGGCCACGAGCATCGACGCGCTGGCCGTCGGCATATCCTTTGCCTGCACAGGTTACGACCGACTGGAGCAGCTGGCCCTCCCCCTGCTCATCATCGGCCTCGTGTCCTTCCTCTTCAGTATCGTTGGTTATCAGCTGGGCCGCCGTTTCGGCAAGATGATAACCCGCCGACTGAAGCCGGAGCTTCTCGGCGGGCTGATACTGATAGGCATCGGGGTGAAGATTCTCCTCACCCACCTCGCTTCTATTTAGCCAGGTTCTTGAACGACGAGCCGAAGATGACGTACTGCGTGTTGCCGGCTATCGTCCCCTCGTTCTGTCCCCATAGGAAGGGCCAGTCGTCGAAGTCGGAAGAAGGCGGCACACGGAATGGGCAGAAGTGCGCTACAAACCGTTCTTCGCGCGCACGCACGCGTATAGGAGTGAATCAGCCAAAACACGTGTACCATCTGTACCATCTGCCACGGCGGGGTGGCAGATGGTACAGATGGTACACATGTTTTCTGTCAAAAGCAATATATATACGCGCGCGAGGATGGAGATAAAGCCGAAAACCATACACCTGACATCTGACACAAAGCCCACTGCACTCCGAGCAATGCCCCCGGCAGCTGACAGCAGTCTCCACAGCGCGAATTCTCTAGAGAATTCAGTGCAAAAGAGCCTTCCTGCAATCCTACGGAGCCTCCCTGCAATCCTACGGAGCCTCCCTGCGATGCTACGGAGCCTTCCTGCGATGCTACGGAGCCTTCCTACGATCCTACGGAGCCTTCCGAAAGGACGGCTGGTAGCTACTGCTCTATTCTCCTGATAACTTTTGCAGGAACACCGCCGACAATCGTGTTCGGCTCCACATCCTTGGTCACCACCGCACCAGCGGCTACTACGGCTCCATCGCCGATGGTCACGCCAGCAAGCACCGTGGCATTGGCGCCTATCCAGACGTTCTTGCCGATGTGGATGGGAGCATACGACATGCTCTGACGACGGTCTGGGGCAAGGTCGTGGTTGATGGTGGCCAGCACCACGTTGTGGCCGATGAGTGCGCCCTCGTCGATGGTGATGCCTCCCTGATCCTGGAACTTGCAGCCCATGTTGATGAACACCCGCTCGCCAACGACGGTGTTCTTGCCGCAGTCGGTATGGAACGGCGGGAACATGCCTACCGTCGTGGGCACCTCTCTGCCCCAAAGCTGCTCCAGCAATGCGTGCAGCTCGCCGGGAGTGTGGTACTTACCATTAATCTCTGCCGTTATCTTCAGTGCCTCCTGCGATAACTTGTGGAACATCATGTGGACTTCGCCTCCGCCAATGACGGGCTTGCCCGATGCCATGTAGTCTCTGAATTCCTGTATAGTCATTTACAATTCATTTTATGCTGATGGGCTCTTTCTGTATATAAACACCGTGTTCTGGCCGTACATATACTTATAGGTGATATCGGGAATGATGTTCGTCACCAGTCGCAGCCCCAAGTGCTCATGCTCCTTGGTACCGATGTTGGCATCGGCCATCTTTCCGGCACGTATGGGGTCGAAGGGTCGGCCTGCGTCCTTGATGGTGACGTAGATGCCCTCGTCGTTGACACAGATATGCACGTCGAAGGAATGGCTGGCAACACGGCTCGTGGTAAAGCTGGCAATATTGGTCATCAGCTCCTCGCAGCAGAGGTTCACCTCGAAGCGTACGGAATGGTCGGCCACCGTACTCTTCAGGAATGCGTCCATCTCGTTGAGGGCGGCATACACATCGTCGGGCTGATAGGTGACGGAACGGTCGAAGGTGTAGCCCTTGTTGGTCTGGGGTATCAGCGTCAGCGACGACACCTCGCCGCGGGCCATCCTGCTGCTGACGAATGTGAACAGCAGCTGTGAGAGCAGCACCAGCATACAGCCGATGGCGAAGCCCCACCACAGCTCGATGCCCTCCACCTCGGCCACGACCCACACCATGACGACCATGAACACCGTCTGTAGCGTTGCCGTGACGGCACTGGCCACCTGATGTCCCACCAGCTGATAGGCGTTGAGCAGTATCTGCGACACGGCAAAGGGTATGAGCATCAGGGCGAAGATGCGAAGCACACGGTCGAGCTCGGCCGACAGCGCGGGGTCGGTGACGCCGAAGAGCATGCCCACCAGTCCGGGGATATACATCAGCACGATGACGACAGCCACCAGCGAACAGATGATGATGAGTGCCTGGCGCACCAGAATCTGTAGCCCGCGCAGGTCGCGTTCGCCCACCAGGATGCCACCCACGGCGAAGAGCGACTCTATCAGTCCGTCGATGAACACGTAGGTGAGCAGCAGCATCTGCAGGCACACCGACCAGAGGAAGAGGCCGTCGGCTCCGAGGTAGGTGAGCACGATGTGGTTGAGCAGCATGATGGTGACAGCCATCAGCGAGTTGCTCAGCGTGACGGGCGCACCCTCGCGGATATTATGCCCGAAGATACTGAAGAAGTCCTTGCCAGGCCATGCCAGCCTGTAGGAGCTGGAACGCCTGAGGTAGTTGGCCAGGAAGAGCACGTTGACAACAAACATGGTCAGCGAGCCGATGGCAGCACCCTTGACACCCATGTCCAGGAGCCAGATGAACAGCACGTCGGCCAGTCCATTGCCCAGTGCTCCCAGGACCACGGCCCTCGTCACCATGCGTGGACGCCCGTCGGTGGCAGCAAACAGGCATAGCCCGTAGGAGAGCATCTGCAGCCATCCGCCCATGGCGTAGGTATGGATATAGTCGTAGGCCATCTGGTCGAGCCGCGGCTCGTCGGACATGATGTCGACAATCTGGTAACTGAACAGACAGATGGCCAACGAGACGGCCAGTCCGAGCGTCATCACCGTGAGTATGGTCGACGAGAACACCTTGGCCACCCGCTTCTTGTCGCCGCTGCCAATGGCCTGGGCACACATGGCATTGGCTCCGAAGCATATCAGGAAGCCCATACAGTTGAGCACTTCCACTAAGGGCAGTACCAGGTTGATGGCCGACACGGCATCGGGGCCTACGATATGGCCCACAATCATGGAGTCGGCCGTATGAGCCAGCTGCGCAGCGGCGGCTGTGAGTACGGCGGCAAATACGAAATTCTTCAGTGCCTTCGATACGATGAAGGAGTTTCTCGTCTGTAGTTGTTTCATGTTGCTAATAAATTTACGCATCGGCGAAGGCTGCTGCCTCTGCTTTTGCAATGATGTCTTCACGCGAGGAGTCGCGGTGGGAAACATCGGAGAGGTCGAACTCCTCTTCATCGTCGTCGTCATCGTCAGCCTGAGGAGGTGAGGGCTTGCCGGCAGCGGGCAGCGGCTGCTCCTCCTCCTCCATGTCGGGGAAGTGGTGAGGCTTGTGTGACGTGATGATGAAGTCATGCTCCTCCTGTTCCGTATCAGGCACGAGCATGGTGGGCTCTTCCTCCATCTTCGTACGCTCCGACTTGGCTTGGAAGATGGCATCGATGAACTGCGGCTCGCGCCTGAGTCGCTGCAGCGTGTTCTTTGATGCCGTCTGCTGGGCTTCCTTCTTGGAATAGCCGGTGGCGCGCTCTCCCTCGATGCCTTCCAGCAGCACAACGAAGCTGAACACGGGCGACCCCTTGTCGTCCTTCTTCTGTTTCGTCAGGCGATATTCCAGGGTGACACGGTTCTTCTGGCTCCATTCCAGCAGCCTCGACTTGAAGTTGACCTCCTTGAAGGCCAGCTTGTCGATATTGATGTACTTACCCAGCACGCGATTCTCCCAGAACCACAGACAGGCATCGTAGCCACGGTCGAGATAGATGGCACCCACGAGGGCCTCGAAGGCATTGCCATTCATGTAGCTGTTGTGCGACGTGCTGCGGCCTGCCGATAGTATCAGCTGCGAGAGGCCCATCTCATTGGCCAGTCGGCCGAGCGTCTCACGGCTCACCAGCTTCGAACGGGTGGTCGACAGGAAGCCCTCTCGCTTGCCTTCATAGTGACGGTAGACCACGTATCCCACGGCAGCATCGAGCACGGCGTCGCCGAGAAACTCCAGCCGCTCATTGTTCAGTGGCTTGCCCTTATCGTTGAGCTTGCCGATGCTCTTGTGCAGCAGGGCCTGCTTGTAGTACTTGATTTCACGGGGATAGAAGCCGAGAATGTCATACAAAGAAGAAAAAAGCTCCTTCTCCTTGCGGAAAGGGAGCTTTATTCGGTCGATGATATTATTAAGCTTCATACTTCTTGAATACCACGCAGGCATTGTGGCCGCCGAAGCCGAACGTGTTCGACAGTCCGGCACGCACCTCGCGCTTCTGGGCCTTGTTGAAGGTGAAGTTCAGATTGTAGTCGATCTCTGGGTCCTCGTCGCCCTCCTCATGGTTGATGGTGGGCGGCACGATGTCGTTCTTCACGGCCAGCACCGTAGCCATGGCCTCCACGGCACCGGCAGCACCGAGCAGGTGGCCCGTCATCGACTTCGTCGAGGAGATGTTCAGCTTGTAGGCTGCCTCTCCGAACACCTCCTTGATGGCCTTGGCCTCGGAGATGTCGCCAACGTGAGTCGACGTACCGTGAACGTTGATATAGTCGATGTCCTCGGGCTTCATGCCGGCATCCTCCAGTGCGTTCTCCATCACCAGCTTGGCACCCAGGCCCTCGGGGTGAGAGGCCGTGATGTGGTGAGCGTCGGCACTCATGCCGGCACCTGCCATCTCGGCATAGATCTTCGCTCCGCGCGCCTTGGCATGCTCCAGCTCCTCTAAGATCAGGCAACCGGCTCCCTCGGCCATGATGAAGCCGTCGCGACTGGCACTGAACGGGCGGCTGGCCTTCTCCGGCTCATCGTTGCGGGTGGACAGTGCGTGCATGGCATTGAAGCCGCCCACGCCTGTAGCGCAGATGGCTGCCTCGGCACCACCTGCAACGATGGCATTGGCCTTACCCAGGCGAATCAGATTGAAGGCATCAGCCAGCGCATTCGACGACGAGGCACAGGCAGAGGCAGTGATATAGTTGGGGCCGTGGAAGCCGTACATGATAGAAATCTGGCCGGCAGCGATGTCGGCAATCATCTTGGGGATGAAGAAGGGGTTGAACTTCGGGCCTGCCTCCTGGTTCAAGGCGTAGTAGGACACTTCTTCCTCGAAAGTCTTGATACCGCCGATACCCACGCCATAGACCACACCGATACGGTTCTTGTCCTCCGTTTCCAAGTCCATGCCGCTGTCCTCAACAGCCTGCCTGGCGGCAATCACGGCAAACTGCGTGTAGCGGTCCATCTTGCGGGCCTCCTTACGGTCTATAAAGTCATTCACGTTGAGGTTCTTTACCTCACAGGCAAATTGCGTCTTGAATTTCGATGCGTCGAAAAGTGTAATGGGGGCGGCACCACTCACTCCGTTGAGCAGGTTCTTCCATGTCTCATCAGGAGTGTTGCCCACTGGCGTCACTGCGCCAAGACCCGTTACAACAACTCTTTTTAATTCCATAAGCTTAAATTAAAGCATAAGGGTTGCCTCGAGTCCGAAGCAACCCCTATGTTATATAACAATATTTACTTTGCGTTCTCCTCGATGTAAGCGATGGCATCAGCCACGGTGCCAATCTTCTCAGCCTTATCGTCGGGGATAGAGATACCGAACTCCTTCTCAAACTCCATGATGAGCTCAACGGTATCGAGAGAGTCAGCACCAAGATCATTTGTGAAACTTGCCTCGGGCTTAACCTCAGCCTCATCAACACCCAGTTTGTCTACGATAATAGCCTTTACTTTGCTTTCAATTTCTGACATAATTTTCTTTCTTTAAAGTGTTAATAATGAATTTGCAATACTAAGAAACCGGCACTTCGCCGCTTTCAGGGTGCAAAGTAACACATTTTCTTTCACGTACGCAAACTTTTTGATGAAAAACTATCGTCGTTTTGCACATTTACGGTGTATTTGTGCATAAAAACAGCCCTTTTGTGTGCGCTACCAATGGGAAAAATGCAAAAATATCATTAATTAGTTGGCTATTTGAAAAACTTTCTGTAGCTTTGCACGTCAAACAAATCATTATTCCGAATATGTCGTTTACCGAACAAGCCAATCAGATCTTCAGGCAGGTCATCGCCGACTACCATCTGACAGACAATGTGGACACTCCAATCCGCAACCCCTACACGCGGGGCACCATAGAGTACAAGCTCTATCAGAAATGCTGGATTGACACCGTACAGTGGCACTACGAGGACATCATACGCGACCCGCACATCAACCCCGTAGAGGCATTGGCACTCAAGAGACGAATCGACCACAGCAATCAGGACCGTACTGACCTCGTAGAAGAGATTGACTCCTACTTCCGACAGTACTACAGCGACGTCAATCCGCTGCCACAGGCACGCCTCAACACGGAAAGCCCGGCATGGGCCATCGACCGGCTGAGCATCCTGGCACTGAAAATCTACCACATGCAGCAGGAGGCCGAACGACAGGATGCCTCACCTGAGCACAAACAGAAGTGCAGCGCCAGGCTCGCCGTGCTCCTTGAGCAGCAGAAAGACCTCTCACTGGCCATCGACCAGCTGCTCGACGACATAGCCGCAGGCCGTATCTACATGAAGGTGTACCGCCAGATGAAGATGTACAACGACCCCGCTACGAACCCTATCCTGTATAAGAAGTGAAGAAGGAACATATACTCGTCATACGATTCTCCTCGCTCGGCGACGTGGCAATGACCGTACCCGTAGTATGGGCTGTGGCACGGCGCTACCCCGACGTGCGCATCACCGTGCTCAGCAGAGCATACGCCCGGGCACTCTTCGAAGACCTGGCTCCCAACGTCAACTTCATGGAGGCCGACCTGAAGACAGAATACCACGGCATACGCGGCCTCAACGCACTCTACCGCCGACTCACAGCCAAGCAGTTCACCAAGGTGGCCGACCTGCACAACGTGCTGCGCTCCGAATACCTGCGCATGCGCTTCAACCTGGGCCACTATCGCGTGGAGCATATCAACAAGCACCGCCACGACCGCAGGCAGCTGGTATCCTATAAGCATAAGGTGAAAAAGCAGCTGCCCACCTCCTTCGAGAACTATCTCAAAGTGTTCGAGCAGCTGGGCTATAGTGTCGACATCAACGAGTTCCGTTCCATCTTCCCACCCGAAGGCGGCAACCTCAACCTGCTGCCCCGCGAGATAGGCCCCAAGAAGAACTTCGAGAAGTGGATTGGCATAGCACCCTTTGCTGCCCACGAGGGAAAAATCTATCCGCCACGGCTCATGGAGCAGGTCATACACCAGCTCAAGGAGCACTATCCACAGTGCCGTATCTTCTTCTTCGGAAAAGGCCATCAGGAGGACAAATACATCGACATCTGGGGAGCACAATACCGACAGTGCATCAATGCCACGCGCCATTGCGAGAACCTCTACCAGGAACTTATCATCATGAGCCATCTCGACGTGATGCTGTCGATGGACTCCGCCAACATGCACCTCGCATCGCTCACTGCCATACCCGTGGTCAGCGTGTGGGGAGCAACGCATCCCTACGCAGGATTCATGGGCTACAACCAGCCACAGGAGAACACTATACAGCTCGAACTCGACTGCCGTCCGTGCAGCATCTACGGACAAAAGCCCTGCCAGCGGGGCGACTACGCCTGCCTGAACAACATTCCGCCCGAGCGGATTGTAGAGAGAATAGTTTCCATTATTAATAACCCCTAAAACAAGTACAGAGTATGAAAAAGTATGTTTGCGACGTATGTGGTTACGTGTATGACCCCGCAGAGGGTGACGCCGATGGCGGCATCGCTCCCGGCACAGCATTTGAGGACATCCCCGAGGACTGGGTGTGCCCCGTATGCGGAGTAGGCAAGGGCGATTTCTCACCCGTTGATGAGTAACAAAATAAATAAGGTGGCTTACGGGCCACCTTATTTATTTATTATCATTTGGGCAAAGTGCCAGATGATGATGCCGGCAGTGACGGAGACGTTCATGGAGTGCTTCGTGCCGAACTGGGGAATCTCCAGGCAGCCGTCGCTCCGATCAACAACCTCCTGATGAACGCCTTTCACCTCGTTGCCCAAAATAACAGCATACTTTCGCCCAACAACAGGCTCGAAATGCTGAAGAAGCGTTGAGCCATGAGCCTGCTCTACCGAATAAACCTCATAGCCGTCGGCCTTCAGCGACTCAAGGGCCTGCATCGCCGTAGGGAAATAACGCCAACTGACACTGTCCTCGGCTCCCAGGGCCGTCTTGTGAATCTCTGCCATCGGAGGCGTAGAGGTGATGCCACAGAGACAGACAGCCTCGATGCGGAAGGCATCGCCAGTACGGAACACGCTGCCCACGTTGTGCATCGAGCGAACATCGTCGAGCACCACCACCAGCGGCAGCTTCTCAGCCTCACGGAACTCCTCCACCGTGAGCCGCTGCATCTCTATCGTGCGAAGCTTCTTCAACGGTCAGTTGCCAAACTTATAGCCAATGGTGAACACGAACGCCTTGTTGCGAACGCTCTCGCCCTTGATGACCTTCAGCAGACCAATATTGTAGCGGGCGTCGAGCGTCACACGGGCAAGCTCATAGCTCAGACCCACGGGAATGGATAGGTCGAACTTGGTCACCTCAGGCGTCTCGCCGTCGAACCACGACTTCCAGAGATCCAGCATACGGTCGTAGTCGTACGACGTGCTACCCATCCTGGCCTGAGCCTTCACACGGAAAGCGGGCTGCAGTCCTGCCTTGAGGGCCAAGCCTGGCAGAAGATAATAGTTGGCCGTGATGGGGATATTGGCGTAGTAGATGTTCATCGTCAGGTCGTTCTTCTGATTGGTCTCAAAGTCGTAGATGTCCTTGTACTTCGTGCCTTGGTTGGTGAACAGCACGCCTGCCGCCAGGCTGAACCGCTCGCTGAAGAACCGCTCGAACTCCACGCCGTATGCCACATTTGTCTTCCACTTCTCACCATCACCAGAGAGATTGGACAAGGAGATACCTACTCGGGGCTGGATGCTGAAGTCGCCCTCTTCGTGCTCTTGTGCCTGGACAGTCAGCGCTGCTGCCATCAGGGCAATCGTAGTCAATAGCTTTTTCATACCTTATTATATTATATTGCCAATTTGATGGCAAAGTTACAATTAAAACGTCAAACGACCAAATAATATTGTGGAAAAACTGTGGATAAGTGTGTGGATAATACTGTGAATAACCATCCAATAACCCACGACGGAAAGCCGACATGGGGATATCCACAGGTTTATTCCGAGGAAAAACGAAAGATTTCCACCGATTTTTGCCGAAAAAAGATATAAACTTATTAATTTTGCAACGGAAACGGAAATTGTGGATAAACGGCCTTAGCTATTCTATATCAGGCAGAAAGAATCCACAGCGTGAGTGGATAATGGATAGTGAACAGTGAATAACGAAATATGCAAGGAAAACAGGCAGAAGTTGCCAACATATTCACGGCATATCATACTACTCATTCTATTTTTAAAAGAAAAAAGAAATAATAATAATAAGATAATGTGATGTTGAAAAAGGAATGGACAGAACAGGGATTCATCGATGAACCCGCCGCCGAAGGTATCGACCTGAAGGCAGAGATACGTAGGATGTGTAAGGAGAAGGATGCCATCATCCTGGCCCACTATTACACCATTGGTGACATACAGGACATAGCCGACTTCATAGGCGACTCGCTGGCCTTGGCCCGTAAGGCTGCCGAGACGGATGCCAAGGTGATGGTGATGTGCGGCGTACACTTCATGGCAGAGACGTGCAAGCTGCTCTCGCCGGAGAAGACGGTGCTCTGCCCTGACCTGAATGCCGGCTGCTCGCTGGCCGACTCCTGCAGGGCTGAGGATCTTCGTAAGTATAAAGAGGAGCATCCGGGCTATCAGGTGGTAAGCTACGTGAATACGACGGCTGCCGTGAAGGCGCTGACTGACGTGGTGGTCACCTCAGGCAATGCGAAGAAGGTGGTGGACCAGTTGCCTAAGGATGCGAAGCTCATCTTCGGCCCAGACTATAACCTGGGCAACTATATCAACGAGGTGACGGGTCGAGAGATGCTGCTCTGGAATGGCGGCTGTCATGTGCATGAGCGATTCTCGGTGCAGAAGATACTTGAGCTGAAGGCGCAATATCCTGAGGCCGTAGTGATGGCTCATCTGGAGTGCAAGGGGCCTGTGCTGGCCTTGGCCGATGTGAAGGGGAGTACTGCAACGATGTTGCAGTATACTCAACAGAGCGACCGCCGGCAGTTTATCGTGGCCACAGAGGCCGGTATTCTGCACGAGATGCAGCGTACGTGCCCTGACAAGGAATTTATCCCCGTGCCCCCGGAAATCTCGGAGAGCGGGCTGGAGTGCTCGTGCAACGAGTGCCAGTATATGAAGATGAACACGCTGCTGAAGGTGTACAACACGCTGAAGTACGGCTGGCCTGCGGTAGAGGTGGATGCCGAGATAGCCCGTGAGGCCGTGAAGCCCATCAACAGGATGCTGGAGCTTAGTTGATGACGGCTATCTTGCAGACCGTTCCCTTCTTGCCATCGCTGGTGGCAGCAACAACCATATATACGCCCGAGGCTACACGGTTGCCGCTACTGTCATTACCATCCCAGGTGAAGGAGCCGCCATTGCTGCGGCCCTCGGCTATCAGGGCCCCGTTTGGCGATACGATTTTCACGTCGGCATTCAGGCTCAGGCCTACAACGGTGATAAGACCAGTATAGTCGGGAGTGACGGGGTTGGGATAGGCGTAGGTATTGTCCTTCGACATCTCTTCTACGGGTTGCGTGGCATCGCTCAGATAGGAGCAGAGTCCTGTGTCGGTAAGGAAGTATACGCGGCCTGTCTGAGGGTTGATGGCAGCCGACTTGATGGAGTTGGAGAGCAGTTTGGAGTTCTCCGTGGTGAAGTTGTAGATCTGGGTCATGTTGTCGGCACTGATGAGGAACGTGCCGGAGCTGGTGGTTGATACCCACTTGCGGTTGCCGCCGTCGATGGCTATGTGATTGATGTTGATGCCTGAGAGCAGGTAGTCGGCATAGTCGGTACCGTCGTTGCGTGGCACTTTCACCTGATAGAAGGTGGCATTGCTCTTTCCCACTTCACTCTTGTCGATGTAGAAGAGTCCGATGTTGGTGCCTACCCAGATGTTGCCGTCCTGATCCTCGCAGGCGCTATTGATATAGGTGATGTTATAGGCTGTGCCGTCCTGGTTGACGAATCTGTTGCAGACCACGAGCTGGTCGGCTGCCGTGTCGTAGAAGCAGATCATCGGGTCGGTATGCGAGGTATTGACAAAGCAGAGCAGTCCGCGGCTGTCGAAGAACATGTTCCTCATGCCTACCAGTCCGATGTTCTGGTTGTCGGCGAGCTGCTGCTGGAAGTGGCTTTCCCACTGTCCGTCTTTTTTCAGGCAGAGCAGGTTCACGTCCTTTGTCTGGCTGTTGAGCACCCACAGGTTGCCCTGGCTGTCGAACTTCACACCGTGAACCAGCACATAGTTGTTTCCCAGTTCATTATTACGGTCGTAAGCACCGCCTAAGGGGCTGTTGTCCTTATTATAATAATTGACCAGCTTGCCGTTCCTGAACTCGTAGAGTCCGCACCGCCCGCCGGCAGCGACGTGGTTCTCGTCCGTGGGGTCTATGTCGATGCAGTTGATGTCCACGTAGTCATAGCCTGTCGTGTTCTGTAGTTCATCCTCGTAGATGGTCCAGTTATCGCCGTCGTATACTTGTATCGTACCTGGATATACCATGTCGGGAAAGGCGGAGAGGAAGTAGCCTCCGGTGGTGTATAGCTTGCCACCGAGGAATTTCGACTCGTAGAAATAGTTGTACTTCGGGCCGTCGGGGTTGAGGGCTGCCACGAGGGTGCGGTTTTTTTTCAGGTCCTGGTACTCGTCGTAGGAGGGCAGGCTCTGTGGGTACTGCGGGTGTCTGGGCATATAGGTGTCCGTAATCTCCGCTGCCTGCATGTTCACCTTCACGTAGCCGAAGGCACAGTGGAGCCAGGCATAGATACCGTCGATGGTGATCTGCGTGACGGTCTTGTCCTCAGTCATTGTCTTTCTGTAGAGGGCAGAGATGTTGGTAGTGTTGCCGTTGGTATCGATGAGGTCGATGTTGGAGTTCTGATATACGGCGATGAGCCGACGGGTTGTAGGGTTCCAGGCGATGTGGGTGATGTAGGTGTCGGAGAGGCCGTTCACCTTGTCGTAGGTGACGATGCTCTGGTCGTTCTTATTGTACTGGTAGAGGTCGTTTGAGGCCAGTACGAAGAGGTAGTTGCCTGCCTCGCAGATGTTCTGCACGTCGTGGTAGGCCAGGTGGTTCTGCCACGTGCCGGTCTGGGCGATGGCAGTGATAAGTGATAAGTGATAAGTG
This sequence comes from uncultured bacterium, assembly GCA_946188155.1. Taxonomy (GTDB): domain Bacteria; phylum Bacteroidota; class Bacteroidia; order Bacteroidales; family Bacteroidaceae; genus Prevotella. The sequence goes on along the minus strand of CAMHUC010000010.1, from coordinate 44,198 downwards.
ATAAGTAATGCCACAATATGGGGTGAAAGACATGCTGATGCCCTACAAATCATGTATCTCCTAAACTGGTATATCTTCATAATACTTATCACTTATCACTCATCACTTATCACTTATTCAAATAGTCGGCCAGTTTCTTCGATGCCCTGGCGCGGTGGCTGATCTGATTCTTGATATCGAGACCCAGCTCGGCAAAGGTCTGGTGATAGCCGTCGGGCTGGAAGATGGGGTCATAGCCGAAGCCCTCCCCTCCCCTACGCTCACGGATAATCTGTCCGTTGACGATGCCTTCGAACGTCTTCACCTGTCCGTCGATAATCAGGGCGATGACGGTGCGGAAGCGGGCACGGCGGTTCTCCTTGCCCTCCAGCTCGCGGAGCAGCTTCTCCATGTTGGCATTGGAGTCGTGGCTGGGGATACTAGTCTGACTAGTAGTACTAGTTGAACTAGTCTGACTAGTAATACTAGCATACCTGGCTGAGTATACGCCGGGCGCACCGCCCAGGGCCTCCACCTCCAGGCCCGTATCGTCGGCAAAGCAGTTGATGTGGTAGGTGTCGTATACGTACTGCGCCTTGATGAGGGCATTCTCCTTGAGCGTCTGGCCGTTCTCGGGGATATCCTTCTCGCAGCCGATATCCTTCAGCGACACCACCTCGAAGCGGTCGCCCAGTATGCTGCGGATTTCCGACAGCTTGTGGTCGTTGTTGGTAGCAAATACTATTTTCATTTTCTTCTTCTTTTCCTTGATTCTTACTCGCATTTCGTCAAAGCCCTCGCCGTAGACACCGATGACGCTCGACTGCGACACGAAGGCAGCGGGGTCGATCATCTTGATGAGTCGGAACATATTCACGCTCTCGTTCTTGCGGGCCAGGATGCAGAGCACCTTCATGTCCTGGCCGGTGTACCAGCCGTGACCGTCGAGAATGGTCACGCCGTGGTTCATCTGTGTACCGATGGCGTTGGCTATCTCCTGCCATTTGCGGCTGAAGATGAAGAACTGTACCGACTGTCGGCGGGCGTTCATCACGTAGTCGAGGGTATAGTTCTCCATAGCCATCACGCAGAAGCCGAACATCACCTTGTGGGCACGCTCCAGCAGCGTACCAAACTGCGGATAGAACATACAGGAGCCGATGATGCAGAAGTCGGCAGCTATGAGCACATTGCCTAACGACACGTTGGGATGGAACTTATTGACAGAGGCAGCTATGATGTCGGTGCCTCCCGTTGAGCCGTTGTGGGTGAAGACGGTGGCCAGGGCGACACCCGTGATGACGCAGCCGATGATCATCGACATGAAGTCCTGACCCTCGCCCATCAGCTTGAAAGGCAGTCCGTTGGCCTGCTTGGGGATGAGCTCCTGGGCGAACATCAGCAAGAAGTAGAGGGTGAAGATGGCGAAGATGGTCTTCATCAGGAACCTCACGCCCAGTATCTTCAGGGCCATCAGCAGTAGCAGGCCGTTGATGATGATGTAGGTGTTCTCTAAGTGGAAGCCCGTGGCGTAGTAGATGATGGCCGACAGGCCGGTGACGCCTCCCGCCACTATCTGATAAGGCATCAGGAACACGGTGAAGGCTATCGTATAGAGCAGGAGGCCAAGGGCTATGAAGAGATAGTCCTTGACCTCGCTCCAGATCATTTTATGACGCTCAGTCACTTTTTTATTTACTTTTTACTGATTTACTATTTGTTACTTGCCCAGCACGATGTTCACCATGCGCTTGGGCACGATGATGACCTTGCGCACCTGCATGCCATCGAGGTATTTCTGCGAACGCTCGTCGGAGAGCACGGCAGCCTCGATGGTCTTGTTGTCGGCATCGGCGGCAAACTGCATCTCGAAACGGGCCTTGCCGTTGAAGGCCACGCCCAGCTTCATCTGGCTCTCCACGAGATAGGCCTCGTTCCACTCGGGCCACTTGGCGTCGCAGACGCTGCCCTGCTCGCCGAGGCGTTCCCACAGCTCCTCGGCGATGTGGGGTGCGAAGGGTGCGATGAGGATGACGAGCGTCTTGAGCAGCTCGCGGTTCTTGCACTTCTGCTGCGACAGCTCGTTGACGCAGATCATGAAGGCCGAGATGGCGGTGTTGTAGCCGAAGGTCTCAATGTCCTGGGTTACTTTCTTGATGAGCTTGTGTACGCTCTTCAGGCTTTCAGGAGAGGCCGGGCTATCCGGATTTTCCGGGCTTTCCGGGATATTTTGGAAGAGGTTCCAGAACTTGCGCAGGAAGCGGTGGCAGCCGTCGATGCCGTTGGTATCCCAGGGCTTCGACTGCTCCACGGGGCCAAGGAACATCTCGTAGAGGCGCAGCGTGTCGGCGCCGTACTTCTCAACAATCATATCTGGGTTCACCACGTTGAACATCGACTTCGACATCTTCTCGATGGCCCAGCCGCACTTGTACTGGCCGTTCTCCAGGATGAACTCAGCGTTCTGATACTCAGGACGCCAAGCCTTGAAGGCCTCGATGTCGAGCACATCGGCAGAGACGATGTTTACATCCACGTGGATGGGTGTCGTCGTGTATTTATCCTTCAGCCCGAAGCTGACGAACTTACCCTTGTCGGCTCCATCGTCCTCGATACGATATACGAAGTTGGAGCGGCCTTGGATCATGCCCTGGTTGACGAGCTTCTTGAAGGGCTCGTCCTCCACCGAGTAGCCGGAGTCGTAGAGGAACTTGTTCCAGAAGCGCGAGTAGATCAGGTGGCCCGTGGCGTGCTCCGTGCCGCCCACGTAGAGGTCTACGTTGCGCCAGTACTCATCGGCATCGCGGCTCACGAGCTGCTTCTCGTTCTTCGGGTCCATATAGCGCAGGTAGTAGGCACTCGAGCCGGCAAAGCCGGGCATCGTGTTCAGCTCAAGGGGGAATACGGTCTTGTTGTCAATCTCGTCCTTCGACACCACGCGGTCGAACTTCGTGTCCCAGGCCCACATCTTGGCGCGGCCCAATGGGGGTTCGCCCGTCTCCGTGGGCTTGTACTCGTCTATCTCTGGCAGCTCCAGCGGCAGGCACTCCTTGGGAATCATATAGGGCATGCCGTCCTTATAGTATACGGGGAACGGCTCGCCCCAGTAGCGCTGGCGCGAGAAGATGGCGTCGCGCAGGCGATAGTTCACCTTCACGCGGCCCAGGCCCTGCTCGGTGACGTATTTCTTCGTAGCAGCGATGGCCTCCTTGACAGTGAGGCCGTTGAGGTTGAGGCCGGGCTTTCCGGATATTCCGGGTTTTCCGGGTTCTCCGGATAATCTCGGGCTATTGCACATGATGCCTTCCTTGGCATCGAAACTCTCCTCGCTGACGTCGGCGCCCTCGATGACGGGGATGATGGGCAGGCCGAAGTGCTTGGCGAAGGCATAGTCGCGGCTGTCGTGGGCAGGCACAGCCATGATGGCCCCTGTGCCGTAGCCGGCCAGCACGTACTCGGCTATCCAGATGGGTATCTTCTCTTCCGTGAAGGGGTTGATGGCGTACGAGCCGGAGAATACGCCCGTCACCTTGTGGTCCATCTGGCGGTCGCGCTCCGTGCGCTTCTTCACATAGTCGAGATATTCATCTACGGCCTGCTTCTGCTCAGGCGTGGTCAGCTCGGCCACGAGGTCGCTCTCAGGAGCCAGCACCATGAAGGTCACGCCGAACATCGTGTCGGCACGGGTGGTGAAGATGGTGAAGTGCTTATCCGAGTCGGCCACCTTGAACTCCACCTCGGTACCCTCTGAGCGGCCAATCCAGTTGCGCTGCGTCTCCTTCAGCGAGTCGGTCCAGTCAATCTCCTCCAGACCGTCGAGCAGGCGCTGGGCATAGGCCGACACGCGGAGGCACCACTGGCGCATCTTCTTCTGCACCACGGGATAGCCGCCGCGCACCGATACGCCGTCCACCACCTCGTCGTTGGCCAGCACCGTGCCCAGCTTCGGGCACCAGTTCACCATCGTGTCGGCCAGGTATGCTATGCGGTAGTTCATCAGCACCTCCTGCTTCTTCTTCTCCGAGAACGAGTGCCAGTCGCTGGCCGTGAAGTGCAGCTCCTCGGTGCCGAGGGCGTTGCAGTTCTCGGTACCCATCAGCTCAAAGTGCTCGATGAGCTTGATGGTGGGCTGAGCCTTCTTAGACGATGTGCTGAAGTAGCTTTTGAACATGCGCTGGAAGGCCCACTGCGTCCACTTGTAGTAGATGGGGTCGCAGGTGCGCACCTCGCGCTCCCAGTCGAACGAGAAGCCGATCTTGTCAAGCTGACTTCTATATCTGTCGATGTTCTCGAAGGTGGTCTTCTCGGGGTGCTGGCCCGTCTGGATGGCGTACTGCTCGGCGGGCAGTCCGTAGGCGTCGTAGCCCATCGGGTTGAGCACGTTGAAGCCCTTGAGCCGCTTGTAGCGGGCATAGATGTCGGATGCGATGTAGCCCAGTGGATGACCCACGTGGAGCCCTGCCCCTGAGGGATAGGGGAACATGTTGAGCACGTAGTATTTTCGCTTCGATGCGTCTTCCGTCACGCGATAGGTTTTCTGCTCCACCCATCGCTTCTGCCATTTCTGTTCGATTTCTCTGAAATTGTAATCCATTGTATTCTTGTTTTTTATCAGTTATTTGCAATTTAGGCTGCAAAGATACGAATATTTTTCCGAAAACGCTGACATTTTTCTTTGTTTTTACGTTATTACGTAAAAGGCTTATCTAATATTTCCTGACAAACCGTTGCTTATATTTCGTGTGAAAGTCAGCAACGGGCCGTTGGCTGCTGAATACGCGAGTTTTGACCGAAAACGTAAATTATTGATATAGTGGCTCTTATGATTTTTTACGTGTTTTCCGAGTCCGAAAAAGAGCTTCTTGACGGCCAAAAACAGCCTTCAGACGGCGAGAAACAGGCCTTCAAAGTGGGAGTTTGCCGTAAGGAAACTGGTAGTTTGCTTACGGGAAAGTCCGAGTTTAGTGCCGGTAAACTCATAATCGGCCCTATTCTGTCCGTTATTTTGATTTTTTGTGTCTCCTCTTTTTCTAGTTTGCAACTTTTCAGGACTACTTTTTTAGTTAAGTTTTCATGACAATCACTCGAAGCTGAACCTGAGTCCGAGGTTGAGATTGAAGCTGAGCGGATGCTCCTGATAGAAGGTGGGGATGGTGCTGTGGTTATCGAAATAGTAGCCCAGTCCCGGTTCCACGAAGAGGCTCAGGGCTGGGATGAAGCGCCATTCGGCACCGAGACCTGCGTTGACAGACAGTTGCAGGGGACCGATGCTGACGCGCTGACGGCTGCTAGCCTCCGTCCGGGAGCCGTAGACCATCTTCTCCACCAGCAGGCCTCCTGAGGCATAGAATCCCAGGTGGCGGTTCTTATAGATCAGGTAACTGGCCGAGAGCGGGATACCGATGTAGTTGAGGTTCTGGTCTATCGTGGCTACGGTCTTGCCGTCGGCTATTCTCGTGATGTCAGCAGATAGGCAGGTATAGGTCAGTCCGCTCTCCAGGGCCCAGCGCTTGCTGAGCTGATAGCGCAGCAGCAGGCCGAAACGGAGGGGCTGGCGATGGTTAGCGTGCTCCGACACCTGACTGGCCTGGCCGTCGGTAGTGGCTGCCTGACCGACGCTCTCTCTGCGTGTTCTGGCCTGCTTGCCCTCGTTTTTGTCCTTGTCTTTATCGTCTGATGAGCTTTCTGAGCCTGGTGTATCTGACGAACCGTCACCAACATCACTAGACTTTTGTCCCTTGTTGGGATCGTCAGCGGGTAGAGGTGTATTTGAGCTATAGTCCATCTGTGGCGTGTTTGCAGCTGCCAGTAGTGAACCTCCTCCGCCGATGGTGTTAGAGAAATAGAGCTTGGCCGTCAGCGGCTTTGCGGCACTCTTCGAGGTTTTGCCGTAGCTCTCGTGCTGGGGATAGGCTTGCTGGGATTCAGTAGCTGATGGCCGGGCGGCAGGCTTTTCAGCCTTCATCGTGTCGGCAGTAACTGTCTCCGATAGTTCTGCTACGGGCTCTTCCGTCGTTTTAGCTTCATCGGTGACAGTCTGAGCAAGCCTCCGAGGAATCATGGGGACTGTCCCCGTGATAGAAGCGGAGCGAAGATTATGGAGACTGTCCCCGTGATTCCGGTCCCCGTCTTTCTTCTTTGTGTCTATAGTAGCCACCTGCCCATCAGTCTCCTGCGCTCCCTCTCTATGATTAAAGTATAGCACAGCTCCTCCCGCTAAAAGCAGAAAGGCTACAGCAGCAGCTACGCGACGACCCCAGAGGGGTACAACCTTCGAAGGCTGCCTCTGGTCGAGCGCTGCCTCCACTTCTTCCCACGACAGCAGAGGGTCAGGCTCTTCGTAGTCTGCCAGCTTCTGTCTTAATTGCTGTCTCCAAGTCTCTTTCATCGTGGGTGGTGGTTTTGCGTGAGATATTCCTTAATCATTCTTCCGAGCAGGTTTTTGGCTCTGCTGAGTTGAGAGGCTGAGCTGCGCTCGCGGATGTCGAGCAGTCGTGCTATCTCCTGGTGGCTCATGTCCTCGAACACGTAGAGGTTCAGTACCGTTCGGTAGCCCGTGGGCAGCTGTTGGATAAGCCCTTGTATCACCTCCGGAGGCACATCGCTCAGGGGCGGGTCGTCGGCGGGAGGCTCTTCGGCGATGTCATCATCCAGTTCCTGCCACTCTTGTTGATGCTTCTGTCGCAGGAACGCAAGGGCCTCGTTGACAACGATGCGCGTGGCCCAGGCCCGTAGTGAGCTCGGGCCACGGTAGTTGAAGTCCTGGATGTGGGTGAAGATGCTGACGAGGGCATTCTGCAGCACGTCTTTCTGGTCTTCGCCGTTGGTGATGTAGCGTGAGCAGACGGCTGATAGTCGGCGGGCGTAGAGGGTATAGAAGTCGCGCATCGCCCCACGCTCGTTGTGGCGAAGCTGCTCTGCGAGTAGCTGCTCTTCTGTCACCTCCAACTTCTCACCTCTCACCTCTTACCTCTTACCTCTAATTACGGTTGCCCATGTATTGTCCGATAAAGAAGATGGTGCCTGTCGACTGCTCACTGATGACATAGAGGAATGGACGGTTGGCGTGCAGCACCACGTTTTTCGGTTCTGGCTCGGGTCCGACAGCAGTGTCTACTCCAATCACCGTCACGGCGGCTGCCTCTGTGCCTGTCTCGTTGAGCTTGATGCGCGCCACCTGCTTCATCAGTCCGATGTAGGTGTATGCGTCGCAGAAGTTGGGGAACTCTGCCAACCCATCGATGAAAGCATTGGGCATGCCCAGGCTGCTCATAATCTCAACGAGGTTAAGATTGGTATTTGATTCGAAGCGTGGCAGCTTCAGGTCTACGTTGGCTATACCCATGTATTGATAGTTACTCCGCCAAGTCTCGGCCGTGAGCGTATTGAGCACGTCGCTCACCTGCTTTCCCTCGCGGGGCAGCAGCAGGGTCAACGCGAAGGCCCCGTTGCCGTAGGGCAGGCTTACGGCCTGGCAGAGGTCGTTCTCGGTATAGGGGAAGTGCTCTTTCTGGTGCATCATCGGCGCTTCGAACAGGTACTTTTCAGGGCCTGCGTGCTCGAAGATTTCCATCTGCGTCTCGTTGGCATCGAACTTCTGTGCCCAGGTGCCCTTGAAGTAGATGGCGTTCAGCAGGTAGCTGACGGCCAGGGGGTTGAACTCGTCTGGGCTGAGTACCTTCTCAATCATCTTCAGCGTGTGGTCGCTGCCCCACTGGTTGATGACGTCGAGGGTCTTGCCGTCGCCGAAGTCTCGGGTTTCGGGCTGGGCCAGATAGTAGTCGTTGGCCTTCTTCACAAAGTCGGGCTTCAGCGTGTAGTTCTTGTTCATGAAGATGGTGTTGGCTATCATCACCTTTGTCAGCTTGTCGAGGTTGGGGCCCTCGATGAGCATCTTCTGGCAGAAGGCGTTGATGCCGTCGGCCCCTGTGTCGCTGAAGCCGAGGGTCTTGTTGATCTGGGCCTGGGTCTCGCCGGCAGCTCCGTTGTTGAGCATACCCAGGGCGTAAGTGATGCTGATGGGCGAGACAATCTGGTCCTTCTGGGGGTCGCTCGACTGTCGGAAGAGTTGGAAGGCAAAGTCGTTGTTGCCCTCCACCAGCTGCCGCTCAGTGCGTGTCAGCTCGATGAGCCTCAACGGGTTGTCCTTCGGGTCGACGTCCTTGGGATCGATGTCACCGGGTTCAACGGGACAGATCACTACCTCGGGTTCCTTCTCGTTGTCGTTGTTGACAGAGCATGCTGTCATTGTCACGGCCATCATTAGGGCGGTGGCCAGCCACAGGTAATTTCTCTTTTTCATCGTTCTCTGGTGTTTTTGTTTCTACCCAGATAAATGGCGGAACGGCGGAAATACTGCGTCCTCAAACGTTAAAAGAAGTAAAATCTTCATCGACGCCCCCTTACATAGTGCAAATTCATTCTACCTGATTTCTAAGGTTGGCTTACGCTCTGCATCTTTCCCCTTTCTCAACACAGAGGTCACAGAGGCTATATTTACCAGTTCGCAGAGGCTGTCAGAGAGGCATAATGCCTCGCACAGAGAGGCTACGCTCTTCCAACATGGCGGCAGCTCTCTGTGTAGACCTTCAGGTCGCTCTGCCATACTCTTATTCTTCTTCATATATATGGTTCTCTGTGTCCTCTGTGTTCTCTGTGTTGAGAAAATGATGGGATATCTCAATTCAACCTCATTTCTCCTCGCCTCCTATTTGTGCGCTGCAAAGATAGGAAAAGCTTTTGAGATTAGAAAGAAAAAGTCAGGAAATATTTGGAGGTTTGCCGGAAAAGTCGTATATTTGCAGTGTGAACTAAAAACTTAAGACTTATGAAAGTAGGAATTCCCAAAGAGATTAAGAACAATGAGAACCGCGTGGGCATGACCCCGTCGGGAGTGGCAGAACTGGCCCGCCGTGGCCACGAGGTGAGTGTGCAGCACGCCGCCGGCGAGGGCAGCGGCTTCAGCGATGATGAGTATGTGGCGGCAGGGGCCCGCATCCTGCCCACCATCGAGGCTGTCTACCGTGAGTCGGAGATGATCGTGAAGGTGAAGGAGCCCATCGAGCCGGAGTACGGGCTGGTGCGCCCGGGGCAGCTGCTCTTCACCTATTTCCATTTCGCGTGCGAGAAGGAGCTGACGGAGGCGATGCTCAGGAGCGGGGCCGTCTGCCTGGCTTACGAGACGGTGCAGCTGCCGAACGGCTCGCTGCCGCTGCTGCAGCCGATGAGCGAGGTGGCAGGGCGCATGGCCGCGCTCAACGGTGCCTACTATCTGCAGCGCACTCAGGGCGGCAAGGGTAAGCTGATTAGTGGCGTGCCCGGCGTGAGCCCCGCCAGAGTGCTGGTGCTCGGAGGTGGCGTGGTGGGCCAGGCCGCTGCCGTGATGGCCGCCGGCATGGGGGCCGACGTCACCATCACCGATATCTCGCTGCCCCGTCTGCGGCAGCTTGACATCGAGACACCCGCCAACGTGCATACCCTCTACAGCTCGGAGCACAACATCCGCCAGATGCTGCCATCGGTGGACATCGTCATCGGCTCGGTGCTGGTGCCGGGCGACAAGACGCCCCATCTGATCACCCGCGAGATGCTCTCGCTGATGGAGCCGGGAACGGTGCTCGTCGATGTGGCCATCGACCAGGGCGGCTGCTTCGAGACCTCACGGCCCACTACCCACAGCGACCCCGTCTACATAGAGGATGGCATCCTGCACTACTGCGTGGCCAATATTCCGGGGGCACTGCCCCACACCTCTACCCTCGCCCTCACCAACGCCACCCTGCGCTACGCGCTGGCCCTGGCCGACAAGGGCTGGCAGCAGGCCTGCCGCGATGACAAGGCACTGGCGCGAGGCCTGAACATCGTGGGCGGCAAGGTGGTCTATAAGGCTGTGGCCGATGTGTTCGGACTGCCCTGTGAGCCGATAGAGTGCTGAGGCGAGGTCTGCCCCTTGATGAAGAAAGAAAATCTGCCGTTATGTTGTCTTAGCGGCAGATTTCATCTTTGTTTATTATGTTTTCAATTATCATGATGATGATTATCGCGTTTTCGATAATTTAATTTGCATAATCCAAAATTAATGCATAACTTTGTAGCCGAAATGAAATTGAAGAGATGCTTATGAACAATCCATTTGTGACGAAAGGGTACGCCGGGCCTGAGTATTTCTGCGACCGTGTGAAAGAGACGGAGGACTTGGTGAAACTGCTCACCAACGACAACAATATGGCACTCATATCTCCTCGCCGTCTGGGAAAGACAGACTTGATTAATCATGTGTTCTGCCAGCCAGAGATAAAGAGGAGGTATTACACCTTTATAATAGATATTTATGCGACCAACTCACTGGGCGATTTCGTGGATGTTTTCGGCAAGGCCATTCTTGATGAGTTGAAATCCTTCGGCAGGAAAACGTGGCAACAGTTCCTCTCTGCCGTGAAGTCATTGCAGCATCAGATCTCCTTCGATATCAACGGCAACCCAGTCTGGGGATTGGGTCTGGGTAACACGCCGAATTCCGCTATAACGCTCGACGAGATATTTAACTATCTGAAGACAGCCGACAAGCCCTGTCTGGTAGCTATCGACGAGTTCCAGCAGATTACCCACTATGGCGATAAGAATGTGGAGGCAGCCCTGCGCACGCATATACAGAGATGCCCCAACGCCACGTTCCTGTTCTCTGGGTCAAAGCGCCACATGATGAGCGAGATATTCCTCTCGCCGGCACGTCCGTTCTATCAGTCGGTTATCACGATGGGGTTGTCGCCCATCTCGGAGGATAAATATACTGCATTCGCCATACAACAGTTTGCCAAGAACGGGAAATCGCTCGACGAGGCGGTGGTAAGCGATGTCTATGCCCGCTTCAGCGGTGTCACTTCTTGTCTGCAAAGAGTGATGAACGTGCTCTTCCTGAATACCGACAAGGGCGGCAGGTGTACGGTGGATATGGTTGATCAGGCCGTCGGCTATCTGCTGGATCTCTATTCAGAGCATTACGAGATGCTCTTCAGTCAGATGCCAGAGCGCCAGCGCCTCGTCTTCAGTGCTATTGCCCGCGAAGGCAGGGTTCAGAGCATCACTGGCGGAGCCTTTGTCAAGAAGTATCAGCTATGGTCAGCCAGCAGTGTGATGTCCGCCGTCAAGGCCTTGCTCGACAAGGATTTTATCACCCAGGAAGGCAGCACCTATTTGGTCTACGACCAGTTCTTCGCCCTCTGGCTTCTGCGGCAGGAGAATTAAAAGCTGAAAAATCTGGATAATATTTGGCGGTTTGTCGCGAAAACACTATCTTTGCGGCAGATTGAATAAATAACCATTACGAATATGACAACGAAATCTGTTATGAACAACAAGCTGAGCCGCCCCCTGATGTACGCTGTCGGCGGCATCGTGCTGGTGCTGATTTTCTTCGCAGTCTGCTGCACCGTGGTCGACTCCGGCGAGGTGGGCATCAAGTTCCACAAGTGGTCGGCATCGGAGCAGGACTACGGCGGCGTGGAGGGAACGTGCAAGGGCTGGGTATTCTATAACCCCATCACGACGAGTGTGTTCACCTACCCCACCTTCACCCAGCGCAAGCAGTACGAGACGTTCTCGGTCAATGCCAAGGACGCCTCCATCTTCGAGATGGACCCCACCATCGCCTACCGCATCAACCCTGAGAAGGCGTGCGACATCTTCACCAAGTACCGCGTCGGCGTGAAGGAGCTGGAGGAGGGCTACATACGCACCTGCATCTACGAGGCCTACCGCACCTGCGCCAACCAGTACACGTCGGACTCGCTGATGTCGAACCGCGCCAACTTCGAGCGCGACGTGCGTGCCCGCTTGGAGAAGTCGCTCATGGCCGAGGGCTTTATTGTCGAGGAGTTCACCAGCAAGATTACCCCGCCCAGCTCGCTGACGGCGATGATCGACGCCAAGAACACGGCCATACAGAGTGCCCTGAAGGCCGAGAACCAGGTGAAGGAGGCCGAGGCCAACGCCAAGATTGAGATTGCCAAGGCCGAGGGTGCCGCCAAGGCCATGCGCATCAAGGCCGACGCTGAGGCATACTACAACAAGACCATCGCCGCCTCGCTCTCGCCGATGATTGTGCAGGAGGATATGATAGAGAAATGGGACGGCAAGATGCCTCAGATTGTAGGCGGCAATGGCATGATGCTTGACATCTCGAAGGTGATGGGAAACAGCAAGTAATCATTTACAAACAGAAATATGAAAAAGGTATTATTGAGCATGGCCCTCATGCTGCTGTCGATCAGCGGCTACGCGCAGGGCATTATCGGAAAGTGGGTCACCGAGTCGGGCGACGCACAGGTGGAAATCTATCAGCAGGGCAACGTGCTGAACGGCAAGATCGTGTGGCTGCAGAAAGGCCCCGACACCGTCGACAAGAACAACAAGGACGCCAAGCTGAAGTCGCGTAAGCTGATGGGCGTGAACATCCTCTCCGGCCTGTCGAAGAAGAAGGACAAGTGGGAGGGTGGCCAGATCTACAACCCGAAGAACGGCAAGACCTACAAGTGCTCCATCTGGCCCGAGGGCAGCGAGCTGAAAGTGAGGGGCTATTTAGGCATGTTCTACGAGACGCAGACCTGGAAGCGCGCCAAATGAGTCAGGCTATGCTAACAGAGGGACGGTTCTTTTGTTATCTCAGCGAGATAACAAAAGAACCGTCCCTCTGTTAGCGTGAATAATGCAGGCTAAACTTTTTTCTAAACTTTTCACCGAAAAGCGAGGAAATTCTGATTATTTTGCGTAATTTTGCAGCGCAAACTCACGCCGTGCCGACACCTGAAGGATGCCGGAGCGGAGGAGGAAGCACTACATTTTGGGAATGCGTCGCCGACGCTTTGTTTTTGGCCGTTAGAACCTAGGAAATTCGAACGTAGAGTCAAGAACATCGCAGAAGTAGATGCTACGGGTAGGTATATACCGTCCCGACAGCGTGCAGAGGGCTAACCATGTCCTCAAGCACGCTTTACGGGCGTATTGTATATATACCAACGGCGTGGGTGTCACTCTGTCTGTTCATTCTACAGGTTTTCCTAGGACCTTAACGGCGAACAGGCGGAAGCCAGATACCCCGCTTCTTCTTTTTGTAGTTACCGTAACATCTATTTAGCAAGTCCGATTAAGGGTGTCTGACGGATTATGAATGTCTGTATGATATCTACTGGATGTACACCAAGTCTGATGCCAAGAATCGGTTCACATTGGATCATTTTTTCCCTTTGTATGCTGAATCTGCTGCTGATGCACTATAGCCTATACAGTGAGGGTAACATTGATGCTGTTTTGGATATTCCCGCTATCAGCGAGAACGTATTGGCGGTTGTAATTGACGTAGCCGTTTTATATCTGATCTTTTCTGTTGTGGCTTGGAGAAAGTCAAGGCTCGCATTGTCAGCCACTTTTTTTGTGACGCTTGTTTGGTCTTTTACAAACGTACTCTATTCCCGGTTCTTTCATCAGTATCTTTCACTCTCCGCCATAGGACAAGGAGGAACGCTGATTGACAAGCAAATAAGAGCAAGCGTCATTGATGGACTGTCGTGGAATGATCTGTATTATCCCATTTGTATTTGTTTTTTCTGCTTAATCTTCAAAAGGGGCGGGACTTCCATTCTGCCAATACGTAGCGTTCTGTTGTCTTTGCTTGTGGCCGCAGGGGTTGTCATTGTTTCATATATTGGCTTTGCTATGTTGACACCTGGTTGTAGATACGCTGGTTTCATCATCAATCGGCTGCAAAATCATCTGCTTTCGCCGGAACTCTATTCCTGGAATCCTTGCACTTCCACATATTACAGGGGATGCGTCAGGTCACTGCTTTATGAGTATGCCAACTCAGAAAGAAATGTGCAGTTAACCCCTGAGCAACAAAGAGAAATATCGCTGTGGATAGAATCTGCCAACCAAAACATTTCGGGAAGAGAGCATATAGCTCCATCCAACATCATTATCATTCTTGTAGAATCGCTTATGTCTGTGGTATCAGACTTCACTATCGAAGGAAAGGAAGTAACCCCGTTCTTGAATAAGTTAAAACGCGACTCAACTGTTTATTATAATGGCTGTATGAATGAAAACGTGACAATAGGCGAGTCCTCCGACGGTCAGTTCATTTACATGACAGGACTGCTGCCCCTGCGATCTGTCATCACTATCTCCAAGGCTATTGAAGTAACGTTGCCTGGTTTACCGAAGCTATTAAAAAGGGAGTCTGTAATGGTTATACCTACCGCTCCCTCCATCTGGTCGCAAGGGATTATGTGCCAACGATACGGTTTCGACAGATTGTATACCAGCGAAGGCTGTCACAATGAGCATGAGCCGTGGTTGAACGACTGCCAGGTGTTTGAGATGGCGACAGAGAAAGATAAGACCATGAGTCACCCATTTCTATCGGTTATCCTTACATCTTCTATGCACCAGCCATATAACAAACAGATAGACCCGACCTTCCCAATAAGCGATAAAACCTTGCCCGCTGACTTTGCCTGCTATCTCAATGCGTGCCATTATACCGACAGTCAGATGAAGCGGTATTTCGAGCATCTGAAACGCACCGGGCTATACGACAACAGCCTCATCGTGATAGCCGCCGATCACCCAGTGCATAGCTCAGACTTCGGTGGCGTGAGCAAGGACATTCCACTATATATCGTCAATCTCCCGTCAGAGATAAAGAAAAAGATGTGGACAGGAGAATGCAACCAACTGGATGTCTATACAACCCTGCTGGACCTCTTGGGTATCAAGTCAGACTGGTATGGACTTGGACAATCACTGCTCTCGCCCACCTATCAAGCCACCATCAGCTCGAAGAAATGGGATGTGTCGGAATGGATCATACGGAGCGACTACTTCTCTACTCGTCATAATCTCATCTATCCAATCCTGAAATAGTCCAGCAGGGCCTTATACTGATCCTGAGCTGTCAGGCAGGTGTCGGTCAGGTAACCGTTGATGTGGCCCCACTCCCGGAGTCTGCGATAATAGTACATCTTCAATTCGTCGGTAATGATGAATGGCACGATGCCGTTGGCCAGGCACTCCTTAAACATCAGCAGCCGCCCCACCCTGCCGTTGCCATCCTGGAAGGGATGGATACGCTCAAAGCGCACGTGGAAGTCGAGTATGTCCACAAATGATTTCTGCCGCATGCCGTGATATTCTTTCAGCAAAGCCGTCAGCTGGCGGTGAACTTCCTCTGGCGGACAGGTGTCCTGACCTCCCACCTCATTGGGCAGCCGTTTGTAATCGCCCACGGCAAACCAGTCTTTCCGGCTGTCGGATGTGCCGCTTTTGAGCAGCTGATGCAGGTGTTTCATCATCTTTTCTGTCACCCGTTCCTCTGCGTGGTCGATGATATAGTCTATGCACCGGAAGTGGTTGACTGCCTCCACGATGTCATCCACGTTGATGGCTCCGCTTTCGATGCCGATGGTGTTCGTCTCGAAGATGTATCGTGTCTGCTCATGCGTCAGTCGGCTCCCCTCGATATGGTTGGAGTTGTAGGTCAAGTCTATCTGTGTGCGGTGATAGATGCTTCCTTTCATTCTTGATGCTTTCTGTTCGCGCAGCACGGCCAGCAGGGGCATCACTTTTTTGGCCGACGAGCGTCGAGGCAGAGCAGCCTCCGCAGGTATGTTCCAAGTCTTACCTGTCAAGAAGGCTCCTTCTATCTTTCCCTGAGCACAGTAGTTGCGTGCCGTGCGCTCCGAGATACCGTGTCTGTTGGCATATTCCGTAACTGATATATACTCCATATTTGATGCTATCGGCAAGTTTTGTTTGCCTATTCTGTCGCAAATATACTCATTTTTGCCGATACCGGCAAGAAATATGCCAATTTTTTATAGTTCGTATAAATCGTCCAGCTGTATTTCTGCCTGAATATCGCCCCAATATTCATTTCGTGTCAGGCCGTCTGTTGTAACCATAATGGAATGAATGGCTTTTTTGGTGCCTGTTACGGTCTGGAAAGCATTTCGTTTACGGGCAAGCTCATCTGCATAATCGGAAGTGATGGTGTATGAATCCTTAGAGTATTTCATTTCGCATACATCAATTATTCCATCGCTGCGGTCTATAAGCAGGTCTATCTGAACTCCCGACCTGCCGGTGGTCTCATCAGGCATGCAACGCCATGCATATTCATTTGTAAGTATTCCACTGATACCAAGCTTCTTTTTAATCTGGTCAACATGCCATAGGCAGGTGCGCTCAAATGCCAAGCCGCACCAAGTGTTATACTTTGGTGTTCCCAACATTGATTTCCAATAGTTAGAACCTTGACGTGCTCCATCTATGTATTCGTAGTAAAATAGCGTGTAATGGTCTATCAACTGAAAAATATCTGATTTCGTACGATACCCCATCATGGTGTAACTGCGAATGAATCCACACCACTCCAGATCTTTCAGAATGTCAGAGAATGCTCCGTTGTCCTCAAATTTTCCTGCCACCAACAACTCTTTTCGAGTCATACCCATTTTTTTCTTGGCCAATAGCTCAATTACGCGAACGTATGGCTCTGGCTTTTTGAACAGTGAAGCATAGAGCATCTCAAATTCGTCGTGCAACTCTCCTTCAGGCGAAAAAATCAGTCTGTCAATCTCAGCAGTTATGCTCGTTCCTTTTTGTAAGAGACTCCAATAATATGGTACACCACCAAATATCATATAGGCCTCCAGTATCTGTTTGCGATTCAATACAAGGCCTCGTGACTGGGCTAACTTCTCGCATAATCCCAGTGGGAATGGGTTGAGGGAAATGCGGTGGTTCAGACGATTGTGCAATCCGCCTTTATTCTTAATGATTTTCTTGACCATCCACGAGGTGCTGCTTCCGCATACCACAAAAACAATATCTTTTCGTGCGGATGCCCATCCGTTCCAAAACGATTCCAACTCTGATAGAAATCCAGAGCGTGGGGCATCCATCCAGGGAAGTTCGTCAAGGAAGACAACTTTCTTCCCTTCAGGCAGGTTCGTAATAAACCGTTTAAGTTCACTGAAAGCATCGCCCCAGTTGGTCAGTTCTGGCGTGTCTTTTTGGCCGTGTTCCTTGAGTACACGACGGAAACGCACCAACTGCTTCCTTGCCGTCAAATTAGCAGCCCCGGTAAATTGGAAGTCGAATCGGTTTTCAAAGGTTTCTCTGATCAGAAAAGTCTTGCCAACGCGGCGTCTTCCATATACTGCTATAAACTGAGAGTACTCTTCGTTGAGAGCATCCTGTAATACTTGTTTTTCTTTTTCCCGACCAATTAGCATGGCATCCATTTATTTTGAATTACGCCACAAAGATAATACATTTTCGTGAGAAAACAAGCGGAAAGTCTATAAAAAAGTGAGATTCCGCTGATTTATTAACGAAATTCAACTTCAGTATATGTTTTTATCATCAGTAGAGCCGTCCTTTTGTTAGAGCTGTTGTTCCGGGCTTAGCGTTTCTCCGTCATGTACTTCCAGTAGCGGCGGGGCATGTCGCCCAGCTGCTTGCGGGGGTTGAGGCGCTCCTTGATGCAGATGGCCTTGAAGTAGGTGCGCCAGAGGTCTTGTAGCAGACGGTCGTCGCTGCTGAGGATGTTGTCGTTGAGCTGTCCGTTAGTGAGACTGAAGGGCACGGCCTGTTCGTCGGCAAAGGTGATGCGGGTGACGTCTGCGCCGTTCTCCTCGCCCGCATAGTAGTAGCCGTAGTGGCGACGGGCGTCGTAGATGAGCCAGGGCTGGTCGCGGAAGCGGTCCTGGAAGTGGTCGACGACGATGGGCAGCACGTTGTGGTCGGGGGCGACGACACCGAGGTAGGTACCGTCCTTGGCTTTCTGGAACCGGATGAACTGCTTCATGCGGAGCTGTTCGTGGGCCACCTTCCTTGCGATGTTGCGCACGGCGAGCACGTCGGGGTCGGCATAGTTGTGACCCCCTCCTGCCCCACCCCTGAACACCTTGCAGATGTATCGGAATAGCGGCTGGTTGAGTTCGCGCAGTTCTGAGAGCCAGCTGAGGGAGATGACGTGCAGTGCCTCGCGGTCGAGGTGCTTCTCCAGGCCTGTCCACACGCGGCGGGCCTTCTCCTCGTCGGTATGCACCAGATACTGCCGGTCGCAGAACAGCGGCAACGGCTCGCCCTCGGTGAGCAATGCCTCCGGCTGCTCGTGCAGGGCAAAGGCATCGAACACGGCTGTCAGCAGCCCGTCGAGGGTATTATCGAAGATGTAGGTGGTCATTAGTCCTTGAAGTCGAGGGTTAGCTGCATCTCCTCGGCGGCTCGTTTCTGCTGGCTCTTCGAGATGAGCAGCGGGCGTAGGCGCTCGGGGTGCAGCTCGTTGATGCCGACTACGGGTATGGAGTAGTTGGTGGTCAGCTCGTGGCAGGTGATGAAGTACTTGGCCTTCTTCATCACCACGCCCATCTTCTTCAGGTCGAAGGATGTCAGGCGGTTGAAGCGGCGCGAGTTGACGATGAGCCAGGCCGACTTGGTGCCGAGGCCCGGCACTCGGAGCAGCTGCTCGTAGTCGGCGGTGTTGATGTCCACGGGGAAGGCCTCGGGGTGTCGCAATGCCCAGGCCAGCTTGGGGTCTACCTCCAGGTCGAGGTTGGTGTGCTGGTCGTCAACGATCTCCTCCACCTTGAAATGATAGAATCGCAGCAGCCAGTCGGCCTGATAGAGCCGGTTCTCGCGCACCAGCGGGGGCTGCTTCAGGATGGGCAGTCGAGGGTCGTAGGTGTTCACGCTGATGTAGCCAGAGTAGTATACGCGCCGCATGGTGGGCTGTCCGTAGAGCATCGACGACATCGATAGGATATCGCGGTCGGTCTCCTTCGTGGCCCCGACGATCATCTGCGTAGACTGTCCTGCCGGTACGAAGCGGGGTGCATGGCGCATCTTCTTGCGGTCTTCCTTGTTCTCCAGCACCCCTTGCTGTATCAGCTTCATGGGTTGGAACACGCTCTGGTGGTCTTTCTCAGGGGCCAGCAGCTTGAGCGACTCCTCCTTCGGAATCTCGATGTTCACGCTCATGCGGTCGGCATAGCGGCCTGCCTCCGTGAGCAGCTCCTGCGAACAGCCTGGAATGCTCTTCAGGTGGATATAGCCGTTGAAGCGGTGTACCGTCCGCAGGTCGCGGGCGATGGCCGTCAGTCTCTCCATAGTGTAGTCGGGATTGCGCACTACCCCACTCGACAGGAACAGGCCCTCGATATAGTTACGGCGATAGAACTCCATCGTAATCTCCTCCAGTTCCGATACGGAGAGCGTGGCCCTCGGGATGTCGTTGGAGCGGCGGTTGATGCAGTAGGCGCAGTCGTACTTGCAATGGTTGGTGAGCATCACCTTCAGCAGGGAGATGCAGCGGCCGTCGTCGGCAAAGGAGTGGCAGATGCCCACGCCGCCAACAGTATTGCCCACCATGCCCTTCTTGCCGCTGCGCACCGTGCCGCTCGACGAGCACGACACGTCGTACTTCGCCGATTCCGCGAGTATCCGCAGCTTCTCCATCGTATTCTCTGTCAGCATGGGTGCAAAGGTACGAATAAGTGAGCGAAACGCCAAATTTATTTTGGCTTTTCCGAGCGTGAGTACCTATTTTGGCATTAGTTAATTCGTCTGTTTTGCGACAGTTATGGCAAGGTCTGCCGTTTCTGCCGCAAATTCCGTATAAGCGCCGCATGCATCTCCGACGGAAATCAGCTGTTTTGTTGGAGTGAGCCATAAATCGCCGTAACTTTGCATCGTCAATCAGAACAAACGACGCAAGTCAAACCTGATTCCGACAAAACAACGTTCTTTGACTTAGTGATACAGAATATCATAAAAGAGGTACAGACCGCAGCACTTCTCCCGAGGTGCTTACTCTTATCAGTTTCGCCCCTTACTGACACACAAAGGGACCACAGTTTTGAGAATATAAATAAATAAGTATAGACAAATAAAAAAAACAAAAATATTATGGCAAAGAAATCATTTCTGGTGAAGTCGGTGCTCATGAGCATTGCTACCGCAGTTACTTTCAGTTTCGCATCTTGCAGCGATGACGAGTTTGTAGGGGACAAGCCCCAGAATCCGTCGGCAGAGATACAGGATTCCACGCAGGTTGGCGACTACTCTAAGTTTGAGCCTTACGGACTCACCTTCCACAACTTCGACGGCGATGACAACGCTGTACAGATACTGAACGCCGACACCACCGAGATCGCCGTCAGCAAGAAGCTGGCCGACAAGCTGGGCATCGAGTCGTTCGTCAACCACCCCCTCGGCATCTGGCGCTCCAAGGGCACCTGCGCTTTCGCCCGCAAGGCCTACGAGGAGCAGCTCGTGGGCGACACCTATATCCTGAAGGTGAAGGCGGCCACCGTGGCCGAGCTCATCGGCAAGAAGCAGGCCATGCTGAGCACAGAGGTGATGGTCAACGAGAACGCCGATGCCGTGAAGACCCGTGCTGCCAGCAGCAACATACCTGAGTATGCTGCCAAGTACGTAGATGAGAACGACGTGATCCACCCCTCCATCGTACTGCTGACCGACCCGTTCGGCTACGATGAGGAGGGTCACTATCCCGACGAGCAGCCCACCGCAAACATGACCCGTGGCAACAGCGGCGAGTATCAGTACCTGACACCTGAGGAGATTGTAGGCACGAAGACCCGCTTCGGTGCCACTGGCCGCATCCTGAAGGCCAATCACACCATCGACTTCAATCATAAGCTGGAGTGTGGCAAAGGCACCGAGGACACCATCACCGTGAAGGGTAAGATTCCCGTGGACTTCGAGCTGAACTACTTCCTGCAGCTCGACGGCGGTATCGACTGGAAAGTATTCATCCCCGTGCCCTACGTCGAGAAGTTTGAGACTGGTCTCGATGGGCAGTTCGGATTCTCGCCCGAGGTAACCGTCGGTTTCAGCAAGAAGCTGGAGCTGCCTGAGAAGAAGCAGAAGCTGACGCTCTACAAGTTCAACAGCTTCTCCTTCACCTTCATGATTGGCCCGATTCCCGTCAGCATCTTCTGTAAGCCCTCGCTCTACATGAATTTCGACGCCAGCGTAGAGGGCAACGCACAGATTGGCCTCAAGTATGAGTATGCCAACACCTTCCGTGCCGGCGTAGGCTACTACAAGGGCAGCGGCTGGAAGAGCCTGAACAAGTTTGAGGAGGAGCGTAACGAGATCTCGCTCATCAAGCCCGAGGTGAACTTCAGGGCAGAGGCCGGCGTGGGTCTGATGCTGGGTGCAGAGGTGAAGATCTACGATGTGGTAGGCCCTGAGGCCGCCGTCGGTCCCCGTCTGGGCGCAGAAGCCGAGGTGACAGCAGGTGCTAACGGCTTCGACTGGCACGCACAGATCGACCTGTCGATACAGGCTCAGGTAGGTGCCAAGCTGGAGGTTCTGGGCTATGAGCTGGCAGAGTATAAGACCACCTTCGACCTGGCAGGCCCCTGGACACTGCTCAAGTTCCCCCAGCAGCCTGGCGACAACATCCACAAGAGCCAATACCAGCAGAATAAGGAGAATATGGAGCGCATGGTGAAGGATATGCTAAACCTGCTCGACGAGCAGAAGCCCGGCGGTGACTACAGAGAGCGCTACGACGAGATGATATCCTTGTATATGCAATTAGGCAACAGCAAAGAAGTGGCCACTGAGAAGATTAATACATGCTTGGCAACCACAATGGGGCTCCAGGCAGTCAAGTCAGCGCTAAAAAAGGTGTTCCTGAATCTCACGACGAGTGACGTTGAGAGGACCGCAGCTGCATTCGACCAGGCATATACAAAAGAAAAGAATTATTGTACTACTAAGATTAACGACAGGAACTGGCTGAATACTGTAACGATACTGCACAAGAATGCGTTTGTACATGAATTCCAGAATGCATTGCGCATAGATGCGAACCTACTCAGAAGCGACTTCGTAAGTGCCATGAAGAGAGAGCCGGAGCCGACAGAGGGCGACTTGAAGTGGCTGGCGGAAGATTTAATAAAACTGGCAAGGCCCGCAGCCGAGCAAGAGTTAAACAGGAAGGAATATTATGCTGACCTGAAGAAGTTAGCCATGTTAGGAGGAGTAACAGTCAAGAATTATGTGCATGTCGGTCAAACATTCAAAAATGAGTTTATGCTGAACTTGGCTGTTATCAGAGTAGCAGATCATGCTTTTCTTAATGCCTACAATCTGAATGATGTCAAAGTCCTTGAGCAACTTGTCCCACAAGTCAAAGCGAAATACAACGATTTAATTTCCACGTGGGGCGACCTCTAATCAAAATGACACTATACTCACAAAAGAAGCACTCCGAGAGGGGTGCTTTTTTTGTGGGTTTTGCGACAGTTATGGCAAGCTTTCATTATGATAGACTTTGGGTCACTCATCGGGTGCAAAGATGCGAAAAGAATTCGAAACGGCAAAGGAAAGAGAGTTAAAACTTCGGAAAAAGCTTGGAGGATTGTCGCAAAATCACTACCTTTGCCACAGAATAATGAATCAAACATGATAACGATGATGAAAAAGGCATTATTGAGCATGGCCCTCATGCTGCTGTCGATAGGCGGCTATGCGCAGGGCATTACTGGAAAGTGGGTCACCGAGTCGGGCGACGCACAGGTGGAAATCTATCAGCAGGGCAACGTGCTGAACGGCAAGATCGTGTGGCTGCAGAAAGGCCCCGACACGGTGGACAAGAACAACAAGGACGCCAAGCTGAAGTCGCGCAAGCTGATGGGTGTGAACATCCTCTCGGGCCTGTCGAAGAAGAAGGACAAGTGGGAGGGCGGCCAGATCTACAACCCGAAGAATGGCAAGACCTACAAGTGCGCCATCTGGCCTGAGGGCAGCGAGCTGAAGGTGAGGGGCTACTTAGGTATGTTCTATGAGACGCAGACCTGGAAGCGGGCTAAGTAGTAATAAAAACCTTTCGATTATGACTAAATCCTTTATTGACAATAAGCTCAGTCGCCCCCTGATGTATGCCGTAGGCTGCATCGTGCTGGTGCTGCTGTTCTTCGCCGTCTGCTGCACGGTGGTCGACTCCGGCGAGGTGGGCATCAAGTTCCACAAGTGGTCGGCATCCGAGCAGGACTATGGCGGCGTGGAGGGCACCTGCAAGGGCTGGGTATTCTACAACCCCATCACGACGAGCGTGTTCACCTACCCCACCTTCACCCAGCGCAAGCAGTACGAGACGTTTAGTGTGAACGCCAAGGACGCCTCCATCTTCGAGATGGACCCCACGATAGCTTACCGCATCAACCCCGAGAAGGCCTGCGACATCTTCACCAAGTACCGCGTCGGCGTGAAGGAGCTGGAGGAGGGCTACATACGCACCTGCATCTACGAGGCCTACCGCACCTGCGCCAACCAGTACACGTCGGACTCGCTGATGTCGAACCGCGCCAACTTCGAGCGCGACGTGCGTGCCCGCTTGGAGAAGTCGCTCATGGCCGAGGGCTTTATTGTCGAGGAGTTCACCAGCAAGATTACCCCGCCCAGCTCGCTGACGGCGATGATCGACGCCAAGAACACGGCCATACAGAGTGCCCTGAAGGCCGAGAACCAGGTGAAGGAGGCCGAGGCCAACGCCAAGATTGAGATTGCCAAGGCCGAGGGTGCCGCCAAGGCCATGCGCATCAAGGCCGACGCCGAGGCGTACTACAACAAGACGATAGCCGCCTCGCTCTCGCCGATGATAGTGCAGGAGGACATGATTGAGAAGTGGGACGGCAAGATGCCCCAGATCGTAGGCGGCAACGGCATGATGCTCGACATCTCGAAGGTAGTCGGCAGCAGTAAATAGTAAATGAATTGAAAAGGCTTGGCCCACAACGCGTTATCCTTAAAAAAAGTGAAAAGCAGCAATTGATTATAGAATTTCTATTATAGGATTTGTATAATTGCTGCTTTTTGCTTACTTTTGCACAAATTAGCAGCATTATGGAGAATCCTTTCTACATCACCGGAATCATCCCAGAACCCTATTTCTGTGACAGGGATAAAGAAACCATGTGGTTTATTCGTACCCTTGAGAATAAGGCTCACATCCTGTTGACTTCTCCTCGAAGAATGGGTAAGACGCAATTGATTCGCCACGTGTATGAGCAACCCGCTATCAAGAACAGTTACTATACCTTCTATACGGATATATATCCTACCACCAGTCTGCACGAGTTGGTCTTGTTCCTTAGCAAGGAGATATATACCGTTCTGGTACCCAAAGGAAAGACCGTTATTGATAAATTCTTGGCGGGCATTCATTCCTTGGCAGGCAGTTTTGGATACGATCCTATTACCGGATTCCCCACTTTCGATGTCAAACTGGGCGATATTCACACACCCGAGCTGACTCTGGAGGAAATTTTCCGTTACTTGGAGCAGGCCGACAAGCCATGTATCTTTGCTATCGATGAGTTTCAGCAAATTGCCGATTATCCAGAGAAGAACGTAGAGGCAATACTGCGTACACATATCCAAAAAATGAGCAATTGCCTGTTCATCTATGCCGGCAGCAACCGTCATATCCTTGAGAATATGTTCAGCTCAGCAGCAAAGCCTTTCTACAATAGTGCTGAGCAGACATATCTTGATTGCATTCCGAAGGAAGTCTATACCAGTTTTGCCCAAGAGCAGTTTTCAAAAGCAGGACGTAAAATCTCACCCGAAGCGGTGTCACTTGCCTACGACATGTTTGAAGGACATACCTATTACGTTCACAACGTTCTCCACAACGCTTTTGCATATCTGGATCCCGACAAGACTATTGACGAGTCCGACATAAACAAGACACTAAGCGACATTCTGGAAGAGAAGGGCCGCTCCTTTGCCTCGGTGATGAACCAGCTCAACTACCAGCAGAAAGAAACACTGATAGCCATAGCCAAAGAAGGTAAAGCTTGTGGTGTCACTTCTGTTGCTTTCGTGAAAAAGCATGCACTCAAATCCCCCAGTTCCGTCCAGCATGCCATCAATACTTTACTGGAGAAACAACTTCTGACCTATCAGAACGAGGGACGCACAAAGGCTTACAGTGTTTCCGACCGATTCTTGGAAATGTGGATATATAGGATCTATTGAATGGAGGCTCCTGTCTGGAAATAGGAGGCTCTTCTTGCCAAATAGGAGCCTTCGCTTGAAAATTTGGAGGCTCCTGTCTGGAAATAGTAGGCTCCTGTCGACGGAAAGTAGCCTTCCCTTGAGCGAAAGTAGGCTCCTGTCGACGGGAAGTAGCCTTCGGACTCCCCAAAAGGGTCGTTTCGCACTATAGTTGTCATTTACGGAAAACAAGTGTGCCATGTGTACCATCTGACACCCCCGCGTGTCAGATGGTACACATGACACACATGTTTTCGGCATATCCCTACTATACGCGTGCGCGTGCGGATGGTGGCTCATGCCAGGCTGAAGAAGAACTGCTGGTCGCGATACTGCCAGCCGACGACACCGAAGCGTACCAGACGTGCCAGCAGCGTGACGACCTTTGGGCGCGGCAGACGGGAGCGGCGCACCACCTGGTTGAGGGTGAACTGCTGGGGCTCGGCGGTGGTCATCGCCTGCAGCAGGCGGCGTACCCCCTCGGTATAGGTCATCATGGAGCCGCGCTCCGACTGCTGCTCGCGCCAGATGGCCAGGTGGACGGGTGATGCCACGATGTTCTCGTCGGCGATGCGGATATAGGCCCGCTGGCGGCCCTCGTCGCTGATGGCGCAGACGGGCTTCCGCTCGGATGGCGGCACGGTGGCCACGACTATCGTGCGGCCCTCCACGTGGTAGGTGTCGAACTTGATGCTGGCCTCCGGGCGGCAGTACTTGTAGGCCGCCTGGTGCATCATGAAGATCTCCTCCTCGGAGCGCACGCCGGAGAGGTGGCCATCGTCGCGCACGCCTATCAGCAGGCGGCCCCCGTCGGTATTGGCAAAGGCCGATACCGACTTGGCGAGCTTCGCCGCATCGGCCACCCGATACTTGAAGTCCTGCTGCTGGTGCTCGCCCTCACGGATGAGGGTCATAAGATAACGCTTGTCGTCCACGGCTGCAAAGGTACTAATAAGTACACGAAATGCCAAATTTATTTGGCCGTTTCGGAAATTCTGCGTACCTTTGGCCTTGCCGAAGGTACTCTCGTTCGAGAATGCCAAAAAAAAAATCGTTTTTTTTTGGCATTCTGCTCACTTATTCGTACCTTTGCCGAGATAATCAACAAGAACGATATGAATCTGAACGAGAAATTTGTAGTGACCATCAACCGCGAGCTCGGCTCCGGCGGCCGCACCATCGGCGAGAAACTGGCAGCGCGGCTGGGCGTGCCCTTCTACGACAAGGCCCTCATCACGGCACTGAAGGAGAAATACGGTCTGAGCACCGAGGAGATAGAACGGCTGAAGGGCCAGCAGCACAACTGGTGGGCCGACTTCAAGCGCAGTCTGAAGCTGATGCCCAGCTACGCGGCGCCGCAGATCACATCGGCAGCCACTACCCTACCCGACTTCCTCATCACCGACGACCTGTTCGTGTCAGAGACAGAGATTCTCAGGGGCATCGCCGACGCCGAGTCGTGCGTCATCGCCGGCCGCAGCGGCTTCTATGTGCTCAGGGAGCACCCCAACCGCCTGAGCATCCTCATCCAGGCCTCGAGGGAGAGCCGTATCAGCCGGCTGGTGGGCAAGCGCGGCATCAGCCGTGAGGAGGCCGAGCGGATTATCAACGAGGTGGACAAGGGCCGCGAGAACTACGTCAGGAAATATACCGGCACGTCGCGCTACGACACCCGTAACTACGACCTGGTGATCAATGCCGACGGCCACACGGAGGAGCAGGTCGTGGAGCTCATCATGCAATACTTGAAGAATTGATAATTGACAATTGACAATTGATAATTGAAAAGTGAAGAATAACGGCTCATGGCAAAGAAAGACGGGGAACTGACCCCGATGATGAAGCAGTTCTTCGACCTGAAGGCGAAGCACCCCGACGCCGTGCTGCTCTTCCGCTGCGGCGACTTCTATGAGACCTACTGCGAGGATGCCGTCACGGCCTCCAAGATACTGGGCATCACGCTGACCCACCGCAACAACGGGGCCGGCGTGCGAGGCGACGAGATGGCCGGATTCCCCCACCACGCCCTGGACACCTACCTGCCCAAGCTCATCCGCGCCGGCAAGCGCGTGGCCATCTGCGACCAGCTGGAGGACCCCAAGCTGACCAAGAAGCTCGTCAAGCGAGGCATCACCGAGCTGGTGACGCCTGGCGTGGCCCTCTCCGACAACGTGCTGAACTACAAGGAGAACAACTTCCTGGCAGCCGTACACTTCGGCAAGTCGGCCTGCGGCGTGGCCTTCCTCGACATCTCCACCGGAGAGTTCCTGACGGGCGAGGGCACCTACGACTACGTGGAGAAACTTTTAGGCAACTTCGCGCCGAAGGAGATACTGCACGAGCGCAACAGGAAGCAGGACTTCGAGCAGCGCTTCGGCAACCGCTACTTCACCTTCCTGCTCGACGACTGGGTGTTCACCGAGCAGACGGCCAAGACGAAGCTGCTGAAGCACTTCCGCGTGAAGAACCTGAAGGGCTTCGGCGTGGACCATCTGCTGAACGGCACCATCGCCGCCGGGGCCATCCTGCAATACCTGGAGCAGACGCAGCACACGCAGATAGGCCACATCACAAGCATCTCGCGCATCGAGGAGGACAAGTACGTGCGCCTGGACAAGTTCACCATTCGCAGCCTGGAGCTGGTACACCCGATGCAGGACGACGGCAAGAGCCTGCTCGACGTGATAGACCGCACGGTGTCGCCCATGGGCGGCCGGCTGCTGCGCCGCTGGCTCGTGTTCCCCCTGAAGGATGAGAACCCCATCAAGCAGCGGCTCGACGTGGTGGAGTACTACTACCGGGAGCCCGAGTTCCGACAGTGCATCGACGACCAGCTGCACCGCATCGGCGACCTGGAGCGCATCATCTCGAAGGTGGCCGTGGGGCGCGTGTCGCCGCGCGAGGTGGTGCAGCTGAAGACAGCCCTGCAGGCCATCCAGCCCATCAAGACGGCCTGCCTCTACGCCGGCAACGACGCCCTGAAGAGGGTGGGGGAGCAGCTGAACCTCTGCGAGAGTCTGCGCGACAGGATTGAGAAGGAGATACACAACGACCCGCCACAGCTCGTAGCGAAGGGTGGGGTGATATGCGACGGCGTGAGCCCCGAGCTGGACGAGCTGCGACAGATAGCCTACAGCGGCAAGGACTACCTGCTGAAGATTCAGGAGCGCGAGGCCCAGCAGACGGGCATCGCCTCGCTGAAGATAGGCTACAACAACGTGTTCGGCTACTATCTCGAGGTGCGCAATACGTATAAGAACCAGGTGCCCCCGGAGTGGGTGCGCAAGCAGACACTGGCACAGGCCGAGCGCTACATCACCCAGGAGCTGAAGGAGTATGAGGAGAAGATACTGGGCGCGGAGGACAAGATCCTGAGCCTTGAGGCCAAGCTCTTCAACGACCTGGTGATGTCGATGCAGGAGTTTATCCCGCAGATACAGATCAATGCCAACATCATCGCCCGGCTCGACTGCCTGCTGAGCTTCGCCAAGACGGCCGAGGAGAACGGCTACATACGGCCCGTGATCGACTCCTCGGAGGTGATCGACATCAAGCAGGGCCGCCACCCCGTCATCGAGCAGGAACTGCCCCTGGGCGAGCGCTATGTGCCCAACGACATCCTGCTCGACAACGAGCGGCAGCAGATCATCATCATCACCGGCCCGAATATGGCCGGAAAGTCGGCTCTGCTGCGCCAAACGGCACTGATAGTACTGATGGCCCAGATAGGCTGCTTCGTGCCCGCAGAGGCCGCGAGAATCGGTCTGGTGGACAAAATATTCACCCGTGTGGGCGCGAGCGATAACATCTCGTTGGGAGAGTCCACCTTTATGGTGGAGATGACCGAGGCCTCGAACATCCTCAACAACGTCAGCAGCCGCTCCCTGGTGCTCTTCGATGAGCTGGGCCGCGGCACGAGTACCTACGACGGCATCTCCATCGCCTGGGCTATTGTGGAGTATCTGCACGAGAACGCCAAGGGCCACCCCCGCACGCTCTTCGCCACCCACTATCACGAGCTGAACGAGATGGAAAAAAATTTCTCGCGTATCAAGAACTATAACGTATCGGTGAAGGAGGTGGACGGCAAGGTGATCTTCCTGCGAAAACTCGAAAAGGGTGGGAGCGAGCACAGCTTCGGTATCCACGTGGCCGAGATTGCAGGTATGCCGCGAAGCATCGTGAAGCGCGCCAACGTGATTCTGAAGCAGCTGGAGGCAGAGAATGCGCAGGTGGGCTCGGCGGGTAAGCCCACGGCGGAAATCGCCGCTTCTCGCGAAGGCATGCAGCTGTCGTTCTTCCAGCTCGACGACCCAGTACTCTGCCAAGTGCGCGATGAGATCCTGGGCCTCGACGTGAACAATCTCACGCCCCTCGAGGCGCTGAACAAGCTGAATGAAATCAAAAAAATCGTCTCAGGTAAGTGAGACGATTTTTTTGTTCGGTTTATACTTGTTTCTTAGCCTTCACCATGCAATACACGCCGAGTATGACGAACGGTATCGACAGTATCTGGCCCATGTCTATCGGCAGCGAGGCCTCGAAGGCTTCCTGTATCTCCTTGGTGTACTCGATGAAGAAGCGGAAGGTGAAGATGTAGGTCAGGCAGAAGCCGAAATACCAGCCGGTGCCTATCTTCTCCGGCATACGCTTGTGGAGCACCCACATAATGATAAACAGTATGGCGTAGGCGATGGCCTCGTAGAGCTGTCCGGGATGGCGCGGCGCGGCATCCACCTTCTCGAAGATGAAGGCCCAGGGCACGTCGGTCACCTTGCCGATGATCTCAGAGTTCATCAGGTTGCCTAAGCGGATGAAGGTGGCCGTGGTGCCGGTGGCGATGGCTATGTTGTCGAGTACTGTCCAGATGCTCAGCTTCGTTTTCTTCACGTAGAGCCAGAGGGCTATCATCAGGCCCAGTGTGCCGCCGTGGGAGGCCAGTCCGGCATAGCCCGTCAGCTTCCAGCCGCCGTCGGGCATGAAGTGTATGGGCAGGAGCATCTCCACGAAGCCTTTCCACGATGTCAGGAAGTAGTCGGGCTGGTAGAAGATGCAGTGGCCCAGACGCGCACCGAGCAGGATGCCTACAAAGCAGTAGAGGAAGAGCGGGTCGAAGAGCTCGTCCTTGATCTTCTGCTCCTTATAGAGCCGCTGCACCACGAAATAGGCCAGTGCCAGGCCGATAATCCACATCAGCCCGTACCAGCGTATGGAAAGCGGCCCCAGATGGAAGGCCTCCAGGTCCGGATTCCATACGATATAGTTCAGTATATTCATCATCATGATTTACTATTTTCTCCATCCCCACTTGTTGTACTCCACATTGATACCACCCATCATCAGCCAGGCGGCCAGTGTCTGCTCATAGTGTCGGAGCAGGGCGGCAGGCGAGTCCATGTCGTCGCCGAGGGTCATCAGGCGTGCAGAGCTGGCAGTTGTCTCGTCGTCATCTGCGTCGGGCTTTGTGGTGAAGTAGGCAATGGCCTCCACGAGGTCGGCGGTGGTGATGCCGCTGTCATCGAGCATCTCCAGCAGGTCGGTGACGGTCAGGTTTACCTTGGCCAGTGTGTCGGTGAACTTGGTCAGTACCTCAAAGAGGTTGGTACTGCCCGAGCCTTGCCCGCCAACCGACTTGCGCAGGTCGATGCCCAGGGCTTCCAGTATCTGGATAACCCTCATCAGGTTCAGATTTTTCACTATGGCACGGAAGTAGCGGTTCTGCTCGCCCTCATAGTATACCACAGGCCACAGCTGGATGGCAGCAGCGGTCTGTATGAACCAGACGGCTCCCATCAAATTGTGGTCGAGCTTGAACACCACGTTGTTAGTCTGCAGCGAGGTCTTGCCAGGTATTAAGCTTGGGGTGAAGCCTTTCTGCTTCATCCAGGGGATGATGCAGCGTCCTGACTGTATGGGCACATAGTCGTCGTGACGGCCATGCAGCAGGAAGTAGTTCTGTAGTGTGTCGGGCTCCCAGTCGTCCATCAGGCTCAGCTCCTTCATCTTCCTGGTGATCACCTGTGTGGCCTCGCTCTCCAGATCGAGAAATTCGGGCTGCAGGAAGTGTTTCATGCTGTCGGCGGTGATGAAATTGTTTATTTCAGTAGCGCTGTACTTCTTGTCGAGAATCCACTCCTTGACGTGCGAGGCCAGTGGCTCACGGAACATCTTCTGGTAGTCGATGCCCAGCTGGTAGTTCTCGTTGAGTGCCACGAGTGCCATTATGATGCCGACAGGGTAGGGGTTATGCTGTATCTCGATCATCTCGGAATACATCTTCTCGGAATCAAGCGGCGCGCCGCCTGAGAAGGTCTTGGTGAAGGTGATGCCCTTCTGCTTATACTCCTTGTCGCATAGTTTGGCAGCGAACATAGCATCTGTGCCACCTATAGAGTAGCCCAGGTTGAAGAGGTATTTGCCCTGAGGAATCTGGCGGTCGCTCATCAGCTGGCGGGCAGCCACCAGGCCGTCGAGGGAGTTGCGGGCGTTAACGTCGCCGCAGAGGAAGGCCTGTGGACGGTCGGCACTGGAGCCGAAGCCCACGTAGTCGCTCATCACGAGCACGTAGTTTGGCTTCAGCGGACTGGCCAGGAAGCCGTTGGCTCCCAATTCGCCAGCCACCGAAGGCGTGGCTGCACTCGTGGCGTGGGCGTAGTGGTTGTAGAGCAGCACGCCGTCGCAGGGGTCTGTGCCGTCGTAGATGTTCTTAGGCACCCATACGACGCCGCTGATGGTGACGGTCTTGCCCTGTGGGTCTTTCGAGGGATACTCGTAGAGGATGTGGTGGATGTCGCGTGTGCCGAAATTGAAGCCTGAATACTCAGCCTTGATGGTAGTGTCGCGTTCGGCCAGTATCTTGTATTCAGCACTTTGTGCGCTGGCTGCCGTGGTCATGGCGGCCAGTATGAGCAGTGTGGATATCTTTTTCTTCATAGCGCTGTATTATTTTACGATTCGTTTGTAGGTTCCTTTTTCGTTTTTCTCGATGAAGAGGCCCTTGGCACTCGTTCCGTTGGCGCGACGGCCGCTCAGGTCGTAGAGCTCGCCGCTGGTGTTACTGTCGGTGCCAGGCTGTGAGATGGACAATGTCTCGACCCCCGACACATTGCCGCTGCCAACCCACTCGAATACGGCACTCACGGGATCGTGGTCGCTCAGGGGCTTGCCGTCGTACTGAAAGTCCTCGGTGTCGCACTTGAAGGAGACGGCCTTCAGTTGCTGGCCGTTGGTGGGGTTGATGTAGATGATTTTGTCGAATTTCTCGCCATCCTCTTCGTATTCCTCCCTTTCCTTGCCGGCAGTGATCTCGCGCAGTTCGGGATACAGTCCTTTGCGCTCCAATTCTACCCATACATCGGTGGCCTTGGCTCTGCCTGTGGCATTGATGGCCTCTATGAAGTTGGACTGGATGCTGTCGCGAGTGTAGAAGCTGTTTAAGTCGCCGACAACGATGACAGGGCGATCATCGAGCCGCTCCATGATGTCGTCGCGCAGCTGAATCCACTCTCCGAGACGAGCGTGACGGTCCTTATGATCTATGCCGTCGTACACGTCGTTTCTGTCGCTGGCATCCATGTGCATGTTGTAGACCACCAGCTGACGGCCAGAGGCGAGGGTGAGGTCATAGCGGCGGAAGCCCTTGGTCACCATCTCGTCGAGAGCGTGGCTGAACTTGCCGAAGTAGGTTTTCCAGTGCGTGCGACTGACCGACCCGACGGTGATGTCTTTTTTTATACAGGCTCCCAGCCCGTCGCACTTGAAGCGGTGGTTCTGTGGGTGCAGGAAGTCGATGTCGTGTCCTTCGATTCCCACGTTGCCCGTCCAGGTGTCAATCTGGTAGTCTTTTTTGAGCAAGAGGGTCAGTTCGTCGTGATAGTTGAAGTCCTCCTGGGTGAAGATCATGTCGTACTGCCGTTCAGCCAGATACTGCCCGATATGTACACTGCCAGCACTCCCAGGACCCTTGGCATTGACGTTGAACACGAGTATTTTCTGTGGCATTCCAGCGACGTTCAGCGTGGCAACGCTGAACCGCTCTGGTGACTGTTGCGCGGCTGTTGTCAAAGCAAAGGACAGCGCGAAAGCGAAAAATAGTGTCTTGTTCATAATTTATTATAAGTCGTGAAATTATACATTGTCGAAGTCGGTATGGATGACGCCGGCGCACTGCGGGGCCTTCCAGCCTTTCTTATACGTCCAGGCCTTCACCTCCATCTCGCCGGCGGTGGTGAAGGTCTCCAGGTTCAGCAGGGCGTAGCCCCTTTCTTGTTCTTCTGCTGCCATATCCTTACTGGTGTTAAATATGGGCACAAAGGTACAACAAAAAAACGAGACCCGCAAAACATTGGGCCTCGTTTTTTCAATAGCAGCTATTTTGTCACATTCCAGTCAGGGGTTGACAAGCACTTTGCGCGTGGTGCCGTCGCTCATGCGCTGGATGACGAGGCCGCGCTGAGTGCCGGTGGTGCGCTGTCCGCCGAGGGTATAGGAGGCTGTAACGGTGCTGTTGCCGGCTTTCTTACCCTCAATACCCATGACGGCAGCATCCTGCTCGTCGATGTTGAAAAAGTCCTGCCAGACGAAGGCGGCCTTGTAGGCTTCCAGACTGCCCGTGGGCACGTGGAGGCGGCCCTCGCTCTTCGTGCCAGAGTAGAACACGCTGGCACCCTCGCAGGTGGGAGGCACGGGGTTGAGGCTATACACCTCAGTCATGTTGTAGCAGTTGGAGAAGATCTCGTTCTTGATGGCCGTCACGTGAGGCCCTACATAGAGCGTCTTGATGGTGCGGTTGTCGCTGAAAGCTCCGTCGATGTAGCGGTCCATGTAGAGCGTGTCGATAGCCGCGGCGCGCAGCGAGTTGGTGAACTGGCTGGGGCATGTGTACTTCAGCGGATTATTGCTGTAGGGAATGTTGATGCGCTTCAGCTGAGGACATTCGTCGAGGATGCTGGCCCCGATGCTGTCTACCGAGGCAGGGATGGTAAACACAGGGCCAAGCTCTGTGCATTTTGCGAAGGCGCTACCGCCGATGAACTGAAGAGATGAAGGCAAGGTGATGTCTTTCAGCACGTTGCAACGATAGAAAGCCTCTTCGCCAATAGACTCTACGGCTGAGGGGAGACTGATATTAGCCAGTGACTCACAGCGGCTGAAAGCCTCTTTGCCTACGCGCTTGACTTTGGAGGGCAGGCTGATGGACTGTAGGGATTCGCAGCCGTAGCAGAGACCGTCGGGCACTTCCTGATAGACGTTACCCAGGGTGACTTTCTTTACGTATTCGTTGCTGTAGATGACGGAAATGGTGTATTGTCCTGCCACTTCAATCCCTCCACGCTCCACATAATCGGAGTAGGTGCGACCAATGTAGACTTCCTCTACGTCCACATCCGTGCCGAACACAGGGCGTATGCCATAGGGATACACCTCCCAGATATGGCAGTGCAGTTTCTTGTCGCTGTCCTCGATGGTAATCTTCTTCAGCTTGGCATCACAGTTCTCAAACGGGCGGCTGCCGATGCTGTCGATGGTGGCGGGGATGGTGAGCGACGTCATCGTGTTGCTGTTCCGAAAAGCATCTTCGCCGATGGTGGTCACGGCATAGCCGTTGGGAGCCTTGGCGGGGATGACCACGTCGCCAGTGTAGGTGCCGCCTTTTTTGCTGCCGTCAGCTGTTTTGTAATAAGTCACGGTTGCCGTTTGGGTGGCATCGTCGTAGGCATAGTAGAACATGCCGTCGTCTTGCGCCGCTGCGGTCATGACCGTCAGCAGGAGCGCTAATGAAAGTAGAGTTTTCTTCATACGTTTGTTGTTATTTGAGGTTTGTCTGCAAAGATACAACAAACGTGGAAAGTAGGACTTACAATACCAATAAACCGACTAACAATATAGGTATTGTCAGTCGATTTTGGCGCGCCACTCGCTGGGAGTCATGCCCGTCAGGGCCCTGAAGGTGCGGAAGAACGAGGTTTCGTTGGCAAAGCCTGAGGCCGCCCAAACCTCGAAAATTTTCTTGTCGGGATGTTTTCGCAGTAATTGTTTGGCGTAGTCAATACGGTAGCCGTTGACGAACTGTATGAACGAACAGCCTTTCTGGCTGTTGATGCAGTTGGAGATGTATGTGACGTTGGTTCCCAGCGAGGTGGCCAGGTCAGCAATCTTCAGTTCGCTGTTCAGGAAGGGGCGATCTTCGTCCATCAGTTGGCAGATGCGCTGCAGAAGTGCCTCGTCGGCGGCAGAATCCTCGACGGAATCGGCCACATTTTCATCTTCTTCGACAGGCAGAGGCTTCCGTTGCCAGAAATGTACTGTAACGGCGGTTGCCAACAACAGCAATACAGCTAACAATACCCATAGCCAAACCGTCGTTGGTTGGTTTGCGGCTTGCGGTCTGTCAAAAGACAGTAACAGCGTGGTGGCCACGGGTTCGAAATTATCCACGGTGCCGTCAGCGTTGACCTTTGCGCCCCCGGCAATCAGGAGGTTGCCGTCGGGTGTCAGCACGGGGTGAGTCCAGACGCGGGGCTCCATCGGGTCGGTGTAGTACAGCGTCAGGGAGGCCGGCGTGGTGTCGTAGCCGACGGCGAGCACAAACAGCCGACCGTCCTCGCTGCCGTAGCCGAAGAGATAGGCTCGGCGCGCCTGGCGGTCTGTGTAGAAACTGTGATAATAGTTGATGGCGCCGCCCTGATACGTCATGGGTACTTGGCCGGCTGTAGGCAGCAGCGAGAAGCCTGTGGAGTCGACGCGGCAGACGGCCACCTGTCCGTCGCTGTTGATAACGGGAATCAGATAGACTCGGTTGCCGATGTGACAGTCTTCGGCGTGCGTCTCTGCCAGGTATCTTAGCGGCTTCCACTCGTCGAACAGCGGTACGTGCAGCGGTTCGCCCCGCAGACGGTCAACGATGACGGTGTCGAAGGCATCGGCGTGATAGTCCATATTGCCGAAGATGAAGGCGTCGCCAGCGGCAATAGGGAAGACAAAGGGACAAGCCCGCGGCTGCGACACATCCTTCACATGCGTGAAGTACTTCTGCCCGTCGAATTGCTCTATGCCGTCGCCGTTGAACCAGTTGCCCGTGATGACGACCCGTCCGCTGTCCTGTTCTAAGCCCGTGGCGAAGCACCGCTTGCGGTCTAAGCAGCCGAAGCCCCGGAAGGTATGGCGGGCGGGGTCGTACATTTCGACAGAGAAGATGTGGCCGATGCCAAGCGGTTCGCTGTGGCCGCTACCTATGAGCACCTGTCCTGAGCGTAGTGGCACACTGAAGCCGTGGTCGTGCGGATAGACTGTCTCCAATAGATGCCACTCGCCGTCACTGTAGTATTCGGCCGTGGCCGTTGGCACAAAGCCGTCAGTATGACCTCCCACCACTGTCGGCTCGCCATTGACCACAAACACGGAGGGGTCGGCGCGGGGAATCTGCAGATTGGGCAGACGCTCTATCTGCAGTTTCGATTCAGGACATTGAGCGAAGGCTGCGGCAACGCCGCAGTACAGCCAACAGAGGGCGAGGAGCCTATACATTACACGTTGAAGCGGAAGTGCATGATGTCGCCGTCCTGAACGACGTAGTCCTTGCCCTCGACGGCCAGACGGCCGGCCTCGCGGACGGCGGCCTCGGAACCGTAGTGGATGTAGTCGTCGTACTTGATGACCTCAGCGCGGATGAAGCCCTTTTCGAAGTCGGTGTGGATGACGCCGGCGCACTGCGGGGCCTTCCAGCCTTTCTTATACGTCCAGGCCTTCACCTCCATCTCGCCCGCGGTGATGAACGTCTCGAGGTTCAGCAGGGCGTAGGCCTTCTTGATGAGGCGGTTCACGCCGCTCTCCTCCAGGCCCAGCTCCTCGAGGAACATCTGCTTGTCCTCGTACGACTCCAGCTCGGCGATGTCCTCCTCTGTCTTGGCGGCGATGATCATCGTCTCGGCACCTTCCTCCTGGGCCAGTGCCTCCACCTTCTTCGTGAAGTCGTTGCCGCTCTTGGCATCGGCCTCGCCGACATTGCACACGTAGAGCACGGGCTTCGAGGTCAGCAGGAAGAGGTTGCGGGCGCAGTCCTGCTCCTCCTTGCTCTCGAACTCCACGATGCGGGCGTTCTTGCCCTGATCGAGCACCTCCTTGTAGGCCTTCAGCACCGTCACCTCCACCTTCGCCTCCTTATTGCCGGCGGCAGCGGCCTTCTCGGTCTTGGCCAGACGGCCCTCGATGGTCTCCAGGTCCTTCAGCTGAAGCTCGGTGTCGATGATCTCCTTGTCGCGGATGGGGTCGATGGTGCCGTCTACGTGGGTGATGTTCTCATCCTCAAAGCAGCGGAGCACGTGGATGATGGCATCCGTCTCGCGGATATTTCCTAAGAACTTATTTCCAAGGCCTTCACCCTTCGAAGCTCCTTTCACGAGGCCGGCGATGTCTACAATCTCACAGGTAGCAGGCACGATACGGCCCGGATGCACAATCTCGGCCAGCTTCGTCAGCCGCTCATCGGGAACGGTAATCACGCCCACGTTAGGCTCAATCGTACAGAAAGGAAAGTTTGCTGCCTGAGCCTTCGCGCTCGACAAGCAATTAAACAGTGTGGACTTGCCTACGTTCGGCAGTCCCACAATACCACATTTTAATGCCATTTTTCTTCTTTAAACGTTTAAATTTCGCTGCAAAGGTACGATTTCGCGGGCAAATATCCAAATTTATTCGGGAAAATGCCTATCTTTGTGCCCACAAATCATTCAAATACAAAGATAAATATGAAGAAACGGCTATTATCAACCATTCTCCTGCTGGCTTCTGTCCTCACTGCCGGCGCTCAGATTATCGAGCCTAAGGAGACCCCGCAGCTGGAGTTCGCCCTTCAGCTGAAGGTGACGCTCGGCGAAACGTATAGGGTAGGGGAGACGCAGCACGGCGAGCGCATCGTCATCCCCATCACTGGCGGCACCTTCGAGGGGCCTGCCATCAAGGGCACCATCGTCAACGGCGGGGCCGATTATCAGCTTGTGAATAAGGCGCAGCACCGTACGGAACTGGAGGCCATCTACAGCATCCGCACTGACGACGGTGTGTATATCCACGTCCGCAACCGGGGCATCATCTACGACGGCAAGGATGCCCTGGGCAATCCCTCCTTCTACTTCAAGGCAGCCCCTCAGTTTGAGGCTCCTGCCGACAGCCGCTATGCTTGGCTCAACAATGCCCTCTTCGTCTGTGCCCCAGAGTTCTCTCAGCAGTTCAAGGGCATCATTCTTAATGTCTGGCGAGTCAAGTAGAAAGTTATGCAAGAAGTATTCTTTCGGAAAGGCAGAGTGACCTTTACCGCCATATCCATTTTTCTCCTGAGTTTAGGCTATTTTCTACTGATTCCCCTCTTGCTGGAGAAGCAGCCTCGCCATGTTGATGGCGTGTGGTATTTCGTTCTGGCAGTCGTTTATTTTGGTGCTCTGGTGCTTTTGCTGGTCAACTGTATCTACCTCAGGCAGTTCTGGAAGTGCGTCATCCGGCATCAGCCTGCGTTGGTGCTGACGGCTGATAGTCTGCATGCGTATCATCCCTCCTGGGGAGCCTACTGCATCCTGCCCTGGCAGCGCATCGAGGCCTTTGTGCCCTATACCTACAAGGGTCATACCACCTATTACATCGTATTGAGGGATTACGAGACCTATCGTCAGCAAGTGTCCAGCCCGTGGCGCCGATTCATACTGTGGATGGATGGCCTTATCGTCTCCCGTTCCGTCATCAATATCGACATCCGTTCGATGGATGTCGATGCCGGTCGATTGCTTGATGAGCTGAATAGCCGGATTGGCTAATCGTCCTTACAGATATCTGTCGCGTATGCGTTGAGCTGAAGGCATCGCTGGCGCATATTCTCCAGTTTCTCGTTCTGATAGGGGAAGGGGGCCAGCATCAATAGCCGGCCTTCTTCGCAGGCTTTGAGATAGCGGGGCTGAGGCTTGAATAGGGGAGGAAGGCCATTGAGCAGAAGCACGATCAGCGGGATGCCGGCAGCCATTGAGGCAGTAGCCGTCTGTTGCTCCCCAGGGCTGATGCATGGCGACACCACGATGGCACCCTCTTTCTTGGCCCTTTGGAGGATGGCTTCCTTATAGTGTTCTATCTCTTCTTGGGTCATCCTCCGCGAGCACTGTATCTGTATCTTCACGGGGTTGTCGAGCAGGAATCGGTTGCCCATGGCCTGCATAGGGATGCCGGCGGCGGTGATGGTGCCGAGCTGTGTGAAGTATTCGGGGTGTAGGCGTTTGATGAGCAGGCGCTTCGGGTTATCGTCGAGGTAGGCCTTCATGCGGTCATATTGTCCTCGGCCGCGCAGGATGCGGTCGTTGTAATTCTCTTCCCATAGGATGCCGTGGTGGCGGTTGTAGCTTGATGACTGCGGCGGTGACTGCGGAGATGACTGCGGCGGTGACTGCGGAGATACCGCAGTATACTGGACGGGAGGATGGGAGGTGTTTTGTGGGGCTTGTTCAGTATACTGCGGTAATTCCGCAGTCACATCAGGCAGCATCCCCAGCTCCCTTGCCGCCTTCCTGCACCCCGTCTTGAAGCCCCAGATGACGTGCCCCAGGTGCCGCTCTATCCTTTCATGCACAAACAGTATCCCATGGATATGATCCGGCATGACGCATAGCTTCACCACCTCTATCTGAGGATAGTACTGCGGTATCGCCATCCAGCATGCCTTCACCCTCTCTCCGAAGGCCGACAGCTCCACGTGTGCCTCTTCAGGCGTATCTCCTGCGAGCCTTCCCAATAGAGGCCTGCGCCCCTCGATGGCTATGGTGATCATGTAGATGCCGCGGTCGCAGTAGTCGTTGAGGCTACAGCGCCGCTTCATGGAGGGCTTCTTGCCTTTGGCGTATTTCTCCCATTTCGTCGGCTCTTTCTTCTCTTCCATAGGTTTTTTCCTTTTTTCTTTTCTTTCGTTTAGTAAACTGCGGAAGTACCACAGTCTACGGGACGGAGGGCCTTAGTGCGCCTCGAGCCAGTTATCGCCGAAGCCGCTGTCGGCTACGAGGGGCACGGCCAGGGGGAAGGCCCCCTGCATCTCCTCGAGCACGATGCGCTTCACGGCCTCTTTCTCCTCCGGATAGACGGAGAAGTTGAGTTCGTCATGCACCTGTAGGATCATCTTGCTGCGGATGCCCTCCTGCTTGAAGCGCTGATGGATGCGGATCATGGCTACCTTGATGATGTCGGCGGCGGTGCCCTGGATGGGCGCATTGATGGCGTTGCGCTCGGCGAATCCACGGACGGTGGCGTTATGGCTGTTGATATCGGGCAGATAGCGGCGGCGGCCGAAGAGGGTGGTGACGTAGCCCTGACGGCGAGCCACCTCCTTCGATTGCTCCATGTAGTCATGCACCTGTGGGAAGGTGTGGAAATAGCCGTCGATGAGCATCTTGGCTTCATCGCGGGGGATGTCGAGCCGCTCGGCGAGGCCGAACACGGTGATGCCGTAGATGATGCCGAAGTTGGCTCGCTTCGATTTCGTGCGCTCGTCGCGCGTCACCTCTTCTATCGGCTTCTTGTAGATATTTGCCGCCGTGGCCGCATGGAGGTCTTTGCCTTCACGGAACACCTCTACCATCGCTTCATCCTTCGACAGATGGGCCATCACCCTCAGTTCTATCTGGCTATAGTCTGCTGAAAAGAACAGACAGCCTGGCTCTGGGATGAAGGCTTTGCGAATCTCCTTGCCGTCCTCGCCACGGATGGGTATATTCTGTAGATTGGGATCGCTGCTCGATAATCGCCCTGTGGCGGTGATGGTCTGATTGAAGGAGGTATGGATATGGCCTGTTCTTGGATTAATCAGCTTCGGCAGGGCATCGATGTAGGTGCCGATGAGTTTCTTCAAGCCTCTGTGTTCCAAGATGTCGGCTACGATTTCGTGCTTGTTCTTCAACTGCTGGAGCACTTCCTCCGAGGTGACGTATTGGCCTGTCTTGGTCTTTTTGGCTTTCTCCACGATTTTCAGTTTATCGAACAGAATCTCGCCTACTTGTTTTGGCGAGGCGATATTGAATTTCTCGCCTGCCAGTTCATAGATACGCGCCTCTATCTCGTTCATCCTGTCGGTGAAAACCTTTGACGTTTCCTTCAGCGACTCCGTGTCGAGGCACACACCGTTCATCTCCATCTGTGCTAATACAGGCATCAGGGGCATCTCTATCTTATAGAAGAGTTCTTCGCACTCGAACTTCTTCAGTTCCTGCTCCAGCTTGTTCTTCAGCCGCAGGGTGACGTCGGCATCTTCGGCGGCATATTCATATATATCGGTAGGGGAGAGGTCGCGCATCGATTTCTGATTCTTGCCCTTCGGCCCGATGAGTTCATCGATGTGGATGGTCTGGTAGTGGAGGTAGATCTCGGCCATGTAGTCCATGTTGTGGTGCAGCTCGGGCTGGATGAGGTAGTGGGCAATCATCGTGTCCCACATCTCGCCCTTCAGCTCGATGCCGTAGTTGGCGAGCACCTCGAGGTCGTACTTCAGGTTCTGCCCGATTTTCAGAATTCGGGGGTCTTCATACACCTCTTTAAAGATATTAACAATTCGCAACGCTTCTTCACGTTTGGCAGGAACAGGCACGTAGAAGGCCTCGAATTCCTTCACGGCGAAGCTCAAACCCACCAATTCGGCATCGATAGGTGACGTGCTGGTGGTCTCTGTGTCCAGACTGAGAATTCCGTTTGTCCTAAAATAATCACAAAGTTTTCTCATTTCCTCCTCATTATCAACGAGTTTGTAGTCGTGAGGCGTCGTTTTAAGGGTCTCAAAACTCGTGTTTTTCGTCAAATCTTGTCCGTCGGTCGGAAATTCTGCAAAGAGGTCGAGCTGCTGATTAGCAGGTTTTTGCACCTTTTGTGATTTTTTAAGAACTCGGTCGGCGAACGATTTCATCTCCAGTTCGGAGAGCATTTTGCCCAGTTCTTCCTCATCGGGGTCCACGAGTTTCAGCTTTTCCATGTTCAGCTCGATGGGCACGTCGGTCTTGATGGTGGCGAGGAAGTAACTCATCTTGATGTCCTCCACATGCTGCTCCACTTTTTCACGGAGCTTGCCTTTGATTTCTGACGAGCGCTCGATGAGTGCCGACACGCTGCCGAACTCGTTGATCAGTTTCACGGCTGTCTTTTCTCCGACACCAGGACAGCCGGGGAAATTATCGGCTGAGTCGCCCATGAGTGCTAAGAGGTCGATGACCGATTCTGTCGATGGAATGCCGTATTTCTCGCACACCTCCTTTGGCCCCATCACCTCGTAGCCGCCTCCATGACGGGGGCGATAGATGCGTGTATGGTCTGTTACAAGTTGTCCGTAGTCCTTGTCGGGCGTCAGCATATAGGTCTCTACCCCGATGGAATCGGCCTTTTTGGCCAGGGTGCCTATCACGTCGTCAGCCTCGTAGCCATCGGCCTGGAGGATAGGTATGCGGTAGGCACGGAGCAGGTCCTTAATGATGGGCACGGCCTTGCGGATGTCCTCGGGTGTCTCTTCGCGCTGGGCCTTATATTCGGGGTAGGCCTCGCTGCGGAAGGTGGGGCCGTGGGGATCGAAGGCCACGCCGATGTGGGTAGGCTTCTCTTTAGTCAGTACCTCATTGAGGGTGTTCAGGAATCCCATGATGGCACTGGTATTGAGGCCTTTCGAGTTGATACGAGGGTTCTTAATGAACGCATAATAACTGCGATAAATGAGCGCGTAAGCGTCTAAAAGGAATAATTTCTGCATAACTTTCTTAATTTTCCGCTCAAAATTACAAAAAATTATCCGTATTCCAATGATTTTTACTAATTTTGTATCGAAATTCTTTCAGAGATGGATTACTTATCAATCATTAAAGCACCTATAGAGGCTGATTTACAGGAGTTTCGGCGATTGTTTCAGGATACCCTGGAGCATAGTGACGGTCTGCTGTCGAGCGCTTTGGCTCATATTCGCCAGCGTACAGGCAAACAGATGCGACCCATGTTGACTCTTCTTGCTGCGAAGAACTATGGAGAGATATCGCAGGTCACACAGTATGCTGCTGTTGCGCTGGAGTTACTTCATACTGCCAGTCTGGTTCACGATGATGTGGTTGATGAGAGCAGCGAGCGGCGTGGTGTGCCTTCGTTGAATGCCTCTTATAATAATAAGGTGGCTGTCCTGGTGGGTGACTATATCCTCTCCACTTGTCTGCTGAATGTGTCGTTCACTCGTAATCATAGAATTTTATATTTTCTTTCCGAGCTTGGACGCACACTCGCTGCCGGAGAAATCCTACAGCTTCAGAATATCAATAATCAAGATGTTTCGGAAGATGCCTATTATCAAGTGATTAGACAGAAAACGGCTTCGCTTTTCGAGACCTGTTCGAGTATGGGCGCGCTCTCCGTTGGTGCTTCGGATGAGGATGTTGAGCAGGCGAAAATCTTCGGACATAATCTTGGCATGATTTTCCAGATTCGTGATGATATCTTCGACTATTTCGACTCTTCCGAGATAGGTAAGCCAACGGGCAATGATATGCGCGAGGGTAAACTTACTCTTCCGGTTATTTATGCCCTCAATCACTCCGACTTTGAACCCATGAAAGCGTTGGCCCGTAAGGTGAAGGCAGGCAGTATTAATGCCGATGAAATCGCGGTTTTGGTGGAGTTCACGAAGCGGCAAGGCGGTATAGAGTATGCGCGGCAGAAGATGGATGAGATTGCTTTGGATGCTAAGCGCTATATATCAGAATGTGTGAAGCCTGAACTTCAGGATGCCTATACCGCTTATCTCGAATACGTCATCCGGCGTAATTTATGATTAGTGAATAATTCGTGTTCAAATCATGGTAATTCGTGTTTTATAAACATATAATTATCGTATAATTGAACACGAATTATTCATTAAATTCTTTAGAAGAACTTCACTTCTTCGCCAATCACCTCGCTCAGAAGCATATTGGCCAATCGTGATGTGCCCATGCGGAACCATTGATTCGTCAGCCATTTCTCGCCAAGCACTTCTTTTACGATGGTGTAGTATATCAGTGCGTCCATTACCGAATTAAGGCCTCCGGCGGGCTTAAAACCAATCTGTATGCCCGTTTCATCGTAGTATTCCTTGATGGCCT
>CAMHUC010000009.1 GCA_946188155.1 uncultured bacterium | reverse complement strand
ACGGATTCTATAACATAGTTTAACTTTGAATTTTTATACAACTGCAATGCGGGTTAAGCGGTTCAGAGGAAATTCCTGGCCGGGATATGGCGTATCTTATTGTCATCGCCACACACGATGACATCCTCATTGTTCCTGGCCTTTTCTTCGAGCATTTCGCGTTCTGCAATCTCCAGTCCGCGAGTTATCTTCTCTACCATCTGCTTGTGTTCAGTACTTGACATATGCTTTCATTGTCTTATATTTCACTTCATTTCCAATCACTAATTCCTGGTTGCATCCGCCCGTGGCAATGATGTCGCGCGGGGTGATGCTGTTGTCGACCATTATCCAGGTGTCAACCATCGGCATGTAGATGCGGAACAGATTGTCGATGCCCTCGTAGTATCGGGGTTGAACGGCGAAAGGCCGCGCGCTATCTCATCGGCATTTACATATTCCCTGCAATGCAGAATCTTTGGCAATACGCTGTAGGATGCCGTCGTCTTTCCTGCGCCGTTCGGCCCACTGATGATGTATAGATGCTTCTCTCCCATATCGCCTGCAAAGTTACGACT
This sequence comes from uncultured bacterium, assembly GCA_946188155.1. Classification (GTDB taxonomy): domain Bacteria; phylum Bacteroidota; class Bacteroidia; order Bacteroidales; family Bacteroidaceae; genus Prevotella. The sequence goes on along the minus strand of CAMHUC010000009.1, from coordinate 84,347 downwards.
TTTCCGCGAAACATCCAAGGATTCGCCGAGATATTATTCCGCCGGGGCTGCACTGCGGCAGTCTCGGCGGATAAAGTCTCTCGGTGGGGGTGGTTGTGGAGGACTATGCCTCCAGTTCTCGCAACAGGTCGTTCAATATGTAACTGTCGCTCATCAGTTGCAGTCCGCTGTCGGGATTGTCGAGCAGGGCATAAGTGCGGGAGTTGTAGAGAATATTGAGAGCCCGCTCTGCATCTATGTCCAGACGCTCGGCCAACATCGTGGCGATTCTGGCAGTCTTGCGCCAAAGTACTTGGTCTCTCATCGCATCCCTCCCTTCTGCTGAACCTGCTCGGTTGTGATGAAACGCAGGCAACGGTCGACGATGCTCTGTCGGCTGATGCACATCTGATGAGTAGGCTGGGCGAACCGCAGTTGTCCGATAGCCTGTTCGGCAGTGATGCGACCGGCATAATAGTCTTCCACGGTATCGATGACCTGGTCGTTGGCCACGCCCGTCAGTGGATTCGGCACGCTCACGTATGGGCCGTGGTAGAGTGTCTGTTTCATCTCGCGCCTCCTTCCTTCGCGTCCCAATTTCGTAATGCTTGCTCCACGTTCCATGCCACGCCCTCGATGCTCTCAGTGTGCAGCGTGTCATAACAGTCTATCAGCAACCTTCTCACTAGATTGTGACGGTTTAGACGGTTGTAGAGTTCTGTAGCAGAGATTCCCATTCGTTTCGCCGTGGCTCCGATTGCCAGGGTGACGAATTGTATCTGTGGTGTTAGAACTGTTGTTGCCATATCTTCTTGCGTTTAATCGCTGCAAAGTTACGACTATTTCCCCAAATATCCAAGGATATCGGAGATTTTTATCCGTTTGTGTCAGTAAGTCAAAGAACGCGCGAGGCGAGTGGAGAGCCAAATGGTTAGTACCGAAGGGTTTGCAGACTATCTCTATCTCGTTGAACGGCATACGAAAAAAAAACGGGGTATCACACTACTGCCCGTTCAACTGTTTCGGCCTACCACAGCCTTCCTGATAGAACTTGCAGAGTCTGATACCCACGTCGGTGGCATCATTGATGGTATATTATGATTCCCGTAAAGGTGTGGAGAGGGAACGAGTCCCTCAGCACACCAACGGGGACGGTTACACCATACCCGCAGGGCACCTCTCTCATCTGCCGCTGGTCAGGATTTGATAGTGGTAGTTCAAACAGCCAGGAGGCAATGCGCCGGTGCCCATCTCCAATATGTCGTGCCTCAGTCACTGCAGGGTGCGTTGGAGCCCCTTCGTGGGAGAGACGCTGCAAATTTACGCATTTTTCTTCAAAGAGCGCTACGTTTTCCGAAAAAACCGCTTCAATTAGTGCGCAAAGTTACGTAAAAAAGTCCGCGCCTGCAATAGCACGGACAAGATTGGAAGTGTTTTCGGACAAGATTGGAAATGCTTTTGACGAAATTGGAAGCCCGGCGGGCTATCTTTTGGCTTTTCGGAAGTCGGTGGGGGTCATCCCGAAGCGGTGCTTGAAGCGGTCGGTGAAGTAGCGGAGGGTGCTGAAGCCGCAGGCTTGCGCCACCTGCGTGATAGTCAGGTTCGGCTCTTCGATGAGCAGGCTTGCCGCACGCTCCAGGCGCAGCTCGGCGATGTAATCGCTCAGTTTGGCATATTCGCTGCCACGTGAAAAAGCGGCGCCGAGGCGGTCTTTCGACAGCTGGAAGCGCTCTATCAGCGTCTGACGGCTGAAGTTGGGGTTGGTGTAGAGCTGCTCGCTGACGATGACGTGATTGATATAGTCGAAGAGTTGTTCGTCGGTGAGGGTACTGAGGTCGGAGGGTTCTGTGGACTGTTTCAAGAGTGGGATGACCTTGATATACATTTCCTTATATTTCATGGCTTCCTCTATCTGGCGGACGAGGGCGCGGTTCTTCCGGCTGATGACGCGCTTCTGGTGCCAGTACCAGGCGAGGGCTGCCAGTGCGGCGGCGAATAGGATGGCGAAGATGACGGTCAGCAGTTGGTTGCGGTCGGCACGTGCTTCTGCCTTTTGCCGCTCCATCTGCTGCTCCAGTGCGCGGTAGCGGGCCTGGTGCTCGCGGGTATCGGCCTCGCGGACGATGTTCTCCAAGCGCTCGAAGGTGGCCTTCATGTTTTCGGTCTGTCCCAGCGCGGCGTAGGCGCTGGCCACGAAGTTCTCGGCCTGCGTGCGGTAGAAGCGTATGTAGTCCTCGCGCTTCTCGGCTGGCGGCTCGCGGTAGGAGCCGTCGTGATAGCGGTCGGGGTGCTGTTCGTAGTCGTCGAGCAGGGCTATCAGGCGGCGGGCCAGCGGCAGCGTCTCCACCTGCCGTCCCTGCGTGTCCAGTGCCGATATCTTGCGGAGGACGATGATGAGGGCATCGAGCTCATTGAACTTGAATGGCTGCCTGTCGCTAAGTGCGACGATGACGCTGTCGAGCACTGCCATGCCCTCGTCGGGCTGTCCCAGGTGGCAGAGGGCCGCTCCCACCTCGGCCTCATTACGGAGGGCCTCGGTCTCGTCACCTTGCCGTCGGCACACATCCACCACCTGGCGCGACCGCTGCAGCCAGAGCGTGGTGTCGCTCTGCTGTCGCGCCGTGTAGGCCAGCATCTCCAGCACGTCCTGCTGCCCCTCGAGACTGTTCTTGATACTGTCGTGCAGCAACAGCCGTTCGCCGATGGCGCGGGCACTGTCGAAGCGTGTACCCTCGGTCCAGTGCATCAGCGAGTCGAGCCTGCTGCCCGCACGGGTCTGGCTGTAGATGCGGGCGCGGTGCTTGTCGGCCCACCAGTCGCTCACATTGCCCACGATGACCGCCGAGTCGATGATCTGCAAGGCCCGTTCCGGCTCGTAGTCATAGACCATCAGCGCCTTCTCTGCGGTGTAGAGCGTGTCGGTGGGCTGTGGGTGCCTGTCACTCTCCCTGGCAGTCTGAGAACGCTTGCCCGTGCAGCCTGCCGCCAAGACAGTAGCCACGGCTACGTATAATACAAGTTGTAATGTCTGTCTCATACGATGTCGGTTTATATTTCCACTACGCTACAAAGGTACAAAAAATACGCTTATTATCCCCCATTTCGGAAGAAAATCTTCTTGGAAGAACGTTTTTTGAAGTCTTTATGCCTCATCAATCTGTCATAAAGTTCCCATTTACTCGTTTATATCTGTATCCGCCAGTGAATCACGGAAAGCGCGAAGCTGCACTCGCACGGCAATTGGGCCGGGGTAACGCTATCCCGACCCACTTTGTTTTCCAGACTTCAGCGATGCGTCACCCAAATCGTCCTTCATGACAATATGGGATTTCTGAAAAAGAGGGCATTTGTACACCCTGACACCCTCAAACTGAATTTTCTTAGTACGCGATAGATTAAGAGAAAAATACCGAGAGGCCGCATCAGTAGGCCTCGCGGTATTTCGAGCTGTCCTTGTCGCCGAGCATGCTGAGGTAGCTCTGGTAGCGGCTTTGGGCGATGTAGTGGTCGTCGAGGGAGCGCAGCACGGCACAGCCCGGCTCGTGGGTGTGGATGCAGTTGGAGAAGCGGCAGTCGTGTGCGAATCGGAATATCTCGCGGAAATAGCTGGTGAGTTCCTCCGGCTCCATGTCGAATGCTCCGAAGCCCTTGATGCCCGGGGTGTCGATGAGATAAGAGGGGAGAAGGGAGAGGGGAGAGGGGAGGGGTATCATCTCGGAGAAGGTGGTGGTGTGCTGCCCCGTGTCGTGTGCGTCGGAGATTTCAGCCGTGCGCAGGTTCAGGCCTGGCACGAGTCGGTTGATGAGCGTTGACTTGCCCACGCCGCTGTTGCCGCTGAGCAGCGTGACGCGTCCTTCGAGCAGCGGGCGCAATGCTTCTACGCCCTCGCCCGTGGCTGCCGAGATCTGGCGGCACTCGTAGCCAATAGTCTCGTAGAGCGTGACGAGCATCTGCAGGTAGCGTCGCTCGTCGGCATCGTAGAGGTCGGTCTTATTGAATAATAGGATGACGGGCACGCGATAGGCCTCTGCAGATGCCAGGAAGCGGTCTATGAAGGTGGTGGAGGTCTGCGGATGGCTGACGGTGACCAGCAGCAGCGCCTGGTCGACGTTGGCCGCAATGATATGGCTCTGCTTGGAGAGGTTCTGCGAACGGCGGACGATGTAGTTGCGGCGTTCGCAGATTTCGGTGATGAGAGCCGTGCCCTCGGGGTTGGTGACAATCTCTACGCGGTCGCCCACGGCCACGGGGTTGGTGCTTCGGATGCCCTTCAGGCGGAAGTTCCCCTTCACCTTAGAATCAATCAGCTGGCCATCGTCCGTGCGGACGGTGTACCAGCTGCCAGTATTCTTGACGACGAGTCCTTTCACCTCTTATACCGTCATGATCTCCTTGTTCTTTGCCTCGATGAGAGCATCAAGCTTCTTGATGTACTTGTCGTGCAGCTTCTGCAGCTCCAGCTCGGCATCCTTCTCGTTGTCCTCGGAGAGCCCGTCCTTGATGGCCTTCTTGAGCTTGTCCTTGATGTCGGCACGCACGTTGCGCACCTCCACCTTGGCCTTCTCGGCAATCTTGTTGCACTGCTTCACCAGGTCGCGGCGGCGCTCCTCGGTGGGCTGGGGGATGTTCAGGCGGATCACCTCGCCGTTGTTCTCGGGCGTGATGCCCACGTCGCTGTCCATGATGGCCTTCTCGATGGCCCGGATTTCTTTGCGGTCCCAGGGCTTGATGGCGATGGTGCGGGCATCGGGCACACTGACGTTGGCCACCTGGTTCAGGGGCACCTTGCTGCCGTAGGAGTCCACGCGCACACTGTCGAGGATGGCCACGTTGGCGCGACCGGCACGGATGCGGTTCAGCTCTTCTTCGAGGAAGAGGGCTGCCATCTCCATGCGCTCCTCGCTTTTCTTTAATGTTTCCTTTACGTCGATCATAACATTTATAATTTTAATAGTGCTGTTTTCTGTGGACAAAAGTAGTGTTTTTATTGCAAACCGCCAAATATTTGCGGTTAATTTGCGTTTTTTTGCAAAAATATTTTGCCGTTTTGGCACTTTTCACTATCTTTGCGGTTGATTACTACAACGACGAAGATGTCAATGACGCATAAGACCTATATTACTAAGCTCATCAGTCTGGCATTACTCTTGATGTATCCGCCTGCGGCCTTTGCCCAGAAGGAAGACATCATCAGAGCCTTTGACATGCCTCACATGATGGCCTATCTGGTGGCAGGCCTGCTCATCTCCATCTTCGTCATGATTTTCTACAACCGGCTGTACTACTATCGTGAGAAGGAAGTGCGGACGGAGTCGGAGCGGCTCAACGTTCAGCTGTCGCTCATCATGGACTCCAACGACACGCAGCTGTGGACCTACCACAAGCTGCGCAATGTGTTCAGGCTCTTCTCGCATCAGGGCGACGGTAGCGACATGCTGCCCATCGACTTCTCGCAGGCCTACGACCGCGACGACTTCAGCGAGATGCGCCGGCGTATCGGGGCCATTATGAACGGCGAGGACCTGTCGGACGTGATCTACGTGAAGGGCGTGGCCCCCAAGGGGGGCGGCGAGCAGCAGCGCATCTACGAGATCCACCTCTCCGTGCTGCGGCGCAGCGGCAAGGGCGAGGCCGTGGTGCTGCTCGGCCTGCAGAAGGACGTCACGGAGAAGCGGGTGAGGGCGCTGCAGTCGGAGCGGCTGCACCTGCGATTCCACACCGTGTTCAACTCGTCGCTCGTGGACATGCTCTACTACGATGCCGACGGCTACATCAGCGACATCAACGAGAAGGCCTGCGAGACCTTCGGCATCCCCGACCGTAAGGAAGCCATCGCCCGCCATACGCATATCAACGACATCCCCCCCTTCCGAGGCATCGACTTCAGGAATACCGAGAACGTGCAGAGCACCACCGTGGCCAGCACCAGGGAGCTGAAGGAGCAGGGACTGATACCGCAGTCGGTGCCCGACATGAACTTCTACTACGAGGCCGCCGTGAGCACCATCAAGGACAAGGACGGCCGGCTGATAGGCATCTTCACCGCCGGGCGCAACGTGACCGACATGGTGGAGTCGAACCACCACCAGAAGGCCAGCACCGCCCTGCTGGAGAAGACCACGCGCAACATCAGGGACTACATACAGAACATCAACTACTCGCTGAAGGTGAGCGACGTGAGGCTGATGAACTATAACCCCGACACGCACACGCTGGAAATCTCCAGCGACCTGAACACCACGCAGTACAGCCTGCCGCAGCTGCGGGCCATCACCATGATCAGGGAGGCAGACCGCCGCCGGGCGAAGGGTCTCTTCCGCAGGATGGACCGCCGGCGCCCCGGCATCATCAACACTACGCTGCGCACGCTGATGCGCGACAAGCAGGGCCGCGACGTGTTCCTCAACTTCAACGTGATGCCCATCTACGGCGCCGACGGCACGTTGACCCACTATTTCGGCATGTGCCGCAACGCCACCGAGATGACCTACACGGAAATCAAGCTGCGCGAGGAGACGGAGAAGGCCCAGGAGACGGAGAAGCTGAAGAACACCTTCCTGCTGAACATGAGCTACGAGCTGCGCACGCCGCTGAACGCCGTGGTGGGCTTCGCCGAGCTGTTCAAGAACGAGCACAGCGAGGAGGACGAGCCCATCTTCGCCGAGGAGATCAAGAAGAATACCGGCGAGCTGCTCCGACTGATCAACGACATCCTGTTCATCTCGCGCCTCGACGCCCACATGATAGAGTTCAACTACCAGGAGGCAGACTTCGCCACCATGTTCGACGGCTGGTGCTACATGGGGTGGAGTGCGCTGGACGCCAGCATCAAGGTGTCGGTGGAGAATCCATACAGCAGCTTGGTGACCAGCATCGACAGCGAGAACCTGGGGCTGGTGATCCAGAAGATATGCACCTTCTCGGCAGGCATGGTCAGTGAGGGGGCTGTGAGGGCGAAGTACGAATACCGCCACGGTGAGCTGATGATCACCATCGAGGACACGGGGCACGGCATCGCCAAGAGCGACCTGCCCCACGTGTTCGAGCGCTTTGTGCGCAACTCGCAGAACGAGCAGTACGGCTCAGGCCTCGACCTGCCCATCGTCGAGGAGCTGATAGAGCAGATGGGCGGCACCATCGAGCTGCAGTCGGAAGAGGGCAAGGGCACCAGCTTCTATCTGAGCATACCCTGCGAGGCTGTCAGCATCGAGAAGAAGTCGGAGATAATCGTATGAATTATGGTTTGTGGCTTATAGTTTATAGTTTATGGTTTATAGTTTATAGTTTATGGTTTATAGTTTATAGTTTAGGTATACGCGCATGAAGATACTGACCCATATACTGCTTGCAGGCCTCTTCGGAGGGAGCGTCGACAGCATCTCGCTGCTGATGACCTTCATGATGGTCATCGCTTTCTTCATTTGCTGGGGAATCAACCGCATCAGCTATCTGCGCATCCACCGCAACTCAAAGCGCATCAAGGAGATCTCGACCATCATGAAGCATACGCTCAACATGAGCGGCGACTACGTGCTGCGACTCTCGCTGGCCGACCACCAGGGGCACAACATGCACGGCAACTTCCTCACCGAAAAGGGGATGAGCTACGAGGAAAGCCTCACCCATATACACCCCGACGACCGGGAGGGATACATCGACTTCATCCACAGGCTGATGGAAGGCGAGAAGGCCGCCTCGTGCAACTTCCGCTGGAATGCTGGCACGCCGGAGGCCCCCCAGTGGCGCAACATCCACGACCAGGGAATCGCACAGTATGCCAACGTCAAGCTGCGCGTGCCTACCAACCTGTTCTGCACGCTCACCGACAGGACGGAGGAACTGATACAGGAGGAGGAAGAACAGCAGCTCAACGACAAATACCGCAAAATCTTCGAGCAGTCGATTGTGGGCCTGGCCTTCTACGACAAGGACGGACAGCTGCTCAATGCCAACCAGAAGATGCGCGAGATACTGAAGTTCCAGTCGGAGAACGACCCCTACTACTACGGCAACACGCTCTACGACATGCCCACCTTCCGCGAAGTGATCAACCACCGGAAGGTGGAGGAGCTGTGGTTCTGCACGAAGAGCGTCGTCGTGGAGCGCGGCGTGAACTGCTACACGGAGCTGCGCGTACACCCCATCCACGACGAGCGGGGCGAGCTGGTGTACATCACCTTCTCCATCCGCGACATCACCCAGGAGCGCGAGCTATACCTGCGAAACAAACAGAACGATGCCGACATACGCCGGCAGAGCGAGGCCATACAGCAGTACGAGACGGAGCTGCAGTACCTCATGGAGCGCTGCGACATGAGGTTCTGGCGCTCATCGTTCGCCAACCGCACCATCACCTTCCACAAGGGCCTGAGCACTGCCGAGCGCGAGATGACCTTCGACGAGCTGGCCGAGCAGTTCTTCGACGAAGACATGCGCAGCTACTACAAGAATCCAGAGAACGTGCGCAAGGCGGGGGCCACCACGCGGATATGCAAGACGCGCCCCTTCTTCCACGAGGGTAGGGAATACCAGTGGAACATCTTCGACAGCGTGCCCTACTACAATGAGGACGGCACCATGGCCGGCACCTACGGCATCATACGCAACGTGACGCCGCTCATCGAGAAGCAGGAGCAGCTCAGGCGCGAGACGGAGCGCGCCAAGGACTCCGGGCACATGAAGTCGGTGTTCATGGCCAACATGACCCACGAGATACGCACACCGCTGAACTCCATCGTGGGATTCTCCGACGTGCTGCCCATGATGCAGACACCCGAGGAGAAGCACGAGATAGTGAAGGTGATTATGAACAACTGCGACATGCTGCTGCGGCTGATCAACGACATCCTGGCCGTGTCGACACTCGACTCCGACGGCGTGAAGATCGAGGAGAGGCAAGTGGACTTCGCCAAGACCTTCGACGAAATCTGCGTGTCGATGGAGGAACGCGTACAGACACCGGGCGTGGCTTTCATCAAGGACAACCCCTGCCAGCGGCTGCTCACCACCCTCGACCCCGGGCGCATACAGCAGGTAATCACCAACTTCGTGACTAACGCCGTGAAGTACACCCACGAGGGGCATATCAAGGTGGGCTACGAATACCGCTCGGGCGGGCTCTACATCTACTGCGAGGATACCGGCGCCGGCATCCCGGAGAAAGACCAGCAGAAGGTGTTCGAGCGTTTCGTCAAGCTCAACGACTACGTTCAGGGTACCGGCCTGGGGCTGTCGATATGCAAGGCTATCGCCGAACGCTGCGGCGGGCGCATCGGCGTGACGTCGGAGGGCGAGGGCAAAGGCTCCACCTTCTGGATATGGATTCCGTGTGAGATAATTGAAAATTGAGAATTGGGAAATGTGATGAGACCACATAATATAATAAGGTATAAAGCTTCGTGGATGGCGAGGGTGATAGCGACGCTCTTCACCATTCACTGCGTACTGTTAGCCCCGTTGCCGGCAGCGGCCGACGGTGCGGCCGACAGCACGACGGTGTTCAGCACGACGGTGTTCAGCACCGAACATCCACTGGTCTACGAGGACGCATGGGACTTGTGGCCCTATACCTTCCTCAACGCCAACGGCGAGCCCGACGGCTATAACATCGACCTGCTACGGCTCATCTGCAAGCGGCTCGACATCCCCTTCATCATCAAGCTGAAGCCCACCAGCGAGGCCCTGCTCGACCTGAAGAACGGCAAGTCGGACCTGATGATGGGCATGGACGCCCACTTCCACGACGAGTTCTGCAGCTACGGCAAGTCGGTGCTCAACCTGTTCACCCACAGCGTGGCCCACCACAAGGGCGTGACACCGAAAGTGAAGAGCGTCAACGACCTGGCCAGCCACCATGTCATAGTACACGAAGGGAGCTTCAGCCACCACCTGATGGTAGACCGCGGATGGGGAGGAAACGCCGAGGGCTACGACGACATGAAGGAGGCCATACAGCGGGCCATCAACGACCCCAACTGTGAAATCGTGTGGAACACGATGTCGCTCAAGTGGCTTATCCAGAAATACCAGGCCGCCAACCTGGAGCTTACCCCCATCGACATCCCCCACGGCGAATACAAGTTCATGTCGAACAATCAGGCCCTGCTCGACGACATCGACAGCGTCTACTCGCTGCTCCTCAGCGAGGAGCGGCTGCAGCCCATCCAGAACAAGTGGTTCTACCCCGAGCGCACAGAGTCGGGCATCCCCGCATGGATATGGAAGCTGGCAGGGGCACTGGCGGCGATGGCCATCCTCTCGCTGCTCTACTTCCTCTTCTTCCATATCCAGGAGAAACGCGTGTCGAAAGACCTGCTCAGGAAGAACGCCCGACTGCTGCTGATCCTTCAGACGAGTAATGTGCGCTTCTGGACTTACGACATCCCCACCAAGACCTTCACCTGGATGGACGAGCACGGCAACGCCGTGCGCAACTACACCATCCTGGAATTCTCGCAGCGCTACCGTCGCGAGGACTTCGAGAAACTCACAGAGTGCATCAACCAGGTGGTGCGCCGCGAGAAGGAGTACGTCACCCTCGACCTGCGTGCCAAGGACAAGAGCGAGGGCGGCGAGGACCGCGAGTTCACCATCGCACTGTCCGTGCTGCGCCGTCAGAAGAACGGGCACCCCTCGGTGATCATCGGCACACGCAGCGACATCACCGTGGAGCGCCTCATGCAGCAGAAGGCCGAGGACACCATGCTGCGCTACCAGGCCATCTTCAACACCGCCATGATCGACATGTGCTACTACGACGAGAACGGCATCCTCACCGACATGAACCATAAGGCCGGTGCCGCCTTCGAGGGAGGCAAGGATGCCATCATCGCCAAGAAAATCACAATCGCCGATGTGCTGGGCGAAGGCGATGTCGACCTGCAGAAGCTGGAGCCGATACACCTCACGCAAATCTTCAAATCCCCCGACGACGAGCGGGCACTCAACAAGCACCTCAAGCGCGGACTGCTATACTACGAGCTGCAGCTGATGCCCATCTACGACCAGAACCACCGGCTGCTGTGCATCTACGGCACTGGGCGCAACGTCACCGAGGTGGCCAACAGCTACAACCGCAAGCAGGAGAACCTGCGGCAGCTCACCAAGGCCAACGAGGAGGTGACCAGCTACATACAGAACATCAACTACGTGCTCAAGGTGGGAGGAATACGCATGGTGAACTACTCGGCCAATACCCACACGCTGACCATCCACAACGAAATAGGCCACGAGCAGTACCGCCTCACCCAGACGCGCGCACTGGCACTCGTCAGCGAGAAGAACAGGCACGACGCGCAGCGCCTGCTCAACAGCATGGACAACCACACCGTAGCACCCATCGGCACCACCATCGAGACAACCTTGCGGCAGAAGAGCGGCATACCCCTCTGCCTGCAGTTCCACTTCGTGCCACTCATCAGCGACAACGGCTCGGCGCACGAGTATTTCGGCATGTGCCGCGACGTGAGCGACATCAAGCACACCGAGGGCGAGCTGGCCAAGGAGACGGCCAAGGCCCAGGAGGTGGAGGTGGTGAAGAATGCCTTCCTGCGCAACATGAGCTACGAGATACGCACGCCGCTCAACACCGTGGTGGGATTCGCGGAGCTGTTCCAGATGGAGCACTCCACCGCCGACGAGGCCGTGTTCATCGAGCAGATCAAGGAGAACTCGCGCAACCTGCTCAACCTCATCAACAACATCCTCTTCCTCTCGCGCCTCGACGCGCAGATGATTGAGATAAAGCCACAGCCCACCGAGTTCGCACGGCAGTTCGACATGGTATGCACCTCCAGCTGGGACAATCTGCGACAGCCGGGAGTGGACTATCAGGTGGAGAACCCGTACCAGCAGCTGGTGGTAGACATCGATGCCCAGAACACGAGCATCATCCTCGGACAGATTATCTCCAATGCCTGCCAGCATACTACGCAGGGAAGTGTCAAGGCCCGCATCGACTATATCGGCGACCGCCTGGTCATGGCCGTGCAGGATACTGGCGAGGGCATCCGCGAAGACTTCCTGCCAACCATCTTCGAGCGCTTTTCAACGGGTGCCAATACCGGCTCGGGACTGGGGCTGAGCATCTGCCACGAGCTGGTTCAGCAGATGGGTGGCAGTATCAACATCAAATCGAAACCCGGCAAGGGCACCATCGTCTGGGTGGCTATACCCTGCAGGGCTGAGGAGATAGTGAGGGAGGAATAAGTGATAAATGATAAGTGATAAGTGATAAGTGAATAGTGATGAAGCTATATAGAATAATGAGGGACAGCAGTGCAGTGCGGATGGTGAGAGTGGTAGCGATACTATTCACTATTCACTGTTCACTATTCACTGCCCATGCCCAGCAGCTCCACGAGTACACGTCGGAACAGCCGGTCACCATCATCAGCGACTGGGAGTTCCCTCCCTTTGAGTTCAGCAACGACAACGGCCAGCCCGACGGCTATAACATCGACCTGCTCAACCTTATCTTCCACAGGCTGAAGATACCTCACCGCTTTGTGATGAAGGAGTGGTACCAGGCCGTAGAGATGTTCGAGAAACGGGAGGCCGACCTCATCCACGCCCTGTCGTTCAACTATAAGCAGCGTCCCTACGTGATGACGCGCAACGTGGCCCACTTCTACCGGGTGAAGAGCGTAAGGCGGAAGGGCACCGAGCCGCTCACCCGCATCAGCCAGCTGCGTGGCGGCGATACCATCATCGTGAAGAACAACGACTATGTGCCGATGCAGATCCTGATGAAAGACCCCACGCCGGCGTTCACCATGGAGTATCACTCGCCGAGGGATGCCATGGTAGGCGTGCGCAACGGTAAGTACAAGTACTTCCTATGGGGCGAACGGCCCATCAACTGGAAAGTCAAGGAGTACGGCCTCGACAGTCTGCTGGTGACTGACGACGTCGACATACCGGCTGGCGAGCTGCGCTTCATCGGCTACGACAAGGATCTCGTCGACCTCATCGACGACGAGTATGCGCGCCTGGAACAGGCGGGCGAGATAGAACGGCTTCGCGACAAGTGGTTCCACCCCGAGCGGCAGCATAACGACTCCTCGCCGATGGCCCTGTTCGTTATCATCGGAGCAGCCATCATCATCATGGTGGGCTTCATCCTCAGCCGACTCATCCGCTCGCGCGTCAGGGCCGCCACCCGCAAGAGCACCGACCTGAACAACATGATGCAGCAGGCACTGGGCATGGGCGACTACCACGTCATAGAGTGCGGCGTGGACGACAACCGGATGACCAACGTCTACGGCCACCTGCTGCCCGACAAGGGCATGAGCAAGGAGGAGTTTGTAAGCAGGATCCTTCCCGAGCGGCAGAGTTCGTTCTATGAGGACATCGACGAACTGAAGAAGAAGGGTGCCAAGCACGACTTCAAGCTCCGCTGGAATGCCGCCACCGTAGAAGCCCCCGAGTGGCTCTACCTGCACGGCAACGCCATCATCGAGAAGGAGGAGGGAAAGCCGGCCTGTATGGTGTTCTCGCTGAAGAACGTCACGCGCGAGATTCTCTCTGAGCAGCAGATTAACCTGACAGGCGAGAAGTACATCAAGATGTTCAAGACAAACCTCATCGCCATGTCGTTCTACAATCCTGACGGCCAGCTCCTCGACCTGAACGACAAGATGCGCCAGCTCAGCAGATTCGAGGAAGGCAGCGTGGGCGAGCGCTACTTCCGCTCCACCTGCCTGTTTGACGTGCCGCTGTTGAAGCGCGACTTCGACCGCGTCAGCGAGTTCCACGTCTGCCAGCACATGCGCTACCCCGATGCAGGACTCGACAAGTACATCGAGTTCCGCATCAAGCCCATCGTCAACGAGAAGGGGCAGATACGCTATTACAGCGTCACCGCCCGCGATATCAGCGACGAGCGCATCATGTATCTGGAACAGTTGCGCCACGACCGCGAGATGCGACAGGTGGCTGATGCGTCGAATACCTACGAGAGCCAGCTACACTATCTGCTGGAGAACAGCAATATGTACGTGTGGCGGTCCAACCTGAAGGATGGACAGATCCACTTCTCCCGCTCGCTGCGCAAGATGGAGCACTCCATAAGCCTCACCGAATACGTCGGCTACATGGATAACAACGAGCAGGGAGAATCCACGGCAGCCATGGCCGACAAGGACATCATGAGCAAGCCCTTCAACGTGATTCACCATTTCCGGCAGCTGCCCTTCCACCCGCAGCCCGCCTGGTTCGCCATCAGCGGCATGCCCATTGTCGACAAGCAGGGGCGCTCCGTCGGACAGTTCGGCGTGATGCGTAACATCACCGACCTGATGGATGCCCAGCAGAAGCTCAAGGAGGAAACGGTACGCGCCGAGGACTCCGGGCGCATGAAGTCGGCATTCCTGGCCAATATGACCCACGAGATACGAACGCCGCTGAATGCCATCGTTGGATTCTCCGACCTGCTGCCCGTCATCGACGAGCCATCGGAGCGCATGGAGTTCATACGCATCATACGCAACAACTGCGACATGCTGCTGCGACTCATCAACGACATCCTCGAGGCATCAACCATGGGACAGGCACTGGCCATAGAGCCAGAGGAAGTGGACTTCGCACAGGTGTTCGACGATATCTGCCAGACGCTGGCGCAGCGCGTACAGGAGCCAGGCGTGGAATTCGTCAAGGACAATCCCTACACCACCTTCCGCACCGTGCTCGACAAAGGCCGCGTGCAGCAGGTGCTCACCAACTTCACCACCAACGCCGTGAAGTACACCCATCAGGGGCATATCAAGGTGGGCTATCACACCGAAGAGCGCAGCATCGGCAGTGCAGGGCCGAAGGCAGGACTCTACTTCTATTGCGAGGACACCGGCGCGGGCATTCCCAAAGAGAAGCAGCCCAAGGTGTTCGAGCGATTCGTCAAGCTCAACGACTTCGTGCAGGGCACAGGCCTGGGTCTCTCCATCTGCCAGTCCATTGCCGAGCGCTGCGGCGGCGAGATAGGTGTCACCTCCGAAGGCGAAGGCCACGGGTCTACCTTCTGGTTCTGGATTCCCTGCGAAGAAATAACGTTATAACGTCATAACGTCATACGTCATAACGCAGTAACGCAATAACAGTATAACAAAGTGCAAAAGAGTAAATATCTTCTGGCAAACGAGCGCGACGCACTCTGGGGGCTTACTGTAAGTACTGTAGGCTACGAAGAGATAGCGCCTGGCGACCCCTATCCCACGAAGGGGCATGCCGACGGCTACTACTTCAATGTGGAGAAGGGCCGCACACTCAACGAATACCAGCTGCTTTACAACCCTGAGGGCGAGGGGCTGTTCAGCAGTGCCCACTGTCAGGAAGTCAGGCTGAAGGCTGGCGACATGTTCCTGCTCTTTCCCGGCGAATGGCACACCTACCACCCCCTGGAGCATACCGGCTGGAAGAGCTACTGGATAGGATTCCGGGGCCGCAACATGGACGACCGCGTGCGGGCTGGCTTCCTCTCGCCCGAAAAGCCCGTCTACCACGTGGGCTACTCCTCCATCATCGAGGAACTCTACCGCTCCGCCTATGAGCAGGCAGTCGAGGAGGCCGCCTACTCACAGCAGGTGATGGCGGGCCTCGTCAACCACCTCATCGGCAAGATGTACTCCCTGGAGCGCAACATCGAGCTGGGCAAGAACCAGCAGCAGGTGGACATGATCAACCGTGCCCGCCTGCGCATCCGCCAGGCACTGGAGAGCGACCTCACCATCCAGCGCGTGGCCGAGGAGATGGGTGTCAGCTACAGCAACTTCCGCAAGCTCTTCAAGGAGTTTACCGGCCTCTCACCCGCCACCTACCAGCAGGAGCTGAGGCTGCAGCGTGCCAAGGAGCTGCTCTCCACCACCGACTTGACGGTCAAGGAGATAGCCTACCGCCTCAACTTCGAGTCGCCCGACTATTTCTCCGCCAAGTTCAAGGCTAAGATGGGGTGCAAGCCCAGCGACGTGAAAAAGTGAAATCGCCGAACGGCCGGTTTGCGGGATTCCGTAAAAGTGGTAAATGTTTCGGTAATTTCGTTAGTACACCTGTGCAGATTTTGCCGTACCTTTGCAGCAGATTTTTAAAGCAAATAGATTATGAGTAAGATTGCATTAGGAACCTGGGCCTGGGGCGCAGGTGCATTTGGTGGAGACAAGGTGTTCGGCAGCAAGACCGACGTGGAGAATCTGAAGCCCGTATTCGATGCGGCTATGAAGGCAGGGCTGAGCCTGTGGGACACGGCCACGGCCTACGGAATGGGCGAGTCGGAGAAGATTCTCGGCTCGTTGGCCAAGGACTATAAGCGTGAGCAGGTACAGATATCCACAAAGTTCACGCCGCAGATAGCCGAGGTGTTTGATAATTCTGTGGAAAAGATGGCTGATGCCTCGATTGAGCGCATGGGCTGTGACTATATCGACATCTACTGGATTCACAACCCGATGGACGTGGAGCGCTGGACGCCGGGGCTGATTCCCCTGCTGCAGTCGGGCAAGGTGAAGCGCGTGGGCGTGTCGAACCATAACATCAAGGAGATTCAGCGGGCTAATGAGATCCTTGGCAAGGCAGGATTCAAGGTCTCTGCCGTGCAGAACCACTTCTCATTGCTCTATCGCTCGTCGGAGAAGGGTGGCGTGCTCGACTATTGCAAGGAGAACGGCATCGAGTTCTGGGCCTACATGGTATTAGAGCAGGGCGCACTCTCTGGCAAATATAATAAGGAGAACCCGCTGCCCGAGGAGAGTGAGCGCGGCCAGAAGTACAATCCCGTGCTGCCGCAGTTAGAGGCGCTGACCAACGAGATGAAGGCCATCGGCGAGAAGTACGGTGCCTCATGCTCGCAGATCGGCATCGCCTGGGCCATCGCCAAGGGCACGATGCCCATCATCGGAGCCACGAAGGAGCGCCACGTCATCGAGGCTGCCGAGGCTGCCAAGATTGTACTGACTGCCGACGAGGTGGCCCGACTGGAACAGCTGGCCGATGCCACCGGCATCGACACCCGTGGCGGCTGGGAGCACTCGATGGAGTAAATGAAGAATGAAGAATGAAGAATGAAGAATTTGCTGCCGCCATCAATCCTCTAAGCCGATTAAAGGCTACTGTATTTATGCTGATGATTGCAGCAACAGCAATAGCTCAGGGCGTGATAGATGTGCATAGCCACATCATCACTCCTGAGTTTTTGTCGGCTCTTGAAAGTGAGGGGCGGCTGACTGACGAGGGATTCCCCTTGCCGAAATACGATACTGAGGCGCATCTGCGTTGGATGGATGAAGCGGGCATCGGGACGTCGGTGCTGACATTAGCTGCTCCGCAGCCTACATCGGCCGTGGTGGTGCGGCGTACAAATGAGGCTGCCGCCCGTCTCAAGAAAGAGCATCCCGGACGGTTCCTGTTCTGTGCTGCCTTGCCTCTGCCCGATGTGGATGCGGCTATCCGCGAGGCCATCTATGCCCTCGACACGCTGAAGGCAGACGGTATCAAGTTGGCAACGAACGTGCAGGGGCAATATCTGGGCACTCCAGAACTGGACACGCTGTTCTCTGTGCTCAATGACCGTAAGGCCGTAGTGATACTACATCCCCACAGGCCGGAGCCGGTGAACCGTCAGGTGATGCAGCAGACACCGCTCGCCATGCAGGAGTATCTGTCGGAAACCACCCGCGCCGTGGCGAACATGATCAGCCGCAACGTGCTGGCTCGCTATAGTAATATCAAGGTGGTGGTGCCCCATTGCGGTGCCTACCTGCCGCTGGCCATTCCGCGCATGAAGTCGCTGACTCCCGTGATGCAGAAGAACAGGATGGTGGGCGTGATAGATTACGATGCCAATCTCGCTGCCCTCTACTACGACCTCGCTGGTGCCCATTCGCCCGAGGTCATCCGCATGCTGCTCACCATCACCACGCCGAGTCACCTGCTTTATGGCTCCGACTATCCCTACGTAGCCCCTCAGGTGCTCACTGAGAGCCTCCGGCGCATGAAGCAATACCTTACGACAGAACCAGACCTGGCACCGCTGCGAGAGATGATTCTGAACAAGAATGCCTCCCAATTATTCAGATAAGACAGTGCTCATATAGACAATCAGCACAAAGAGGCCCTGCCATCCGTGGCAGGGCCTCTTTGTGTGAGTTTAATTGAGCTTACTTGCACATGATGCCTCGCTTAGTGGACTCGAGGAATTCGAGGATGGTGCGGATCTCGGGGCTGTCGGGCACCTGGTCGCGTATCTGGTTGATAACATCAAAGGTGCTCGTCTTTCCGTGGAAGAGCAGACGGTAGGCATTGGCGATATGCTTCTGCACCTTAGCGTCGATGCCTGCCTCGTTCATCATCGTGTGGTTGGGTCCGCCGTAGACGATGGGCTTGCCTCCGGCCACCACGTAGGGCGGTATGTCCTGCGAGAAGGTGGTGCCGGCCTGCACCATCGCCAGCTTGCCCACGCGGGTGTTGGCATTCTGTACGGCACTGGTGGAGAAGATGGCTCCGTTGTGAATCTCGCAGTCGCCTGCAATCTTCACGCCATAGCCGAACACGCAGTAGTCGCCCACCACGGTGTCGTGGCTGATGTGGGCACCCTCCATGAGGAAGTTGTTGTTGCCGATGACGGTACAGCCGTCGCGATGGGTGCCACGGTTGATGACCACGTTCTCACGAATGACGTTGTTGTCGCCTATCTTGACGTACGACTTGGCACCACGGAAGTTGAAGTCCTGGGGCAGGGCTGAGATGACGGAGCCCTGGTGGATCTTGTTGCCTTTACCGATGCGCGAGCCGTCGCAGATGCTGACGAAGGGGAAGATGATGCAGTTGTCACCAATCTCCACGTCGTCCTCGATATACACGAAGGGGAATATCTTACAGTTGTTGCCAATCTTCGCCTTGGGCGATATCTCAGCTTTAGGGGATATTTCGTTCATTGTTAATTCAATTAAAAATTAGTAATTACTCATTACTCATTTCTCATTATTTGGCTCCGCCGCCGAGTGCCTGATAGAGGGTGACGACGGCCTGCATCTTGTTGAACTGATCGGTGACCTCTGAAATCTCGGCATTGAGCAGGTTGCTCTGGGCGGTGATAACTTCCAGGTAGGTCGTATTCGACGACTGCTCCATCAGCTTGCGGGTGTCCTCTACGTTCTGACGGAGCACACCGACGCGCTTGCCGTCAAGGGCGGCCTTCTCAGCGTATGAGTTGTAGCTGACCAGGGCGTTCGACACCTCGTTGCCGGCTTTCAGCACAGAGTTCTGCCAGGTGTTGTATGCCTGCTCGTACTTGTCCTTGGCCACCTTCAGTCCAGCCACAATCTGTCCGTGCTGGAAGATGGGCTGCACCAGGCTTCCTACTGCCGAGAGGAGCCACTTGCCGGGATTGACAGTTCCCTGCTGGTTGGTGAAGGCAGCCGTACCGGTGACGGTGAGGTTGGGATAGAAGCGCGAGCGGGCCGTCTGCACATCGTAGAAGCACTGCGCCAGTGCCATCTCGTTGGCATGCACGTCGGCACGGTTGTTGAGCATCTGGATGGCCACGCCCGTAGAGAGTTCCGTGGGCAGGCTCTGAGTGGCGAACGTGCCGCGCTGGATGGTCTGGGCGGGCTGTGCGATGAGCAGCGAGAGTGAGTTCTCGCATTCACGGATCTGGCGCTGCAGGTCCACCTTCTGCGCCTGCACGCTGTAGTAGGCAGCCTCGGCACTCTGCACGGCCGTCGAGCGGTAGCCCACACGGTTCTCGTGCATGAACTTCATCTTGTCCCAGGTCTCCTTCGTCAGCTTCTCCATATCGTTGACAATCTCCACCTGACGGTCGAGCATCAGCAGCGTATAATAGAGGTTGGCGATGCCTGAGATGATGTTGCACTTCACCACCGTCTGATAGTCCTTGGTGGCGATGAGCTGCATCTGAGCCGAGCGCTTCTGCGAGAGCAGGTTGCCGAAGAGGTCGACGTTCCAGCTGGCCGAGACGGGCAGCGAGTAGGCCTTCGTGGCAGCAGCGCCGTCGAAGGACGAGAGCGTGCCCTGCGGCGAGATGGCCACCGAGGGCAGGAATGCCAGTTTGGCCACCGTGAGTGCCGTCTCCACCATGTGGACGTTGAGGGCGGCGTTGAGCAGGTCGGGATTGTTGTCCAGACCCTGCTGGATGAGCCCTTGCAGCTGCGGGTCGGTGAACACCGTTCGCCAGGGCATATTGCCGAACGACGTGGTGTCCTCGACGGCCAGCGTATCGATGAGCGACACGGGGTCGCGCACGATGCCCGAGGTGTTGACCTCAGGACGGTCGTACTTGTTGTAGAGTCCGCAGCTCGACAGCAGCAGGGCTGCGGATGACATTATTAATATCTTTTTCATATCCATATCGTTTTTTTGACTGTAGGCGATTGACTTTAGACTATAGACTTTAGACTTTAGACTATAGACTTTAGACTATAGACTATAGACTATAGACTTTAGACCTTTAGACTATTTATTCGACAGCTTCTGCTTGTAGAGACGATTGCGGTGACGGATCTCCAGACGCTCGGCACCAAAATTGATGAGCATACCATCGTCGATGCCTGTGGCTGTGAGATAGTTCACCAGCTGTACCTCATGGATGGGAAGAAGGGCATTGACAGCCTTGAGTTCGATAACCACGCACCTGTTGGCAATCATGTCTGCTCGATAGTCACCCACAATGTGATTCTTATAATACACTTTGAAGGGTACTTCGGCCTCAACACTGACTCCGGCATCGCGCAGTTCAATGAACATAGCGTTCTTGTAAACTTTTTCCTCAAAGCCCGGGGTGAGTTGACCTCTTACCTGCTTTGCACAATCTGCTATCAAGTCTATCAATTCCTTCGTATCCATATCAGTATTTCATTTTCTTCAAACAAATCATTTCCTTACATCTATAATCTATAGTCTATAATCTACAGTCTATAGTCTTTAACTATAGTCATTTCTCCAGCTCATAGTCCACTTGCTGTTTACCATGTGCATACTGTGCCAGCTCGGCAGCAGCCTCGGGATTCTCCTCGTCGTCGAACTTCATCGGGCGCAGCTTCTCCTGTAGCGACTGGAAGATGACGAACAGGGCGGGCACCACGAAGATCTGGATGAGCGTACCCACAAGCATACCGCCCACGGCAGCAGCGCCCAGCGTCTGGTTACCGTTCTTGCCCACACCGGAGGCGAACATCATCGGCAGCAGACCGATGACCATGGCCAGCGAGGTCATCAGGATGGGTCGCAGACGGGCTGCAGCACCCAGCACGGCCGACCAGGAGATGGCCATACCCGTCTCGCGGCGCTCCAGGGCGAACTGCACAATCAGGATGGCGTTCTTGGCCAGCAGACCAATCAGCATGATCAGCGAAATCTGCATGTAGATATCGTTGGAGTGGCCGAAGAGCTGCGTGAACAGGAATGCTCCTGCCAGTCCGAAAGGTACGGAGAGCACTACCGAGAGCGGCAGGATATACGACTCGTACTGTGCCGAGAGGATGAGGTAGATGAAGATGAAGCAGAGCAGGAAGATGAGCGCAGTAGAGTTGCTCGACTGTGCCTCCTGTCGCGTCAGACCCGAGTAGTCGTAGGTGTAGCCGGTGGGCAGTATCTGTGCTGCCACCTCCTCCACAGCCTTGATGGCCTCACCCGACGAGTAGCCGTTGGCCACGGTTGCCGTCACGTTGATGGAGGTGAACAGGTTGAAACGGTTGATGTTCGACGGGCCATAGACGCGCTTCATATTGCAGAACTCCTTCACGGGCGACATGCCTGCCGACGTGCGTACATATATATTATTAAGCGACTCCTCCGTCATGCGGGTCTCGGGCGAGCCCTGCACCATCACGCGGTAGAGCTTACCGTAGGCGTTGAAGTTCGAGGCGTAGAGTCCGCCATAGTATCCCTGAAGGGTAGTGAGCACCACGCGGGGCGAGATGCCGGCCTGCTTACACTTGGCCACATCCACCGAGATCATGTACTGCGGATAGTTCGGGTTGTATGACGTCTGTGCCATCTGGATCTCCGGGCGCTTGTTGAGCTCGGCCAGATAGTCCTGCACGATGTCGAAGAAACGTGTCAGATTACCACCCGTACGGTCCTGCATCACCAGCGAGATACCTGAGTTGGCCGAGAAGCCGGGAATCATTGGCGGTCCGAAGGCCAGGATCTGTGCATCCTTGATGTGGGCCGTCTTGAGGTAGATCTGTGCCAGCACGCCGTCGCGCTCCCACGGGTTCAAGAAGAAACGGTAGATGCCGTCGCCCTGCCACAGTCCGCTGAGCTTCCACCAGAATCCCTTCTGTCGCTCGGCAAAGGGCTTGAGCTTGATGATGAACGTGGCCTGGTCGGAACCAGCACCGGCGATGAAGTTGTAACCCTGAATCTGCTCACGGCTCTGGATGGCGGGGTCGGCAGCGAGGATGGCATCCACCTCGTCGATGATCTGGCGCGTGCGTGCCACTGACGTAGCGGGTGGCATGGAGATGGTACAGAACACGGTACCCGTGTCCTCATCGGGCACCAGGCCGGTCTTCGTGGTAGCCATCGTAGCAACCAGTGCGGCGATACCAACCACGGCAGCGATGCCGATGGCCACCGGCTTGCGCACCAGCTTCTCAACGATGTTCTTATACTTGTTGGTAGTGGTGGTGAAGGCGGTGTTGAAGGCTGCGTGGAAGCGGTCGATGCGCGACATCTTCTTGTGGCCCTCACCATCGTGGGGCTTCAGGAAGATGGCACAGAGTGCCGGCGACAGTGTCAGGGCGTTCAGGGCCGAGATGAAGATGGCCACGGCCATCGTCACACCGAACTCACGGTAGAACGTACCCGTCACGCCACCCATGAACGACACGGGGATGAACACCGATGCCATCACGAGCGTAATCGAGATGATGGCACCCGAAATTTCGTTCATGGCGTCGATAGAGGCCGTCAGCGTCGACTTATAGCCCTGGTCGAGCTTCGCGTGGACGGCCTCCACCACCACGATGGCATCATCCACCACAATGGCGATGGCCAGCAGCAGTGCCGAGAGCACCAGCAGGTTGATGGAGAAGCCGAATGCCTCGAGGAAGAAGAATGTACCCACCAGTGACACAGGCACGGCAATGAGCGGAATCATCGTCGAGCGCCAGTCCTGCAGGAAAATATAGATCACGATGAACACCAGGATCAGCGTGAATACGAGCGTGAACACCACCTCCTCGATAGAGGCGTAGAGGAACTCCGTCACGTCGTAGTTGATCTTGTAGGTCATGCCCGGAGGGAACAGCTTGGCCTGTTCCTCCAGCTCGGCCTTCACCTGCTTGGCAATCTCGTTGGCGTTGGAGCCTGCAATCTGCTGCACCATACCCATCACCGATGGGATGTTGTTGTTCTTCATCGACACCGAGTACTGCTGTCCGCCAAGCTCGATCTTGGCCACGTCCTTCAGCTTCAGCGTCTGGCCGTTGCGGTCGCTGGAGATGATGATGTTGCCGAACTCCTCGGGTGTCTTCAGGCGACCCGTGTAGCGCATGGCGTACTCGTAGGCCACATTCGACTCCTGTCCGAACGAACCCGGTGCTGCCTCGATGTTCTGCTCGGCGAGCACGCCCGTGATGTCGCTCGGCATCAGGTTGTACTGCTTCATCACGTCGGGCTTCAGCCAGATACGCATCGAGTAGGTCTTCAGACCGGGGCTCTGCACGTCGCCCACACCCTGAATACGCTTGATGGCCGGGATGATGTTGATGTTGTTGTAGTTCGTCAGGAACTCGTCGTCGTAGCGACCGTCACTGGTCAGGGTGAACATCAGCACCTGCGATGTCTGGCGTTTCATTACCGTCACACCGATTTGCGTCACCTCGGCCGGCAGCAGGGCCAGGGCCTGCGAGACGCGGTTCTGCACGTTCACCGCACACATATCGGCATTCATTCCCTGGCGGAAGAGCACCTGTATCTGTGCCGACCCGGAGGATGCCGTAGAGCTGATATAGTCCATACCCTCCACACCGTTGATCGACTCTTCGAGCGGCACGATGACGGAGTTCTTCACGGTCTCGGCATCAGCACCAGGATAGCTGGTGTAGACCACCACCGTTGGCGGCGCGATGTCCGGGTACTGCTCGATAGGCAGCGATGCCAGACCGATAAATCCCAGCAGCACGATGGCGATGGAGATCACCGTCGAGAGTACCGGGCGTTTGATAAAGGTTGTAAATGTCATATCTACTTCTATCTACTTCTAACTTCTTCTAACTACTTCTAACTACTTCTAACTACTTCTTACTTCGTAGCCTTCTGCACGGCATCCACAATCTCGCCGGCCGACATCTCCTTGGCCTGATCCTTGATCTTCTGCTCATACTTCTCAGGCGTGATGGGCACAATCTCCATACCGTCCTTCAGTTTGGTGATGCCGTTGGTGATATACTTGTCGCCCACCTTCAGGCCGTCGGTCACGATGTAGTTGTTGCCGTCGGTCTGCGGGTCGGTCTTGATCTCGGTGTACTTCACCTTATTACCCTCGCCGAGGGTGTAGACGAACTTCTTGTTCTGCACCTCAGAGACGCAAGCCTGGGGAATGACAATCGACGAGGAGTTGCTCTTGGGGATGATGATGGCACCCGAGCCACCACTCTTGAGCATCTTCTCGGGGTTGGGGAAGAGGGCTATCAGCTGGACGCTGCCCGTGGCACCGTCAATCACACCGCTCATCTTCGTCACCTTACCCTCGTGGCCGTAGACGGTGCCGTCGGCCAGTTGCAGTTTCACGCTGGGCATGGCACTGATGGCGGCGTTCTGCCCGCCGGCATCCTTCGACATGGCCAGGGCGTCCTTCTCCGTCAGCGAGAAGTATACCTCCATCGACGAGTTGTTCGACACGGTGGTCAGCACGTTCTGGGCACTCACCAGCGTACCCACCTTGTAGGGCAGCGTGCCCACCACACCTGCCGCAGGACTCTTCACGTAGCAGAAGCTCAGCATCTCCTTGGCTGATGCCAGCGCAGCTTCTGCCTGAGCCAGACTGGCCTTGGCCTGCTCATACTGGTTGGTGGCCGACTGCAGCTCGAAGTCGCCAATCACGTTACCCTCACGGAGCTTCTGCGAGTTCTCATACGATAGCTTGGCAGTGTTGCAGGCTGCCTTGGCGGTGTTCACCGTAGCCTGAGCCTGGCGGACCTGGGCCTGATAGGTCACATTGTCAATCACGAAGAGCACCTGCCCGGCACCAACCGTCTGACCTTCCTTCACATTAATCTGGGTGATGAATCCCGACACCTTCGGCGAGATCTGTACATCCTGCACACCCTTGATGGTGGCGGGATAGGTTGTCTGCATCTGTGTGCTCGTCGTGCCGACGGTCACTACCGGATACTCATTGTCGCCAAAATTAGGGCGACCACCACCTCCACCACACGAAGCCAGAAGCAACGTGGCAGCGGCGAACATCAAAATCTTGTTCTTTTTCATACTTATCCTTTAAACTAGTTTAAACTCACTAAAACTTTGTACCCCGAAAACATCCTGCGTTCGGTTTTCGGGGTGCAAAGTTACGAAAAAGTCCCTTATATTATATTAAGGTGTACCGCTAATTTAACAAAGTTTATCGGCTATTGTACATAATAGACATAATGTCGGAATTTTCCGTTTTGTTACCTTAGCCGATAGAACAGGCTGACGGTGCCGTAGATGGGGTAGAGCGTCTGCTCAACGGTCTTGTAATCCTTGGGGAAGATGCCGTTCAGACCCCAGTTGAGGTCGGCGGAGAGGCCCAGCGAGCGGTAGAACTGCCAGTCGAGGCCAATGGTGATGCCTGTCTGGAAGCGGCGCATATCGTCGGCCAGGTCGAAGGTGGCCCATTCGCCTTCGCGGTCGCCCATCAGAATCTTGGGACCCGTGGGAGTGCCCTGGCGCAGATAGCCGTCGGAGGCGATGCCCTCGAACTTGCGACTGGTGAGCAGCGAGAAGTAGGGGCCTGCCTTCAGCAGCAGGCGGTCGCTCACCTGTAGGGTGGCACAGACGGGCAGCGTGAACATCCACATAGCCGACTCCTGATGCACCTTACCGGTGAACAGGCCTTCGAGCATGCTGTCGCCCTTGCGCACCTCCATGTGGTAGGCCTTGGCAGTCACGTCTACGTTCATGCCCTTGTTCTCGAAGTGGAGGCCCGTCAGCAGGCCCCATCTGTCGCTCAGCGGCAACCCTACGTCGGCACCCACCATGAACGATGGCGTCAGCCTGAATGCGTCGATACTGCGGATGGTGGCGGGCACTCCCAAGGGGGCTGTGCCGCCGATGCTCCAACCGGCCCGTGCCTTCAACTGTAGTCCCCCCGGCGTTTCGGCCACACTGTTGGCGGGCGAAAGCCACATGAGCAGGAAAGCGAATATTGTCGTGATAATCTTCTTCATATCTTTGTCCTCCTTGTTCCTATTTTTCAAATGATACATTCACTTCGTCTACATACAGGGTACTGCCGATGGCACCTTCGAACTTGTCTCCCTCCTTGCTCGATGAGAACACCAGGGCCAGGTTGTACTCGCCCTTGGCCACCATCTCGGGGTCGGCTTCTTCTCCTTCGAAGAACATCTCGAAGCGCGTCCACTCGTCGGTGGGCGGCAGCGACTTCACCACTGCCTTCTTCACGATAATGGGACTGCTCAGCACATCGTCGCCGTGTAGGAACTGTTCCTTGCCGTCCTTGTCCTTGTTCTTATACAACACGGCATAGATGTTGGGCTCATCAACCTTGCCTGGCACTTCCTTCATGTCGACATTGGTGAACTTCGCGCCTGGGCGATACTTGTAGTAGCCCGTCACGCGCACTGGGTCGCGGTTGATCTGTATGCCCATCTGCGTGGCCTTCAGCGCATTGACGAGCACCTGCTCCAGGATGAACTTGCCGAGGAACAGGTTGCCGGCGGCGATGGGCTTCTTCATCCATTCACCCAGCGCCCCTGTCGAGATGGTCTTCAGACAGACACCCTTGCCCTTATAGCCATTCTCCGTAGACATGGTGGGGAAGGCGTCTGGCTGGCCATTGTTCATCGTCAGGGCTGCTCCGGGATTTCCCGACGCCCAGATGTCTTGTCGCTGACCGTTGTCGCCTATTTCGTAGAACTCGTGGTAGACGCATCCGCTCAGTGTTTTTTCCGACAGCGCCACATTCTCGAAACTAAGGTCGTACGAGGGGAGAACGGGCTCGGTGAACGACACCCGGTACTGTCGCTTGTACTGCCCGTCCTGCGAGGTGAGGGTGTAGGTGACGGGGCCGTTGGTGAAGTCCTGCATCGACCCGCTGGCTGGCTCGATGGTGGCTCCCTCCGTCACGTCGAACGAGAGGGGCAGCTGCTTGGGCAGCGATGCCAGCGAGCGCACGGTGAACACGATGTCGCTCTCCGTGGCACTGATATTCTCCTTGCGCATCAGGTTGGCATCGGTGAAATACTGTTGGTACTCCTCGCCCTGCACCCAGGCATTCAGAATGTCGCACTCCTTGTTTGGCTCCTCGTCCTTGATGCACGAAGCCAGGCTCAGTGAGCCTATAAGCATGGTGACTGTCAAAATCTTTAGCTTACAATTCATAAGTCTGTTAAACATTTTGTTTTATAGTTTGATGAATATTTTCTTGCGATACAGCACGTAGCCCAGCGCATAGTTGAGTCCGACGAAGTAGAGGGCGTAGGCCAGCGAGGCCCACTTGGCAGCTGGTATCAGGGCGTGGATGCCGTTATAGACCCATTCCGACACGCCGAAGTGCCCCAACAGGATGGCCAGCAGCTCGCTCGACACGTAGAGCGCCAAGGCGTTCATGCCGAAAACCTTAAAAAATGAAGAGTTAAGAGTTAAGAGTGAAGCGCTCGAGCGCTTCACTCTTAACTCTTCACTTATTAGCAGCGCCTGCAGCAGCGAGGCCAGTCCGCAGGTCATCAGTACGTAGCTGGGACTCCAGATGCGCTTGTTCAGCGGCAGGCCGAAGGATAGCAGATAGCCCGCGACGACGAGCACCGTGCCCAGTGCGAATACGGCGATTACCTTCTGCTCCAGCGTCTCGCGCTGCCTGATCAGCTGCCCGCAGTAGAAGCCTAATAGCACGTGGGCGATGCTGGGGATGGTGCCCAGCAGACCCTCGGGGTCTACAGGACTCTTATGGTAGATGTGGTCGTAGCCCAGCACGCTGAGGTCGAACTGTGCCAGCACGTTGGTTGCGGCATCCTCGGCATAGCCGTTGCCGAGCAGCAGGATAGCGGTGTAGACCACGAGCAGGCCTGTGGCCACGGGCAGCGTGTAGCGATGGTTGCAGTAGACGGCGAAGAGCGACACAGCCAGATAGCAGAGTGCGATGCGCTGCAGCACGGCCATGATCCTCAGGTGACTCAGCCCGTAGTCGCCGCCAAGGGCCCCGTCGAGCCAGTGTATCAGCAGGCCTATCACAAAGAGCAGCACCGCACGCTTCAGGATGCGCCTCAAGACGGTCACGGTGGGCTTGAACTCCGACTTCACCAGCGACAGGTAGCACGAGATGCCCATGATGAAGAGGAAGAAGGGGAACACCAGGTCGCACGGCGTCATGCCGTTCCACCGCGAGTGGCGCAGCATCTCAAACGACTCGCCCCAGCCGTTGTTCACCAGTATCATGCCTGCCACGGTGATGCCGCGCAGGATGTCGAGTGACTGTAGTCGTTTGCTGTTTACCATGCGCTGTCGTCGTGTAGTCCTTTCAGAATCATTGTCATCGCCTTGCGCGCCATATCCACCGGGTCGCCAACGGGCTCCGGCGAATAGGCATTCTGTTCAAGCGTCCAGGGTTCCTCGATGGCATACCAGTCGAGCGTCACCTCCTGGGGCAGGGCCATCTGGAAGAGCTCCGCCGAGGTCTTGTTGGCATTCGGGCCTCCACCGAGCAGCGTCATGTCGGGCTGCATCTGTCTTGACATCTGCCGGGCCAGGGCCTCGAAATAGGCACTCCAGCGCTTGTGGTAGAAGTCGCGGAGCAGCCCTTGCCACTCCTTGTGGGCATAGTCGCGCAGCCCGCCGGTGTCGGCGCAGTAGCGGTTGCCCCAGGTGGTGATCTGCACACGGGCATTCCACTCGTAGAGCCGCTGTTCCTCGGGCGTCGTGCCGCAGTTGCGTGCAGCCTGTGTCCAGTGGCCCAGGCGGAACTCCCGTCGCGTGCCCAGCAGCGAGTCCTGCATCACGAGCAGGTTGAGGAAGCGGGCGGCATCCAGGTTGAAGAGCTTGCCGTCGAAAGCCTTGTAGTCGCCGATGACGCGCTGGTATTGCAGACGGGCGTAGTCGGCCAGTGCCTGACGGGTGATGTCCACCAGATCGTACTCAAAGTTGTTGTTGCCCCGATAGTGCGCTGCGGCCTCGTTCATCAGGCGTGCCGCCTCCCTGACGGTGCCGATGTCGTAGTAGTTCTTCATCTTCGACCACGACGATGCCTGGAAATTGTTCGATGTGGGTCGCCCGCAGAAGATGCTCTCGTGAGGACCCTGCTGGTTGTTGCCTGCCGGACAGTTGTAGATGCTCTCCGACAGCAGCCGCCAGGCCGTCAGCGTCAATGGCTCCGCCTTGCCATAGCGGGCTTTCACGTAGCCTTTGATCCAGTCCTCGCGCTTGAACTTCTTCGGTCGCCAGGGCAGTTCGCTCATCAGTTCGAACATCACGGGGTTGTTCTCCGAGCCCTCCATCGTGAAGCCGATACCCTTTTTAAGTGAGTAATTACTCATTACTAATTGCTCATTACTCATTAAGTAGAAGTTGTCGAGCAACTGGTCCATACGACCGTGCAGGCCGACGTTGGCACCGAAGTTCTCCAGCATACAGAAGAGCCAGTAGTGCTGCTTGTAGCCCTCGTCACGCTTCCAGATGCTGGGCGCACCGAACATGGGGCGGCACTCCGAGAAGAGGTCGAGCACCAGCAGGTCGCCCTGCTTCATGCCGTCGACCATCGCGGGGCGCGGGTTCTCCGTCCACCCCTGTATCACCCAGACGGCCGTGGGATTCACTCGCTTCATGGCCTGCATCATCGCCTCACCAGCCTTGGCATAGTCGATAGAGGCATCATCGCTGCTCTCGTGGAAGGGGTCCATCGAGTAATAGTCGGCACGACCATAGAGGCGTGTGAGTTCGTCGAAGTACAACTTTGCTATCTCTGCGAAGCGCGGGTCGGTGGGCAGCAGGTTGGCAGGGCGCTGGAATCCGTTCCACAGGCCTGCGTCGGCCACGTTCAGGCTCAGTCGTTCTTTGGCGTCGTGGGGCACCATGCCGCTGTAGCCTGGCAGCACGGGGTGCATGCCGAGCCGCTTCATGCGGGCCAGTATCTGCTTCTGCAGCTTCTCCTGCCGCTGATACCATGAGCGGGGTAGCGGGCCGCCCCAGCCTTCCAGGTTGTTCATCTCCCACCAGGCCAGGAATGCCGGGCCGGCTATGAACTTGCCCACCTCCTCTTCCGTGTAGCCGAGCTTCAAGAGCATATTGCGCCAGACGCACTCCTCGCCGACGATGGCCAGCGGCAGGTTCACGCCGTGCAGCGCCAGCCAGTCTATCTCCTGCTCCCAGCGCTGCCAGTCCCAGAAGGCCATCGAGTAGGAGAAAGTGCAGTAGTTGAAGGCGTAGCGCAGCGTGAGGTCGGTCTCGTGGCGTTCCTTCTTCGTCACGGGGGGTAGCACGGCGGGCAGCTTGGCGTGCATCTGGTTCCACGTCAGGTGGATGCCGGCATAGTACTTCAGATACCAGTTCACCCCCGACGCGATGTTCACCCACGTATTGCCGCGCACCACCACTTTCTGCCCTTTCTGGTCGAGCTCGAAGAAGTCACGCTCCGACTTCCACAGCTCCGTCTCGAATTTCTTCGATGCACCGGCATCAATTCTCTCCAACAGCTCATCCACCGGGTTCCCGTACATATTCATCCCCACGCAGACTAATATCGCAAGCAGTAATCTCTTCATACACCTAAAAAATTATATGAAAAATTCGTGTTCAATTCGTGATAATTATATGTTAAACATAAATATTTCCTATTTCTTAAGCACTAATCTTTATTCTATTTTTAAACACGAATTGCCATTAATTGACCACGAATTTCTCATGAATTATTCTTTCTGTTTCCTTTATTTTTAACACGAATTGCCATTAATTGACCACGAATTTCTCATGAATTATTCTTTCTGTTTCCTTTATTTTTAACACGAATTGCCATTAATTGACCACGAATTTCTCATGAATTATTCTGTCAGTTTCATCTCCCTCGCCTTTTCCATCAGCAGCGCCATGAGCGGCTCGCGCTCGTTCTCCACGCGGTTGTCGAGCACGGCATCCTTCAGGTACTGCTTCAGCACGCCCACCTCGCGGCTGGGCTTCAGGTGGAACAGCTCCATGATCTCGTTGCCGTCGATCACGGGCTGCAGCAGCCGCTTGTAGTCCTTCTCCTTCAGGTCGGCAATCTTCTCGCGCACCATGCGGAAGTTCTCCAGGAAGATTTTCTTCCTCACCTCGTTCTTCGACGTGATGTCGGCCTCGCAGAGCGTCATCAGGTCGTCGATGTCGTCGCCGGCATCGTTCACCAGCCGCCTGACGGCCGAGTCGGTCACGATGTCGTCGGCAATGGCGATGGGCCGCATGTGCAGGTCTACCAGCTTCTGCACATACTTCATCTTCATGTCCATCGGCAGCGACAGGCGGCGGAATATCTGGGGCACCATCTTCGCCCCAATCATATTGTGGTTGTGGAACGTCCAGCCCACAGCCGGGTCCCAACGCTTTGAGCGGGTCTTGCCCACGTCGTGCAGCAGCGCTGCCCAGCGGAGGTATAATGAGGAATGAGTAATGGGTAATGAGTAATTATGATTACCTTTGCTGGCAGAGTCAGAGTCTTTCCCGCCCTGAGAGTAATCATAATTTTTCATTCCTAATTGCTCATTACTCATTTTACATACGTTCTCCAGCACCTCCAGCGTGTGGTAGAAGTTGTTCTTGTGCGCCCGTCCGTTCTTCTGCTCCACGATGTCGAGGGCCGACAGCTCGGGCAGGATAATCTGCAGCAGCCCCGACCGCTGCAGCAGCTCGAAGCCGATGCTGGGGTGCGGGGCCATGATGATCTTGTTCAGCTCGTCCTTGATGCGCTCGCCGCTGACAATCTTGATGCGGTCGGCCATCCGCTCGAGGGCCTCGAAGGTCTCGTCCTCTATCTGGAAGTTCAGCTGCGTGGCGAAGCGTATGCAGCGCATCATGCGCAGCGGATCGTCGCTGAACGTCACCTCCGGGTCGAGGGGCGTGGCGATGATGCCGTCCTCCAGGTCGGCCAGCCCGTTGAAGGGGTCCACCAGCTCGCCGAAGCGGTCGCGGTTCAGACAGATGGCCATCGCGTTGATGGTGAAGTCGCGACGGTTCTGGTCATCCTCCAGCGTGCCGTCCTCCACCACCGGCTTGCGCGAGTCGTGGCTGTAGCTCTCCTTACGGGCCCCTACAAACTCCACCTCATACTCCACGCCCTTCTGGCGGAACTTCACCTGTGCCGTGCCGAAGTTGCGGAACACGCTCAGGTGAGCCCGTCGGCCCACCATGCGCTTCAGCTCCTCGGCCACGCTGATACCGCTGCCCACCACCACCACGTCGATGTCGTTCGAAGGGCGCTCCAGGAAGATGTCCCTCACGTAGCCTCCCACCACGTAGCACTCCACGCCGACCCTCTCGGCAGCCTCCGTAATCTGGTGGAATATCTCTTGGTCGAGTAGCTCGGCCAATTCGTCGTCGCTGTACAGTTTCATTCTTCCGTCTCTAATTTTTCTGCAAAGGTACGAATAAATTTTGAGCTTTACGCTACCTTCACCCCTTTTTTGCACGAAAACACGAAATTAGGGCTCGTCACTCCGTCGCACCTCCGGCCTCATCGTCGCCTGCCGGAGGCTATCCGTCAGTACTTTTTGTTTATTTTTTGATGCCACTGTTGCCACTAAGGGCTAATCTGTTGATTGTCAGGTATTTACGGCTTGCAACGGCAGTGGCAAGAGTGGCAAGAGAATGGGGTCTCTTGCCACTTCGCAACTGCCTGATAGTCAGTGAGTAAGGGGACTTAGTGGCAACAGTGGCATCAAAAACTGCAAAAAAAACTTCCAGGCGGTTGCTCACCCGGCATCGCCGTTCATCCTTTTGATGCGTCCAGCGGCTGGACCGTCGCTGCGGCCAGACGTCCCGGCGAGTCCACGCCGTGGAACTCGCAGTAGCGGGGCTACCTCCAACTATTATATGCCCCAGTTAACTTTGTGTCACCTCATCGATGAACTCTAACAATTGCCTGCGGAGAATGGGAATATCTTCTTTGACTACTCCCCATACCACTACGTCGTCAACTTGGAAATATTCATGCACAATATAGTTGCGCATACCTTTTACTTGCTTCCAAGGCGTCTGTGGGTGTTGTGAAATAAACTCTGGTGAAAGAAGATTGGCAGCTTCGCCTATGATTTCAATATTTTTCACGACAGCATAGTACATCATGTCATCGGCAACAAGGTCATCGTATGTCTTGCCCGATGTATAGCGTAGCACACGGTCTATTGCCGCCAGGATATGCTCTAACCGTTCTTTGTCTCTAAGCGGCTCTCTCATAGATTAAAATCTTATCACGGTCGACACTCTCACGGGCGTATGGGGCCAAAGAACGATCGGTCACCAAATCGACACGGCATCCCAGCAATTCCTTCAGATCCTCATACATTCCGAAAAACTTCATCCCGACGGCCTGCTCAGGGTCAAGCATGACGAGAATATCTACGTCAGACTCTCTTCGCTGCTCGCCACGTGAATAGGAGCCAAAGAGCCAGGCTTTCAACACGGGTTGGGTTTTGAAATATTCGGCTGTCTGCCGGATTATTGTCTCTCTGTCTGTCATTTCGCTAAGTTTTATTGAATTCAGGGCAAAGATACGAACTTTATCTGTAACTTCCAAATAAATTTTGCAAAAAGTAATGGGTCTATGTCGATTCGAGTGGGTGATTCTCTAATGATGGTTGCTAAATCGTCATGGATTTGACAGGATTTCGGCCGCAGAGAAGGGAAAAATGGGGCGGCTATAAAAAAATGTGGGCAATTTGTTTGCCGTATCGGAAAAAAGTGCTAACTTTGCAGCGGTTTCGGAGGAGAAATTCCGAGCCGCAGATGCATTAGCTTTTATTTCGCACTTTACCGAAAAGGTCTGGAAAACTTCATTTGGAATAGTTCGAATTAAGAAGCAAAGGAAGGGCTGGATACTAGTCTTTTCCCACTATGAGCATTGGCTATGCACACGCCTCTGGCGTGGAGCATTCTTATATCATAGTGGGGGTTCCAAAGTTTTCCAGACCTGCCCCTAAGGTAAAGTGCATAAGAGTGGCCACGCCATTCTTTGTGCCCGTACCTCTGTGCGTCGCAGCCGCATAGTCGGCTCCGCTGTTGACGTTGTTCTTTTAGTATTAATTTAAATTATTTCATTATGAAGAAACTATTACTTATGATGTGTGTGATGCTTATCCCGCTCAGCGGATGGGCACAAGATTCAGAGCCTTATGTAGGGCCTTATTCCTACATTAACCCCACAGCAGGTACGGTTACCTTTGAATATGGTCAACTTCCTGATAATCTTATCGAAGGTGTCGACCACTTTGTACTTGGCTGGCAAGCTGGATCAGGTGAAGAAGTAAAAAGTGTAAAGAAAGCAATAATTAGTGCTTCTTGCCATGCATATAATCCAACAGATTTGAGTTTTATGTTTTGTGATTGTTCGAATTTGACTGAAATTGTCGGAATTGAAAATCTTAACACATCCGAAGTCACAAATATGAAATGGATGTTCTTCGGATGCAGCAGCTTGACAAGTCTCGATGTCAGCCATTTTAATACCAGCAACGTTACCGACATGGAGTACATGTTCTACGGATGCAGCAGTTTGACAGGTCTTGATGTTAGTAAATTCAATACAGGCAATGTCACAGATATGAGTGCTATGTTTTGGGGATGTAGTACTTTAACAAGTCTTGATGTCAGTAAATTCAATACTGGCAACGCTACAGGTATGAGCTTGATGTTTGCGGAATGTACCAATCTAACCAGTCTTGATGTCAGCAACTTCAATACCGGCAACGTTACAGACATGAGCTATATGTTCTATGGATGCAGCAGCTTGACAAGTCTTGATGTCAGTAAATTCAATACCGGCAACGTCACAAATATGGGTGACATGTTCGACGGGTGCAGTAGTTTGACAAGTCTTGATGTCAGTAAATTCAATACCGGCAACGTCGCTAACATGACTTTCATGTTTAACGAATGCACAGGCTTAACAAGTCTTGACGTCAGTAACTTCAATACTTGCAATGCCACACATATGGGAGGAATGTTTGGTGGATGTAGCAATCTCACCAGTCTTGACGTCAGTCATTTTGATACCAGCAATGTCGAAAACTTTGGTAGTATGTTCATGGAATGTAGCAAGCTGACCAGTCTTGACATCAGCAACTTCGACACCGGCAGTGCCAAAGTTATGTCAGCACTTTTTTATGGATGTAGTGGACTTACAAGTCTTGATGTGAGCAACTTCAATACCAGCAATGTCGAACACCTTGATGAGATGTTTTCTGGATGTAGTAGCCTAACGAGTCTCGATGTGAGCAACTTCGATACAGGCAATGTCAAACCTTCCGAAAAGTGGATTGAGTATACTGGCTTGGGTATGATGTTCCAGGGTTGTAGCAACCTCGAGACCATTTATTGCAATGACACATGGGCAGAGGGGCATGAGAATATGTTCGAAGGTTGCGAAAGCATTAAGGGCGGACACGGTACGACCTATTCGGCTGAGAATATTACTTCCGCATACGCTCATCCGAACTCTGGCGGCTACTTCACGGGCAAGCGTACTACATTCTCAACCGTGACAATTGGCACGAGCGTGCAGTACTGGTCGAGCTTCTATACCGACACCCGCAACGTGAAGGCTGACGAGAACACCACCGTCTATACCGCGACGCTGAGCAGCGACGGGAAGGAACTCACGCTGAACGAGATTGCTGACAAGATTATCCCCTGCGGCCAGGCCGTGCTGATGAAGTCGACGGTGAAGGACCCGATGCTCGTGACAGCCAGCAGTGAGGGAACGGGCGACTACTCCACCAACTCGCTGCAGGGCACGCAGGTGGACATCCCCACGAGCAGCATCGAGGGCACCGTGTACACACTGGCTAACAGCACTGAGTTCGGTTTCTACAAGTACACCGGCGAGACGCTGAAGGGCGGCAAGGCCTATCTCGCTGTGGCCGGCGGCTCACTGGCCCGCATCACCATCGCCGGACTGGGCGATGACGCCACGGGCATTGAGCGCATCGGCACCGACGAGAGCCAGGCTCCAAGCTACGACCTGCAGGGCCGTCGCGTCAGCCAGACGCAGAAGGGCGTCTACATCATCAACGGAAAGAAAGTGGTAAAATAACAGACTGTGAACAATATGGAAAAGAGAAGATACATTGCCCCTGAGTCAGTGGCCGTAGAGGTGGCGCTGGAAGGCGTCATCCTGACGGATTCCGACATCAGCACATTCGAACTGTACGACGAGACGACGGAAGAGCAGATCTGAGCTGCTCGCACAATGAGCTGACTCTGGCTGTTTGCCAGTCGGCGTGATATAAAAAAGGTTTCGGCCCCTGTAGTGAAGTAGGCATCACTGCAGGGGCCGGTTCTCAAATAGGCTATAGCTGGTTCAGTTCGCTTTCAGTGAGTCCAAGACTTTGGACTATTATATCCAGGGCAACACCATTCTCCTTTAGGCTACGGGCGTTTTGCAGCCGTTCCTTAATCCTTCTCTCCTCAGCTTCGGCCATTCCCTTTTTCATGCCTTCAGCGATGCCTTTCTTGTGGGACCCTTCGATGATGACACGCTCGTCGACGATGGACAGCATGAACCGCTCGTAGGCGTAGAGCTGGGCCTCAGTCATGGCCGACTTCTCCACGATGCTCAGGGCCTTGCGAGTCTGCTCGTTCTCCAGTAGCTCGGCGGGAGCCTCTTGTGTGCTTTCGCTTATCTCGGTGAGGAAGCGGAGCCACAGCACAGCCATCTTTTTCTCAGCGATACTCTTGGGCTGGAACTTGGGCAGTTCTACAAACACGAAGCGCAACCCGTCGATGGTGCGCTCAGGGTGGGCCACGTTGAGCACGGCGTAGTCGTGGTAGAATTCGTCGGTGTCGGGCTGGAAGCCGTCGTCGTTGATCAGATTCAGCGAGAACACAGGCTCTATCAGCTGATAGTTCTCACCCTCGTTCACCTGCTTCACTACGGCTTTGGAGGCATTCAGCAGCACGCGCTTCTTGAAATCCTCGTTCCAGTACATCTGCATCTCCACGATGAACTGCCGTCCGCTGGAGTCCTTACAGCGCACGTCGACGATGCTGTCCTTC
Source organism: uncultured bacterium (assembly GCA_946188155.1). GTDB lineage: Bacteria > Bacteroidota > Bacteroidia > Bacteroidales > Bacteroidaceae > Prevotella. The sequence goes on along the minus strand of CAMHUC010000009.1, from coordinate 46,967 downwards.
TTGCCCTTGTTCTCGGGCACCAATTCGGACGTCTGATACTCCACGCTGACAATCGGGTTCTCCTCCGCAATGGGCAGCAGGGCATTGAGCAGACTCATCACCAGGTCTGGATGTTCGCCGAACACCAGCTTAAAGGTCAGGTCGGCCTTGGGGTTTAAATACTTGCCTTTTGCCATTGTTTCTCTCTTCTTGTCGTTACTTTGTGAATCCATAGTTATTTGTATTTTTGGGGTTTACGGCGCAAAGATAGACATTATCTTTGATATAGCCAAATTTTGCGTAGGATTTTTTCTTCAGCTATTATGCGTAGGAGTGCATGCCGCCGAGGAAGTAGTTGACGCCGAAGTAGGTCATCAGCACGGCCAGGAAGGCGATGACGAGGTAGGCGTGGAACACTGCGGGACGGCGCAGCTGCGGGATGCTCTGCCGGTGGAAAGCCACGGCGTAGACCATCAGCGTGATGAGTGCCCACACCTCTTTGGGGTCCCAGCTCCAGTAGCGCCCCCAGGAGACGTTGGCCCAGAGGGCACCGAGGAAGATGCCTGTTGCGAGGAAGAACACGGCGGGGTAGAGCATCGCGCGGCTGAGCAGGGTGAGCGTCTCGATGTCGCCGCTTCGGCCCATGGCGATGAGGATGAGGGCGTAGATGCCGTTGAGCATCATGAAGGCGAGCAGGGCGTAGGCCATCATGATGATGCTGACGTGCGAGGTGAGCAGTGGCGAGGAGAGCACGGGCATGAGGTGGGTGATCTGCGGATTCATCTGGCTGAGGTGGCTCACGAGCAGGGTGAAGCCGGCGAGCATGAGGCCGAAGGGCAGGATGAACGCAAAGCGGCGGTGGAGCACGAGGGTGATGAAGAGGATGACGAGGGCCATGAAGATCATCGTCTCGTAGCCGTTGCCCAGTGGTATGCGGCCGCTGACGTACCATCGCAGGCAGTAGCCTGCGAGGTGGAAGAGGGTGAGGAGGGTGAGGAGGAAAGAGGTGAGAGGTGAGTGGTGAGAGGCGAGTTGGGTGCCGCTCTTGCTGTGGGAGGAGCGGTAGAGCATCAGGAAGAAGGTGATGAAGCCGAGAGTGAGACAGGCCATGAAGAGCAGCTTGCTGAAGGGAATGGTGTTGTAGAGGATCTCGGCCGAAACCTTCGCCTCCGACAGCGGAGCCACGTCGGCAGGGCGCGGCACGATGAGCTGCCCCTCGGTGAGCATGACGATGAGCCCCACCTTCTCGTCGAGCTCCTGCATGGCCTTGTCGGGACGGTTGCCATTGGCCTCGATGAGGGGCATCAGACGGTAGTCGTCGCCGTCGAAGAGCTGGGCGAGCGAGGCGTACTGGCTCTTGATGCCGAGCTGCTGGCGCAGACGTGCGTCCTTGATTTTGATCATTGGCTCCTGCTTCCAGGCATCGGGACGCGAGAGCCAACCGTAGACGACCTGCTCGGCCGTGAGACCCTTGTAACTGCTGCGGCCGTAGACCTTCTGCAGGAAGTCGTGGGCCAGGGTGGAGAGCGGGGCCACGCGGTCGTTGTAGACTATCTGCATGCGGGCGGCCTGACGGGCCTTCTCCTGGCTGATGGTGGGCACGCTGCGGGCAGAAACAGCTCCCGCGATAGAGAGCAGCAAGGCTGTCAGCACGGTGCGCGACTGGCTCAGCTGGCGCAGCAGGCGTCGGAACTCCTCGCCACGGGCCAGCAGCACCCACAGCATGCTCAGGCCGAGCAGGGCGTAGCCGAAGTAGGTGAGGGGCGTGCCCCAGGGGTCGTAGCGCACGCTGAGGATGGTGCCCTGACGGTCGGGGTCGAAGGACGACTGGAAGAGCCGGTAGCCCTGGCGCTGCATGATGTGGTTCATGGATATGCTGACGGTGTCGCCCTGGCAGACCAGGGTGCTCACGAAGTCGGCAGGGGCGTGAGAGCCGGGATAGTAGTCGATGGTGAAGGCGTGGAGCGTCAGGGCGAAGGGCAGCGGCTTCAGCCGGCCGTCGGCGAGGTAGTGGTCCTGGGTGTCGCCCTGCCGGATGTGGAGCAGACCCTCGCTGGCGGTGAACCAGGTGAGGGCACTGCCGGCGAGGATGACCAGGAAGGATACGTGGAGCAGACAGACGGAGGTGCGCCGCCACAGCTGCCGGCGCCACAGATACCACAGCGAGAGTGCCGACAGCAGCGCCCAGAGACCGAAGAACCAGGGGGCGGCATAGACGTGCTCGGAGGCGTACTGCTGGCCATTGGCCTGGGCCAGGAAGGTGGCGTAGCCCATCACTAAGAGCAGCGCCGTATAGGCGACTGCCAGGAGAATCTTGATGGTTTTCACACTTAGGAATGTTTAATTAATGAGTTGGTTTGTTTTGCCGTTGTTCAGACCACCCCTAACCCCTCCTAACTTAGGAGGGGTTAGGGGTGGTCTGAACAAGTGGCTATTATGCATGTTGCCTTAAACTTAGAACGCCGGTAGTTCAGGATTGCTGACCTGCCTGACTGCCATGCACTCCATCTCGACGAGCCAGCCGGGACGGCACACGGGGGCGTGGACGATGACGTAGGGCCGGCCGGGGAAGCGCTCGCGGTACATGTCGCTGACGATACCGTAGTCGGCGGTGTCGCGCAAGTAGACCACCATCTCGCAGACATTGTCGTAGGTGCATTCGGCCTCGGCCAACAGGGCCTCCACGTTTTCCCACATGCGTTCGGTCTGCTTGACGATGTTCTTGGGATACTTCACCTCGCCCTTGTTGTTGATGCTGGCCGTGCCGGAGATGAACACGTGGCGACGGTCCTGATAGTCGACACGTGTGCCGCGCTCGAAGCTCACGCCGTAGTCGCTCGTGCGGTTCAGGTGGGTGGGGGCGTAGAGGTAGTGGATCTGTTCGCGCTGGATGCCGTCGATGGCGTAGTTGTCCATCTGCGAGAGCACGTTGGGGTCGGCCTGTCGCCCTCCGATGCCTGTGGAGGCGATGAAGTGGGTGTGGACGGTGAGTCCCTGGGTGAAGAAGAACTGGTTGCGGGCGCGGACGACGCCACCGTAGTTGAGGTCGACATCGTTGACGAAGAACCAGGTGCGTATGCAGTTGGCCTCCAGGGTACACCCCTCCTGCAGCAGCTGCATGTTGTACTCGTTGAAGAGCAGGCGCGTCTGGTACTCGGAGTTGGCTGCCAGGTTGTGGGCAGAGCCGTTCCACAGGTGCCGGAACTGTCCGTGACTGACGGCGTAGAGTCCGCTGCCGGTGATGCTGGTCTGCACGCCGGTCATGAGGTAGACCCAGAGGGCCAGCTTGGTGCCGTCGAGTGGTGCCTGCTGGATGATGCTCTTGGCGCAGTCGGTCATGTCGGCCACCACCACCTCGTCCTGCTGGTTGGCAGCATCGCTGAGGAAGTAGCGCTTGAATACGGCCTGCGCTCCGGGTAGTGTCTCACTGATAAGCTGGTCGTAGGCGGCGAGCACGGCTTCGAGCTGCTTGGCAAATGGCAGTCGGGGCATCGTCACGTGAATCATCGCGTGGTATTCCTTGACCTCTGTTCCACAGTCGAAGCTGAAGACCTCGGCTCGGGCGTTCTCAAACTGTATGTTCTGTATCATCAATATTTACGATTTACTATTCATCTATAAACTATAAACTATAAACTCTAAACTATAAACTCTAAACCTTAATTCTCCTTCGCCCCGTTGTTGATCCAGCTGTCGATGAGCGGCAGGATGGTGAGTTCGTTCTTCTCCGACACCAGGTCGCGGTGGTCCATCGAGATGCCCTCCACGCTCTGCTGGTTGAGCACCATGTGGAGCACGCTGTTGTTGGCGTCGTTGGGGGTGACGAGCTGCTTGCCCTCAACACGCTTGGAGGCGACGCCTACGAGTGCAGCGTAGCTGCGGCCCTCGGTGAGGTAGAGGCCTGCTGCGGCGCGGTTGGAGGCTCCGTGGCAGTTGGCGCAGGTGGTGTTCAGGTAAGCCTGCTGAATGGCGTTGAACATGCTCAGGTCTACCGTGCCCACATCCATCCTGACGGTCTCCGTGGCCTGTTGTATGTCGGTCTCGCCGAAGGTGACGATATGTCGGCGCAGACGGTCGAGGATGCATAGGCGGACGAGCTTCACCTCACTCTTGATGCCTGACAGCTCTACAGAGAGCCGGCCCCCCTGGATGTCGCTGGCAGTGATGGTCTTCGACACGCTGGCATACTCGTCGTCGGCATCGTCGAAGCCTGCCACTGACACACGGTAGTTGCCCGGCCAGGAGTCGAGTCCGCTGACGTTGCCCTCCACGACCACGGTCTTTCCTTCGGCAGTAGTGCTCGTCTCGGGGTAGATGCGTCCGTCGTCGCAGGAGGCCAGCGTGAGGGTTGTCAGTGCCAACAGGGTTGCAAAGATATACTTTTTCATTGAGATATGCAAATTCTTAACTCATAATTCATAACTCTTAACTCTTAAAAGCCGTACTGCAGCATCAGCTGTGCGGTGTGTGTGCAGATGCCCAGGTCGTCGAGGTCGCGGTCGAGCTGTGTGGCGTGGCCTGTTCGCCCGATGAACTGGTACATGGCCGATAGCTTGATGTTGGTCTTGGGTATGAAGAAGTTGACGCTGGCGGCGGGCATATTGAGGATGCCGTCCTTCGTCGTGCCGTTGCGGTCATAGAAGTCGTAGCGCAGTCCCAGCTGCCACTGCGGGTGTACGAAGTAGCCCACCTGTGCGTAGGCTCCCCAGTAGTTGTAGGCGTCGCTGATCTTCTGTCGCTTGGTGAATCCGATGTGCATGTAGTAGGCTTCGGCTCCCACGTACCATCGGCCCTTGAGCATGGCGAACTCGGCTCCGGCTCGGAAGTCGTTGGTCGACTCGCTCTCGGCCTCGTTGTTGAAGTTGGCACTCAGGCCGAAGAGCATCTTGTTCTCATGGAGCAGCTTGGGGTTGCCCTGCGTCATGGGCATGGCACCCTTGGGCTGGTAGGTGAGACGGGCGGCGTAGAGGAGCGAGGGCAGGTGGTTGTCGTCGCTCAGGCCTTTGGTGGCTCCGTTCTGTGCTGAGCCGGTGCCGTTCCAGATGCCAGCCTCGTAGCCGAACTTGTCGGCAACGAGTCCGTGTACCTCGAAGCCGAGGTCGAAGCCGGTTCCGATGCCCGGCGTGACGGCGTTGAGCGAGTAGGGTAGGATGGCCTGTGCCGTGAGCGAGGTGGGCAGCTGTGGGAAGAGCGTCTCGCCGAGGGTGGTCAGGTAGGCGTGGGTGAAGGGTGTCTTGAACTTACCCACACGGAAACGTACCTCCGGGCGTGGGGCGTAGTCGATCCAGGCCTGCTGTAGGATGTTGCCTCCGGAGGCGGCGGCATTGACGCACACGTTGTAGTCGATTTTGCCGAAGGCCTTGCCGGTGAAGCCGATGATGGCGTAGGGGATGGCGAAGCCCGAATTGGCCACGTTGTCCTGGTTGTAGGCCTTGTCGAGGCCCTCGTCGTCGTAGTAGCGGTAGCTGAGTGTGGTCTGCATGAAGAGGTAGGGCTTGAACACGAAGTTGCCGTTGTCGGACTGCAGGGTGAAGCCCCGGTCGTCGGCGATGGGGATGACGCCGTTGTCCATGTTGTACTTTGCGGCCTCTGTCTGCTCCTCGGTGTCGGGGGCGGTGGCCACGGTGGTTTCTGTCTCTGTCTTGGCGGCTGCTGTTGCCGAGAGTGTCGTTGCCATGAGGATGGCGTATATTCTATTGTATTTCATTGTATTCTTTTTGTTTTTTCTAGTCATCCTAGTCATCCTAGTTATCCTAGTCATCCTAGTCTTTCTAAAGTGAATTTAGGAACTGCACGAGCTGGTCGCGCTGTTGCTTGGTCATGTTCTTGAAGCGGTTCTTCGAGGCTTCGCCCTCGCCGCCGTGCCACATGATGGCCTCTACGAAGTTGCGGGCGCGGCCGTCGTGCAGGAAGTAGGTGTGGCCGTTGACTTTCTTCTGCAGCCCCACGCCCCAGAGCGGTGTGGTGCGCCACTCGTTGCCCCGGGCCAGTCCGCTGACGAAGTTGTCGTTCAGACCCACGCCCATGATCTCGGAGCCCATGTCGTGGAGCAGGTAGTCGGAGTAGGGGTGTATGGTCTGGCGGCCCAGCCAGGGCAGGCCGGTGCCCATGAGCAGGGTGGAGCCACGGGGCTTGGTGTGCAGGGTGGTGACGTGGCAGAGGTGGCAGCCAGCCTGGTAGAAGAGCTGCTCGCCGGCCTGCACGTCGGCATTGTTGACGTTGCGGCGGGCAGGCACGGCGAGGCCCTGCATATAGAGGTCTACGTCCTCCATGTCCTGGGCGGGCACGTCGAGCATATCGTAGGCGAGGCCCATCATCGAACCCTCTTCCATCTGCCGCTGCCCCTCGCAGATCTCCTCGGGATAGCGGCTGTTGGTCATGCCCATGTCGCTGCTGAAGCCCAGCTCCACGGTGAGGTCGGCGTGCTGGGCCTTGTTGCCGGAGAGGCCGAGCTGCAGGCGTCCGCGCTCATTGATGTAGTTGGCGCGTCCACTGATGCCCCATTCGGGGTAGTTGCTCTGGCGGGCGAGGGCCTCAATCTCGTCGGTGTCGATGGCCATCATCTGGCCCATGCCGACGTGTCGCAGCGGTACGCGCACTGTGCAGAAAAGGTCGTCGGGGCTGATGGAGTCGGCATACCACTCGGTGATGCTCCACTTGGGCACGCAGAGGGTGTACTTCTCACCGTCGGGGAAGACGAACTGCATGGAGTCGATCCGCACCTTCAGCTTGCCCTCGGGACGTACGCCGTAGATGGCCTGGTCGTGGATGACGCGCCCGTAGTTGGGGAAGAAGGTGCCGTTCTTGCGGGTGATGTAGATGAGCGAGGCGGTGAAGCCGTAGGGGCCTGAGCCGTCGTCGCTGCCCTGCTTGAAGCTGGTCCAGTAGGTAGGCTCCGTGCGCCCCGCGTTGCGGTGGCAGGAGCCGCAGCTGTAGCCGGCATATACGGGGCCGAGGCCGCCGCCATGGCCGTTCTCGTTGGAGGTCTTCACGTTGTCGTACAGACGGTCACCGGCACTGAAGCGCGTGGCGTAGGTGCCCGAGAGCCAGCGGGCTGCCTGGTCGTAGGCCACGGAGGAATTGTAGAATCCCGTCGCTGTGCCTGCCGAGAGGGCATAGCCTCGGGGGATGTTGACGTCCTCCACGTCGAGCTGCTCGCCGTCGTCGCATGCCGCGAAGGCAAAGAGACCTGTTGACAACAGTAGAATGCTAAAGTATTTGTTCATTAGATGCTATAAAATAATCCTTTTTCTCCTTTAGACCACAATAGCGAAGACGGGATTTGAGGTCTCGTCTCCGCTTTGCGGTATGCTGTGGCTGGTGCCTTCCCGGCTTACTTGGTGTTGTTCTGCAGGTAGGGTTTCAGCTGGCCTTCGAGAATGTCGCTGAGCTCGCTGCAGGCTTCCATAGCCGCCATGGCCTCCTTCGAGTTGATGTTGTTGCGGAAGGGCTGGGGAATAGCCTGAATGGCAGCGGCTGCCGTGGTGATGGCTGCCTTTACCTCCGTGTCGAGGGTGGGGTTGTACTTGGCCACCAGCTTCGAGAGCGAGTTGGCATTGATGCTGCCGTCGCGCGAGCCGTAGTAGGCATTGCGGATGGAGTAGATGTTGTTGGTATAGTCGTCGCGCGAGTGCCAGCTGTACCATGACTCCACGGCGTAGAGGGCCTCCTGGGTGCGGCCTGACACATAGAGGGTGTAAGGCTCCCCGATCTTGGCGTCGCCCACCTCGCCGGCAATGTCGATGCAGCCGTCGATGAGCTGTTCGATGCAGCTCAGGCCGCTGGTGAAGTCGCCGCCGCTGTGATTCTTGAACTCGTCGGCATAGCCGTTCTCCCATGCGTCCACGAGCAGCGTCACGTCATCCACGAGCAGCTGGGCGGTATTCCTCATATACTGTGCCCATGCGGTGGCGTTGTCTGCGTTGTAGACGTAGTCGGCGGCATTGTCGCTGGTTGCCACGTCGCTGAGCGTACGGGCCTTGCCGTCGCGGAAGGCGAGGAACTCCAGGGTGTGGAAGCCGCGCACGTTCTGTGCGGCGGCGATGGCCTCGTCGTCCTCATCGTAGTCGCCTGTCCACTGCATGGTGTTCCACTGCTGCGACTTCAGCGTGTTGACGATGGCCTCCTGGTCGAGGGGCCACGAGTCCATGTTGGGGTCGAGGCCGAAGTCGGCAACGGGGCCGAAGAGGAAGGCCTCGCTCGACTCCCACGGCTCGCGGGCGGCCAGCCAAGCGTCGCAGATGGCCTGGAACTTGGCATCGGTGGGTGCGTCGCCGAAGCTGACAACAGCGTTGTAGAGGGCGCTGTTTTTCTGTTTCAGCTCACGGTAGGTGGGCATTACCACGTTGTTGACATACTGGTTGATGATAGCGTCGTACTCAGAGTCCTGGATGACGGTTGTCTCGACCGTTTCCTTCTTGTCGTCGTCATCACTGCCACAGGCGGTGAAGGTGCAGAGTCCCATCATGGCGAGACCCATCAGAAATAAATTCTTTTTCATTTTGATTTTTGCTATTTAGTGTTTTTGTCATTTCTTGAAGAACCAGCCGATGTAGGCCACGCCGATGCTGAACTCGTTCTCGCTGTTGTAGGGACCGGTGCCGAACACCTTCGAGGTGCCTATCTGGCGCATGGTGTAGTCGGCCTTCACCACAAGGTTCGGCAGGGCCTTCCAGTTGAGGCCGAAGTTCCACTTGCTCACCTGGCAACGGGCATCCATCACGTCCATGCCTTCGCCCTTCTCCTGTGAGTTATAGTATTCGTACTGGGCGAAGGGGTAGATGACGGGGAAGCTGCCGCCGATGATGCTCCCCAGGTTGATGCCCACCTCGGCATTATACGACACGGCGCGCTTGGCGATGGGCGTCAGGCGGCTGTAGCCCGACTTGTTGGAGAGCTTGCCGTTCTTGGCACCTACCTTGTCGGCGTGGGCGATGTTGCCAGTGAGGTAGTTGGCGCGGGCTGTCACGTACCTATTATTATATTGTGCGTCGAGCGACCAGATGGTAACGGGTATCTTGCCTATCTCGTCGTAGGTGACGAGCTTGTCGGCATTGGCACCCGTGTTGGGGCAGTAGTAGAAAGAGCCGCCGAGGCGCAGACCGGGCACGCCGGTGTAGTTGATGCGTGCCACGTAGGCGGGACTGGTGAAGTTGTCGCCCTCGAAGAGTCCTTGCTTGCCGCCGCGCACCCATTTGTTGCGGTCGAAGCCGTTGGCATTCAGGCCGGTGACAATCATCGCCTCGTAGTCGAAGGTGGCGTAGCCCTTGCCGAAGCGTCCGAGGAACTCGATGCCCGTCTCGTGCCAGGTGCAGGGAATGATGGTCGACTCACCCTCTGGGCGCGAGGTGCCGAAGAAATTGATGGGTTCATGGTGCGCGTTGGTGAGGCCTACGGGTACAATGAGGTGACCCGCGCGTACATTAAATTCAGGAACAATCAGACGGGTGATGTGGAACTGCTCCAAGGCCACCTCGCCGCCTTTCTCCACCTCGGTCTCATACTCGCCGTTCTCGGTGTTCTCCAGCTCGTAGGCCGTGCCGGTGCCGCCGTATTCGAATTCAATCTCCGCGCCGAGCACCCACTTCGGTGTAAACTTGTAGTCGAGGGCCAGCACGAAGCGTGGAATGGAGATCTTGTTGTGGCTCTGCTTGGCGTTGCCTTCCTTGTGGCCGTAGAAACGGTTGATGCCGTAGTCCATAAAGTTGGCCACCATCTCGCCGTAGCCGCCGATGCGAAATTTGTCATAGCCCAGGGTGTCGGGCTCCGCAGCTTGCGCTGAGGTTATCATAGTGCTTATTGCAAGCAAGCTTAAAAGTCTCTTCATATTGATAATTTAACCTAATCTTTCTGAAATCGGCTGCAAAGGTAGGCCTTTCCGTAAGAAAATGCAATACCTAAAAATTGTGAAATCGCCAAAAATCCCTGTTTTTGTGACCTTTGATGAACGAAAATACCTAAATGTGATTATTGTATATTACGGGAAAAATGTATAATTTTGCAGCCGTAATCAATAATAGGTACAGATGAAGAATCAGAAGATGTATGAGGCGGACGACAAGATGATATCCCTCATCCGCGACAACTATGACCTGCTGCAGGCTCTGGGCAGCTTCGGCATCAGCCTGGGGTTTGGCGATAAGACAGTACGGGAAACTTGCATCGACAACCATGTGGACACGTATACCTTCCTGGCCGTGGTGAACTTTACCATCAACGGCTCGGGAGAATTTGAGAATGACGAGCAGATATCCGTGCGCACGCTGCTCCACTATCTGGAGGCCAGCCATGCCTACTACCTCGACTTCCAGCTGCCTTTCATCCGCAGGGAGCTGCAGGAGTCGCTCGACGAGCGCGACTCCCTGGGGCAGCTCATCATGCGCTTCTACGACGAGTATGCCCACGAGATACGCCGCCACATGCAGTATGAGCAGAAGACGCTCTTCCCATACGTGGAGTCGCTATTGGAAGGTCATCCCGCCAGTGACTATAACGTGGAGACATTCTCGAAGCACCACGGGGCGGCCGACAAGAAGCTGCGCGAGCTGAAGCTGCTGATCATTAAGTATCTGCCGCAGGACGGACAGCACAACAACCAGCTGACTGCCACGCTGCACGACATCTACGACAACGAGGCCTGGCTGCGGCAGCACGCACAGGTGGAGGATCATATCTTCGTGCCTGCCATCCGTCGACTGGAGCAGATGGCAAAGCAGAGCGACGTGTCGAGGAATATCAGCGACATGGTGTTCAAGGCGGGGGTAGGCGAGGCGGCCGAGACGCTCTCAGAACGGGAGCGTGAGGTCATCATCGCACTGGTTCAGGGGATGGCTAATAAGGAGATTGCCGACCATCTGTACATCTCCGTCAATACCGTCATCACCCATCGGCGCAATATTGCAAGGAAGCTACAGATTCACTCTCCAGCAGGTCTCACGATCTATGCCATCGTCAACGGCCTGGTGGATATCTCAAGTGTCAAATTGTAAATTGCAGCATCGTCATGGCGTTATAACGAAATAACGTCATAACGAAATAACGTCATAACGAAATAACGTCATAACGATATAATGTGGATTCGCTCGATTGTCAAATAGCATTGATGTCTACGTAACCGTGCATCACGGCGTAGATGGTGAGCGCCGACACGCTCTTCATGCCGAGCTTGTCCATGATGTTCTTGCGGTGGGTGACCACTGTGGCCAGGCCGATGTTCAGACGCTCGGCTATCTCCTTGTTGATATAGCCCTGCACAATGAGCGACATCACCTCTATTTCTCTGTCGGTAAGGATTTTCTGTTGTAGCACGCGGGGCATGGGAGGCAGGTTCTGGCCGCGCCCGTGGGCATGCTGCTCCAAGGCCAGCAGCGAGCGCACCAGCTGCTGCTCGGGCACGTTGATGCACAGACTGTGGAACTCGCTGAGCTGTGAGGCTGAATCGAGGGAGAGGGTCAGCACGATAGTCTTGCGCCGCCGCTCAGTAAAGAACGTACGGTTCTCCAGCACAATGTTCATTGCCGCGAAATAGTGTACATAGGTGTCCACCTGACTGGCCGACAATTCGGCCATCGAGCCGAATGTGTCGACAGTCATGATGGGCATCACGTTCTGCAGGAGCTGCTTCAGCCCCATGGCAGCCAGCGTGTTAGGGTCGATGATGGCTATCTTCGGCCTTCCCTCCATTGCGTTTGTCTAAGGTCAGTGTCAGACAATCTCAAACAGGTTGAAGAAACCTGTCATCATGAACACCTTCTTGATGTCGTCGTTGATGTTCTTGATAATCACTTTGCCACCTTTTACCGTGGCCTCCTTGCGGATGGAGAGAAACAGACGCAGACCGGAGCTACTGATGTATTCCAAGTCCTTGCAGTCAAGGGTAATCTCCTTGCTGGCGTTCTCTAACAATGGCGTAATCTCCTGCTGGGCCTTGACGGCGGCAGGGGTGTCGAGGCGCCCGCTCACATTTGCAAGCATGCCCTCACTGGTTTCTTTAATGTCGAAAATCATAGTTGACTTTTTATTGATTTGTTCTTTTATTGTTGTTTATGCTTACCTGGTAGCAGCTTCTTGAGAGTCAGGATGTTGTGCTTGCCGTCGTGATGGTAGTGGATGGCATCCATAATCTTGCGCATCAGGTGAATGCCAAGTCCGCCGATAGAACGCTTCTCGGCAGGCAACGTGGTGTCTACTTCTGCGGTGGTCGTGGGGTCGAAGGGGATGCCGGCATCCTTGATGCAGAAGGTGACACTGTGGTCATCAGAGGTGGCCTCGATGTCGACAGTTCCCCTTTCCCCCTCAGGGTAGGCGTAGGTCATCACGTTTACCACCGACTCCTCTATAGCCAGGTTGAGACTCATCGTGGTGCTCATATCGAAGCCTGTCTCTTCGCACACACTATCAACGAATTCGCTCAGCTGGGGAATCGTCTCAATGTCGTTGGGCAGTGTCAGCTTCCTGATCATACCTTTTCCTTTCTTTATTTAATCGTACTTTTTATATCTTACCTCTCACCTCTCACCTCTAAGACAGGAATCCCAGCAGGGCTCCTGCTGCCACGGCAGAGCCAATCACGCCGGCCACGTTCGGGCCCATGGCGTGCATCAGCAGGAAGTTGTGACGGTCGTACTCCAGACCGAGGTTGTTGGAGATGCGGGCTGCCATAGGTACGGCACTCACACCGGCGTTGCCAATCAGCGGATTGAGTTTCTTGCCCTCAGGCAGGAAGAGGTTCATCAACTTGACGAAGCCAACACCCGAGGCGGTGGCTATCATGAAGGCCATGGCTCCAAGGGCGAAGATCTTGATGGTGTTCAGCGTGAGGAACTCCGAGGCCTGTGTGGAGCAACCCACGGTAAGACCGAGCAGAATCACTACGATGTCGTTGAGCGATGAACCGGCAGTCTTGGCCAGGCGGGTGGTCTTGCCGCTCTCTTTGAGCAGGTTGCCGAAGAAGAGCATACCCAGCAGGGGCAGGCCGGAAGGCACGATGAACGTGGTCAGCAGCAGTCCGATGATGGGGAAGAGGATGCGCTCCGTCTGACTCACCTCGCGACCGGGCTTCATCTTGATGACGCGCTCCTTGTCGGTGGTGAGCAGGCGCATGATGAATGGCTGAATCACCGGCACGAGGGCCATATACGAGTAGGCACACACCGCGATGGCTCCCATCAGGTTGGGTGCAAGCTTCGAACTGAGGAAGATAGCCGTGGGGCCGTCGGCACCGCCGATGATGGCGATACCTGCTGCCTGTGAGGGCTCAAAGCCCATGGCCAGTGCCACCATGTAGGCACCGAAGATGCCGAACTGTGCCGCAGCACCGATGAGCATCAGCTTGGGATTGGCCAACAGGGCGGAGAAGTCGGTCATGGCTCCAATGCCTAAGAAGATGAGCGGCGGATACCAGCCCTGGCGCACACCCTGATAGAAGATATTCAGCACCGAGTTGTCCTCATAGAGGCCTATCTCCAGGCCGGCATCAGCACGGAAGGGGATATTGCCCAGGATGATTCCCAGGCCGATGGGAACGAGCAGCAGCGGCTCGAAGTCCTTCTTGATGGCAAGCCAGATGAAGAAGGCTCCCACTGCTATCATGATGAGATTGCCCACCGTGGCATTGGCGAATGCCGTGTAGGTGAGGAACTCATGGAAGTTCTGTATGATAAATTGTCCGAGATCCATAACATTTAACGATTTTACAATTTTACGATTTTACAATTGTAGTGAAATGGTCAAATTGTCAAATCACCCGATGGTCATCATGACAGCACCCTCCATGACGGTCTCTCCCTGCTTGACGGTGATGCTTGTCACGGTGCCCTCGTACTCTGACTCGATGTTGTTCTGCATCTTCATGGCCTCCAGCACGAGCACCACGTCGCCGGTCTTGACCGTGTCGCCCACATTGACCTTCAGCTCTGTCACTGTGCCGGGCAGGGGGGCTTTCACGGGGTTGCCCGTGCCAGCTGCCAAAGGCTTGGCGGCTGCTGGAGCTGCTGCCGGAGCTACCGAAGGACGGGCCACCGGCTTCGGGGCCTCTACGCGCACCTTCTTCAGCGTGCTGGTCGGGTTGATGGGCTGCTTCAGCTCTACGTCGAAACGGATGCCGTTGACGTTCACCTTGGCTACGTTGCCCTCTACTTCTTCGATTTCTACGTCGTAGTCGACGCCTTGTACTTTATATTGATACTTGTTCATCTCTATAAACTGTAAACTATAAACTGTAAACTATAAACTCTATGCTATTAGTGCAGCTCCGGTGTCGTGGGGATCTTCGGGGCCTGGTGGCTCTGGGGCTGCATCGGGTCGTGGAAGTGAGTCATCTGCGAATATTCGTCGCTCCAGCCAGTGCGCTGCGACTTGATGGTAATCACACCCGACTCCACATCGTGTACATCGTCCTGATACTGCTTCAGGGCCATGGAGATGACGGCGATGTACACCTCCTTGTCGATACCCTTCGTTTTCAAGCCGTCCTGCAGGATGTTACCCGTGGCGTGGGCAATGTCGTGGGTCACCTCCACAGTCTTGGTGACGGTCTTGATGGGCTGCGTGTTCACCACCTTCTTGGCCGTGTCGAGGTGACGCATAATCACGCCGAATATCCAGAAGAACAAGAACAGCAAGGCCAGGCAGAAGAACACGATACCCATGGCCAGCAGGGTGATACCCACTCCGTAGGGGTCCTCGCGCTTCAGCTTGGCATCCTTCGTCTCGTCGGTCTTGATGAAGTTCTCAATGCCGGGGGTGACGTTTTCTGCCGACTTCACGCTCCACGTGTTGCCGTGGCGTGCATAGCTCTGGTTGGCCGACAGTGCAGGAATGCTCACGGAGTCAATCAGTTCCGTGGCGTTACCGTTGTAGAATCCTATCCAGACGGGTTCCGACATCGGCACGTTCAGTGAGAGGTGCAGCTTGCCCTGTGCGGGCTTTGAGTTGCAATAGAAGATCAGGTGCTGCCGCCCGCCAATCTGCGTGCGTGGGTCACCGCTGGGGATGACGCTCATGCGCTTGATGCGTTCGGGAACACTCATCTGAGGGTCGAGCACGCTGCGGTCGGTGGTGAAGTACATGCCACGGATGTTGTAGGTCGTAAACGAGGTGTTCTCCATCTCTATCCATGCCTCACGGTTACCGTACTCGTCCTCAATGCTTGCCGTGTTGTTGGTCAGCACCTCGTTGATGCGGATGTTCTTGGCTCCCTGAGCCATCGCACCCGTGGCGCTTGCCAGCAGTACACTGCTTAGCAGGAGTTTCTTGAAGTCATTCATTTCTTTAGTTACGTGTATTATAATCGTTATTCCGTTATTCCGTTATTGCATCATTCCTCACCCGCAGAAGAACAGCACCACTATCTGTGCCGTAAAAATCCTGAGGAACATCGACAGCGGGTACACCGTCGAGTAGCCCACGGCAGGGGCCTCCTTCGAGCAGATGCTGTTGGCGTAGGCTAGTGCGGGGGGGTCGGTATAGGTGCCGGCTATCATACCTGCAATGGTGAAGTAGTTGAACTTGTACCGCAGACGGGCTATCGGACCTACTATCAGGATGGGGATGACCGTTATCAGGAAACCGGTCAGCACGTAAAGCAGACCGTCGCCCTCCACTACAGTCGAGAAGAACGAAGCTCCTGCCTTGATGCCTACACTGGCCAAGAAGAGTACCAGACCAATCTCACGTAGCATCATATTGGCCGAGGTGGTGGTATAGGTCACCAGATGGATCTTATAGCCATAGCGGCCTATCAGGATGGCGATAATCAGCGGACCGCCTGCCAAGCCCAACTTCACAGGTACCGGCATGCCGGGGATGGCGAAGGGTAGCGAGCCGAAGATGAGGCCGAGGAAGATGCCCACGAAGATGGTGGCGATATTCGGCGCATTAAGCCTGCGGATGCTGTTGCCCATCTTGTTGGCTACGCGGTCTACGGCATCCTCCGGACCTACCACCATGATGCGGTCGCCCACTTGCAGGGGCAGGCTGGTAGAGGCGAACAGGTCCATGCCGTGACGGGTAACACGGGTGACGTTCACACCATAGACACTCGAAAAGTGCATCCCTCCCAGCGTCTTGCCGTTGATACTTGGGTTGGTGACGAGGATACGCTTCGACACAAGGGGCTGGTCCGACTGCTCAAAGTCGATGTCGAGCTTCGGACCGATGAAGGCCGTGATGGCCTCCTGGTCGGCCTCGGCACACACGATGAGCATCTGGTCGCCCAAGTGGAAAATGGTGTCACGGTTGGGGATGCACAGCTCGCCCTGATGCACCAGTCGCGTCACCACGAAGTCGCGGTTCATGAAGTCGTGTACCTGTAGCAACGTCTTGCCTTCCAGGTACTTATTCGTCACCTCCAAGTGCATCTTGTAGGGCTTCTTGTTGGCATTGCCCTCTTCCTGAGCTGCCAGCTGTTCCTCCTCTTCCTCAAGCCTCACCTTGCAGATATACCTTATTAATATAGTGGCACCGATGATGCCCAGCACACCCAGCGGGTAGGCACAGGCGTAGGCAGAGGCTATCTGGGGAGCACCATTGGGGAACACCGTCGACAGGGCTTCGTTGGCAGCACCGAGTCCGGGGGTGTTCGTCACCGCTCCGTAGAGCGTTCCTACCATCATGGGCAGGTTCACCACGTTCGACGTGTCGAAGAATATGTAGTAACAGGCGAACATCACCAGGATGTTCAGCAGGATGGCTGAAGCTGCCAAACCATTGAGCTTCAAGCCTGCCGTACCGAAACTCTCAAAGAAACCGGGACCCACCTGAAGGCCAATCATAAACACAAAGAGAATCAATCCGAAATCCTGCACAAATGTCAGAATGGGGGTCGGGGCCGTAAAGCCGATGTGACCGGCCAGAATACCCGCAAACAGCACAAAAGTGACACCCAGAGAGATACCGAACACCTTGATTTTCCCTAAATACACACCAACGGCGATGACTATTGCATAGAGCAGCGCTATGTGCGCCACGGAGTCAGTCGTCGTGAACAGGTCTTTTAACCATTGAAATGATTCCATCAGCTGATATTATCTTTAAACTCGCTGCAAAGGTACTCAAAAAATGCGCATTAATCGCATTTTTGTGCATCAAATTTTGGATAAAAACCGATTTTTTATTTCTTTCACAATTCAAAGCGGCAAAATGAACAAAAATGTTGTATCTTTGTAGCCCGTTTAGCAAGTTTCGGAACAACTCTTATATAATAATTAAACGTATTTATCTATGGCAAACAAAGAGAAACTCTTTACCGAGTTTCAGGCACCAACCACCCAGGAGTGGCTCGACAAGATCGAGGTAGACCTCAAAGGGGCTGATTTCCAGAAACGGTTGGTATGGAGAACCAATGAGGGCTTCAACGTGCAGCCCTTCTACCGTCGTGAGGACCTCAAGGACCTCAAAACTCCCGACGCACTGCCTGGGGAGTTCCCCTTCGTGCGTGGTAACAAAAAGGATTCCAATGAGTGGTACGTACGGCAGAATATCGCCGTCAGCGACCCCAAGGAGGCGAATGCCAAGGCACTCGGCATCCTCAACAAGGGCATCGACTCCCTCGGATTCCGCATCCCTAAGGACCTGGTGACACCAGAGGACATCGAGGCACTGCTCGAGGGCATCTACTGCGAGATCGTTGACCTGAACTTCCGCACTTGCCCCTGTCACGCGCTGAAGCTGGCTGAGATTGTTGACGACTATTTCACCAAGAAAGGCTTCGACAAGGAGAAACTCTCCTTCACCGTGGGCTTCGACCCCATCGAGAATATGCTCACCAAGGGAAAGGATGTGACTGCCCGTCTGGCCGACGGACCGAAGATCGTGGAACTGCTGAAGGACTACCCCAAGGCTCACGTGATGACCGTCCACACCGAGACGCTCAACAATGCCGGGGCCTACATCGTGCAGGAACTTGGCTACGCCCTCAGCTGGGGTAACGAATACCTACAGCAGCTCGTCGATGCCGGTATCGATGCCGACATCGCTGCCCGGCAGATGAAGTTCTACATGGGTGTCTCCGAAAACTACTTCATGGAGATTGCCAAGTTCCGGGCCGCACGCCTGCTGTGGGCGCAGATCGTCAAGCAGTATGAGCCGAAGGACGACAACTCGTGCAAGATGTGTATCAACGCCACCACGTCTACGTATAATCAGACACTGTTTGATTCCTACGTCAACCTGCTCCGCTCCCAGACGGAGGCCATGTCGGCCGCCCTCGGTGGCGTACACTCCATGGTGGTAACACCGTTCGACGCTCCCTACGAGAAGGCTACCGACTTCTCTGAGCGCATCGCCCGCAACCAGCAGCTCCTCATCAAGGAGGAGAGCCACTTCGACCGTATCGTCGACCCCTCCGCCGGCAGCTATTACATCGAGCACCTGACGGACGCACTGGCCCAGGAGGCCTGGAAAATCTTCCTCAGGATCGAGGACGAGGGTGGCTTCCTCGAGGCTGTCAAGAAGGGCGTCGTGCAGGACGACATCAACGCTACGAATGTGAAGCGCCACGGCGATGCCGCCAAGCGCAAGGAGTTCATCCTCGGCACCAACCAGTTCCCCAACTTCACCGAGCGCAGCGAGGGCAAGCGCCCTGCATGCCGTCCAGTATGCTGCGGTAATTCCGCAGCTCAAGCCTGCGAGGCCCCCTTCAAGAAACTCGAGACCACCCGCCTGGCCGCCGACTTCGAGGACCTTCGCATCCACACCGAGGAAACTCGCGTGCCCACGGCCTTCATGCTCACCATCGGCAACCTCGCCATGCGCCAGGCCCGTGCACAGTTCTCCTGCAACTTCCTCGCCTGCGCCGGCTACAAGGTCATCGACAACCTCGGCTTCAAGACTGTCGAGGAGGGTGTCGACGCTGCCCTCGAGGCTAAGGCCGACATCGTGGTCATCTGCTCCAGCGACGATGAGTATGCTGAGTATGCCATCCCCGCCTTCAACTATCTCGACGGCCGTGCCATGTTCGTCGTGGCCGGTGCCCCCGCCTGCATGGACGACCTCAAGGCCGCCGGCATCGAGAACTTCATCCACGTGCGCTGCAATGTGCTCGAAACCCTCAAGGAATATAATGCTAAGTTAGGTATATAATTTTATTTATGGAACACAAAGACACAAAGACACAAAGTTTTATTCCGTTGGAGGAATATAACCGATTGCAAGCCCTGAGCAATACCATTATTGGTGCTGCTATTGAGGTGCATCGGGAATTGGGTCCTGGTCTTTTGAAATCTGTTTATGAGGAATGTCTTCGGGTAGAATTAGAGTCACAGGGATTGGATGTAAAGACTCAGGTCGATTTCCCCTTAATTTATAAAGGTAAGGATACTGGAAAAGTTTTCCGGATTGATATGTTAGTAGATAACGTGTTTATTCTGGAATTGAAAGCCGTAGAACTTATCAAACCCTTACACGAAGTACAGTTGGTGACTTATATGAAATTAACAGATACGCATATGGGGCTGCTCATAAACTTTAATGTTCCAGTTCTTAAAGAAGGAATAAAGAGAAAAATAAATGGTAAAATTGAATACACTGGCATAAAACCTATCAGAGCCTAAAAAACTTTGTGTCTTTGTGTCTTTGTGTTCCATTAAAAATAACACCGATGAGAAAAGATTTTAGTAAAATAGATATCTACGCTGGCATTCATCCCCAAGATGGAGCCAAGTGGATTAAAGACAATGGTATTGTAGAGAACTGGCACACGCCAGAGCATATCGATGTTCGTCCCGTTTATACCAAAGAGGACCTGGAGGGCATGGAGCACCTCGACTTCACGGCCGGTATTCCGCCCTATCTCCGCGGTCCGTATTCGATGATGTATCCCTTCCGTCCGTGGACTATCCGTCAGTATGCCGGATTCTCTACGGCTGAGGAGTCGAACGCCTTCTATCGCCGTAACCTGGCCTCGGGCCAGAAGGGCCTCTCCGTGGCCTTCGACCTGCCCACGCACCGTGGCTACGACCCCGACAACGCCCGCGTGGTGGGCGACGTGGGTAAGGCCGGCGTGAGCATCTGCAATGAGGAGAACATGAAGGTGCTCTTCTCGGGTATCCCCTTGAACAAGATGTCGGTCTCGATGACCATGAACGGGGCCGTGCTGCCCATCCTGGCCTTCTATATCGTGGCCGGTCTGGAGCAGGGTGCCCAACTGGAGGAGATGGCCGGTACCATCCAGAACGATATCCTCAAGGAGTTCATGGTGCGCAACACCTATATCTATCCCCCCGCATTCTCGATGAAGATCATCGCCGACATCTTCGAGTACACCTCGCAGAAGATGCCGAAGTTTAATAGCATCTCCATCTCGGGCTATCACATGCAGGAGGCCGGTGCTACGGCCGACATCGAACTGGCCTACACGCTGGCCGACGGTATGGACTACCTCCGCACGGGTGTCAATGCCGGCATCGACGTGGATGCCTTCGCCCCGCGCCTCTCGTTCTTCTGGGCCATCGGCATGAACCACTTCATGGAGATTGCCAAGATGCGCGCAGGCCGCCTGCTCTGGGCCAAGATCGTAAAGTCGTTCGGCGCCAAGAACCCCAAGTCGCTGGCCCTGCGTACCCACTCGCAGACCTCCGGCTGGAGCCTTACCGAGCAGGATCCCTTCAACAACGTGGGCCGCACCTGCATCGAGGCTATGGCTGCCGTCTTAGGTCACACCCAGTCGCTGCACACCAACGCCCTCGACGAGGCCATCGCCCTGCCTACGGACTTCTCGGCCCGTATCGCCCGCAACACGCAGATCTACATCCAGAACGAGACGAAGGTCTGCAAGCAGATCGACCCCTGGGCTGGCTCCTACTATGTGGAGACGCTCACCAACGAGCTGGTTCATAAGGCCTGGGAGCACATCCAGGAGATCGAGAAGCTCGGTGGTATGGCCAAGGCCATCGAGACCGGTCTGCCGAAGATGCGTATCGAGGAGGCTGCCGCCCGGACGCAGGCCCGTATCGACAGCGGCGTGCAGACCATCGTCGGTACCAACAAGTACCGTCTCGACCATGAAGATCCCATCGACATCCTTGAGGTGGACAATACCGCCGTGCGCAAGCAGCAGGAGGAGAGCCTCAGGCAGGTGCGTGCCACACGCGACGAGGCTGCCTGCCAGGCTGCCCTCAAGGCCATCACCGACTGTGTGCGCGACTTCCAGGAGGGCCGCAAGTCGGAGCACAACCTGCTCGACCTGGCCGTCAAGGCTGCACAGCTGCGTTGCACCCTCGGTGAGATCTCGGATGCCTGCGAGGAGATTGTGGGCCGTTATAAAGCAGTTATCAGAACAATTTCAGGCGTGTACAGTTCAGAGTCAAAGAATGATAAGGACTTCGAGTTGGCTTGCAAGCTGACCGACGAGTTCGCAGAGAAGGAGGGTCGCCGCCCGCGTATCTTCATCGCTAAGATGGGGCAGGACGGTCACGACCGTGGTGCTAAGGTGGTGGCTACAGGCTACGCAGACTGTGGCTTCGACGTGGATATGGGACCGCTGTTCCAGACACCCGCCGAGGCTGCCCGTGAGGCTGTCGAGAACGATGTACACTGCGTGGGAGCATCGTCGCTCGCCGCTGGTCACAAGACGCTCATCCCCCAGCTCATCGAGGAACTCAAGAAGCTGGGACGCGAGGATATCATGGTCATAGCCGGAGGTGTCATACCCGCCCAGGACTACGACTTCCTTTACAAGGCGGGCGTCGCTGCCATCTTCGGCCCAGGCACCTCCGTCGCCAAGGCGGCCGTAGAGATGATGAAGATTCTCCTCGACAAGGAGTGATTTCCCCTCCGGCCATAGGAATTTCCCCCGCGCATTTTAGGGATACTCCTTTGCATATTCACGCGAAAAGTGCGACCTTTGCACCGTGAACTATAAGAAGCGAGTGTTAACATGTTGGACCCATTAAAAAACTGAAATGCGTATGAAGAAATGAAAGTCCGGACTGTTCAAGTTTAGCTTGTAAACACTATGAATGAGAGAGTGAGTATGCCCCCTGGGGCCGACCCCACTCTCTCTTCTTTCCGTAAAAACACATCTCGCGCGTACATTTTTTTATACTATAACAAGTAACTCCTTCTCTCCTCTGCTCCTTAGACAAATAAAGATTTTAATTTAGATTTTATCCAGATTTATGTCCCCCAAAATTATCCAGATTTATGTCCCCCAAAATTTTGCCGTCTCAGAATAACTTCGTATCTTTGCACCGCTAACTCTGAAATGACAGCCAACATGGAAAAGTTCTTCAATACCGCAGGGCCGCAGATACCCGACTGCTATACCATCGACCCGCTGAGCCGGTTCGACCTGGATGAGGTCCTGATGCTGATACGCCAGCAGCGCTACTTCGTGATGCACGCACCCCGACAGACGGGCAAGACCTCCTGTATGCTCGCCCTTCGCGACTACCTGAACCGCGAGGGCCGCTACATTGCCGTCTATGCCAATGTGGAGGGAGGACAAGCCTCGCGCAACGACTCTGAGAGTGTCATCAAGTCCACCTGCGACACGCTGGCCGAACAATTCAGGGGCGTGCTCAACAGGAGCGACCTGCCACTGCGTATACGCGACGAGGTGCGACAGGTGGGCAAGGACTCTATGCTGGCCACATACCTGCGACGCCTCTCCGAGGAACTGCCTAAGCCTATCGTGCTCATCATCGACGAGATCGACGCACTGGTGGGCGACTCGCTGGTGGCCGTGCTCCGACAGATACGCTCCGGCTACACTGACCGCCCCGCCTCCTTCCCCCAGACCATCATCCTCTGTGGGGTGCGCGACGTGCGCGACTACCGTATCGTGCTCTCCAACCAGGACATCGTCACCGGCGGCTCGGCATTCAACATCAAGGCTACGTCGCTACGCCTGGGCAATTTCTCACGCGAGGAGATCCACGAACTCTATATGCAGCACACACGGGAGACGGGGCAGGTGTTCGACGAGACCTGCTTCCCCATGGTGTGGCAGGCCACCGAGGGACAGCCCTGGCTGGTGAATGCGCTGGGGCGCGAGGTGACGTGGAACATGCGTGAGAACCGTGACCGCTCCGTACGCATCATCCCCGAGATGATCGACCGCGCCATCGAGAACATCATCTACCGCCGTGACACCCACATCGACATCCTCATCGACAAGCTCATGGAGCCGAGGGTAAGAAGGGTCATCGAACCGATGCTGGCTGACAGTGAGGAGGCTGACGAAAATCAGATTCCTACCGACGATATCCAGTATGTGAAGGACATGGGGCTTATCACCTGGGAAAAGGGAAAGCCCCGGCGTATTGCCAACGGCATCTACCGAGAGATAATACCACGCGAGTTGACGTGGAGCACCCAGAATGGACTCACCCAGGAACCGCAGTGGTACGAGAACGCCGACCACAGCATCAACGTGGAGAAGCTGCTGACCGACTTCCAGCAGTTCTTCCGACAGAATGCCGACGCATGGATAGGACGCTTCGACTATGCCGAGGCCGGGCCCCAGCTGCTACTGCAGTGCTTCCTGCAGCGTATCGTCAACGGTGGCGGCTACATCGACCGTGAGTACGGCCTGGGCCGCAAGCGTACCGACCTGCTCATCCGCAAACCGCTCACTGACCATTATGGCGGGCCCGTGCAGCGCGTGGTGCTCGAACTGAAAATCAAACGGGGCGACCTGGACAAGGTCATCGATAGAGGACTTCAGCAAACTGCCGAATATATGGACATCGTAGGCAGCGTTGACGAGGGACACCTCATCATCTTCGACCGCACACAGCAGCTGTCTTGGGACGAACGTATCTGGCACCGGCCCTACGACGCTCAGGGCCGCCGCATCATGGTCTGGGGTATGTGATATTGTGTAACAATAAAACTCCTTCTCTCCTCTGCTCCTTAGATGAATGGCATCCTCAAAGACGAGTGGATATGTCATCTGGCCATGTTCAGGGACTATGAGGAAGCCCTGCGGGAGATCGGGCGTGAGATAGGCTTCTACAACAACGTACGACCGCACATGAGTATAGGCAACAAGAAACCGATGGACGTGTATAGCGGTGAGGATCCTGGCAAGAATCTTTGGAAAAAAGACTGATAACAGGTGCATGGTAATGATATTTTCACTATATTTGCAGCGCCATCTGTCAAGTGAAATTAGGAAAAGGCACGGTATCCACGACACGCAGGCAAACAACGGGTATCTCGTTCTCGGAAACAGCCATGACACATCCCAGTTCGCCTGTGACAATTTCGAGCATGTTTGGCGCAAATACCTGCGTGAACAGTACCGTTGTGCCGGGCATTATCGTAAAATAGGTTAAATATTTGGAAATTAGGAGGAAAAGTCGTATATTTGCATCAAGAAATTGACAGACAGTGAACGTACGACGAAATATGCGGCGCATGATGGTGCTGCTGGTGCTATGCACCATGACACTCGCGGTCTCCGCTTCGCGGGCCAAGATAGAATTCAAGGACTATGTACAACCAGACGGCACGATATTTACATTGACACTCTGGGGCAATGCGCATTTCCACTGTTATCGGGATTTGGCTGGGCATGTTTTCTCCCGTGACAGTTTGGGCTTCTTTCATCCGATTACCATACCGGTGACGGATGATGTCCCAGAGGTTTTTCCCACACGTAGCATTTCAGGTATTTCCGACATCGGCTATTGCGATGCCGGCTGGAATGCTATGCGCGTATACCGACAGCTGGTGGTGCTGGTGGAGTTTGCCGACTGCAGCTTCAGCTGCGAGGATCCCCGGGGCACCTACGACGCGATGTTCAATGAGCCGGGCTACAACCAGCGGCTGGGAGCAGGCTGCGTGGCCGACTATTTCCGCGACCAGTCGCAGGGGCTGCTGAACCTGCAGTTCGACGTCTACGGACCCTTTAAGGTGAGTTCCAGTGTCAGGTCGTCGGCGAAAAAGGACCACGGCCCCTCTATATTTCAGGAGGCCATGCGGCTGATGATGGCCGAGAACCCCGACGTGGACTTTTCACCATATGACTGGAACGGCAACAAGCGCGTGAACCAGGTGGTATTCGTATATGCAGGCTATGCCGGCAATCAGACGGCTGTCGCTGATGAGGGGTATCTGTGGCCCAATACCTGGACGTTCGGCAGCGTCACCACTCCTGACGGCTACCGCGTCTCAGCCTATTCTGCCAGTGGCGAGCTGTGGACGAACGACACCTCCTGCGGCATAGGCACCATCTGTCACGAACTCAGCCATGCCTTGAGTCCGACGGGTTCTGCTTCCATGGCATTGCCCGACATCTATCCGACAGGTTCGTCAGACGACCTGCCGTTCTCGGTGGCCGACGAGTGGGACCTGATGGACGGAGGGCCGTCCACCAACCGTGGCTGGTGTCCACCCAACTACTCCCCGCTGGAGAAGATGATCATGGGTTGGCTCGAGCCTGAGGAACTGACGGGCGACACCGTCATCAGCAACCTGAAGCCCCTGGCAGAAGGGGGCATGGTATTCCTAATTCGTCATACCGACAGTGAGTTCCTGCTGCTGGAGAACCGGCAGTGGAGTGGCTGGGACCTGGGACTGCCCGGGCGCGGACTGCTCATCTACCACGTGAAGTTCGACCGTGGCCGATGGGTGGGCAACATTGTGAACAACGTCAGCGGCAAACCCTATTATAGTATTGTGGCAGCCGACAACATGGACTTTGATGACTGGCGGACTTTGCATGTGGCGCGCCACGGCAGAAAGAGCCAATACTATAACAATGGCTGGATGAACAGTACTCTGATGAGCACGGCGGCCTATCCCTGGCAGACGGACTCCACCAGTTTCGTGAACCGTACGCTGAACGCTACGTCGGCACCCTCGACGCAGATGTACGATACCGATGCCAACGGCTCGCGCTTCCTCTCGAAGAGCATCACCGACATCACGCAGCATGCCGACGGCACGGTGTCGTTCACGCTGCGCAACGGTCAGGCCGACGGCATCCGTACTGCCCGGCGCACCGGCGCGGCCAAGGGCGTGTATTCGTTGTCGGGCAGCAGTCTGGACGCGCCTTTGGAGCAGTTGCCTAAAGGCATCTATATCGTGAATGGCAAGAAGATCGTAAGGAGATGAAGAAAGCCAGTCTGCTATTGATACTACTCTTGACACTATTGACGGCCGAGGCCCAGCAGACAGCACGTTGGAAGATGTCGAGGCTGGTGAGGCAGGCTGTGAGCGATGGATACCGGTGGCGCAGTGGCGCGGGGGTGCCGGGAAACGAAATCCCAGGACGCACTCGCGGAACGGCTGCCGACATTCGCCGGCTGACAGCCTTTGTGAGCATTGACCAGTCGCGGGCCGACGAGGTGCTACAGCGTTACGGCTGTCGCTCGCTGGCACGCTGGGGCGACATCACCATTGCCGACATACCCTTAGGGAGCCTGGCCGGCCTGTCGGCAGAGCAGTCCGTCAGGCGTATTGAGGCCAGTGGTCCCGCCAGTCTGCAAAGCGACACGACGGCCATTGTCGTCAATGCCCAGCCCGTCTATGAGGCAACAGCCACGCATCAGGCTTATACTGGTGAGGGCGTGGTGGTAGGACTGGTTGACGTGGGCATCGACCTGACCCATCCCAACTTCTATGACCAGGCAGGAGAACGCTACCGTATTGCTGCCTTCTGGGACCAGTTGTCGGCCGACACCATTGGCAGTCGGATGCCAGTGGGGCGCGACTATGTTGGGACTGAGGCCATCAGGGGAATCGGAGGGTCTACCGACAGCAAGACGCTGAACCACGGCACCCATACGGCAGGCATCGCTGTCGGCAGCGGCTATGACACACGCTATCGCGGCGTAGCCTTCGGCAGTGACCTCTGTCTGGTGGCCAATGCCCTGAGTTCTAATATAGAGTATATCGACTCTGCCAGCCTCTACAAGTACACCACGGCTACGGATGCGCTGGCCTTCAAATATTGTCTCGACTATGCCGAAAGCCAGGGACGCCCCTGTGTGGTGTCGCTCAGCGAGGGCTATGCCCCCTATCTGGACCAGGAGGACAGCCTCTATGCGGCGGTGCTCGACAGCCTGACGGGGCCGGGCCGCATCATCGTGGCAGCGGCAGGCAACGGGGGAGGGGAGAAGTCGTATTTCGAAAAGTCGGCCGACAGCGAGGCGGCAGGGGCTTTCGTGCGTTGTTTCAGGAAGTCGGCCATCTATCGCATCAAGGCCGACGGCCCCGTGAGGCTCTCGCTCTATTGCTATGGCGAGGCAGGACGGGCAGCTACCGACACGCTCACCTTCGAGACAGGCGAAGTGCCGCTTGACACGCTGCTCTCCAAGCAGGTGGCCTTCGGTGAGGACTCGCTGCAGCTGTCAGCCTATCGTGACCGCTCGCGCTTTGGCGATGACGACATCTGGCAAGTGCTGGTAAAGGGCAGTCGGACGCTCGACCAGTTAATGCCGATGGCCCTTGTGGTGACGGGGCCTGGCGCGGCGGAGGTGTATGGCAGTACTACCTTTGCCTTCAAGGACGATGCGGCCGACGGGCGCTGGACGGCAGCCCGCCGGGGTCGTGACATCAACGCACCCAGCTGTTTCCCCGCTCTGATCAGCGTAGGGGCCACCGCCCACCGGCTGACGATAGCCGACCCGCAGGGGCGGCAGCTCGATACCGACTATAGCGGCACCGTGCCCGGCACCGTCTGGTACTACTCGTCGACCGGCCCGTCGATGAACGGGCTTACGAAGCCTGATGTGACGGCCCCCGGTACCAACGTGGTGTCGTCGTACAGCCATTACTACCATCGTGAGGACCATGTGGTGGGCACCTCCACCTTCAACGGCCAGCAGTATCACTGGGGAGCAGACAGCGGTACTTCGATGTCGGCACCGGTAGTGGCAGGTGTCATCGCCCTGTGGCTACAGGCCCGGCCCGACCTGACGCCCGATGACATCCGGGGCGTGATGAGTCGCTGCTGTCGGCATCCCGAGGCAGGTATGGACTATCCGAATGCCACCTACGGCTATGGTGAGATTGACGCATACCGTGGACTGCTCGATATCCTCGGGCTGAGCGGGGTGGAAGCCATCAGCCAGCACCAACCCAAGGGTGTGGAGATGAAGCCGACGGCCGGCAGCCTGCAACTGAGTTTTGACAGGACTGTTGATGACAATATATATATTAAGGTGTATAGCCTCGACGGCAGGTGTGTCTTCGATAGCTTACAGCGAGTCGACGGCCGTCAGGCCTCTGTGCCCCTACCTATGGCAGTCACAGGTGTCCACGTGGTTCAGCTGTCGGAGGCTGACGGACGGAAGTTGGGCTCCTGCCTAGTCAGGCTGGGCTTTTAGTTTTCTGGTCGTGGTCAGTGCGTGAACTTCAGTCGGAGGCTGTTGAGCACCACGCTGACGCTGCTGAAAGCCATGAGTGCCGATGCCCACATGGGCGTAATCTGCCAGTACAGGCCGAAGAGGTAGGGCAGTCCGGCTGCCAGCGGTATGCAGACGACGTTGTAGATGAATGCCCAGAAGAGGTTCTGATGGATCATGCCGACGGTACGCTTCGAGAGGCTGATGGCATCGGGTATGCGTCGCAGGTCGCTGCCCATGAGCGTCACCTGCGCCACCTCCATCGCCACGTCGGTGCCCCGACCCATGGCGATGCTCACGTCGGCAGCGGCCAGGGCCTGCGAGTCGTTGATGCCGTCGCCCACCATGGCCACATGACGGCCTTCGCGCTGCAGCTGTCGCACCAGGTATTCCTTATCCTGTGGCAGCACCTGCGACTTGTAGTGGGGGATGGCGGCCTGCTGGGCAATGGCACGTGCCCGTTCGTCCTTGTCGCCGCTGCACATCCACACCTCGATGCCCTCGGCGGCCAGCTGCTCCATTGCCTCGCGGGCGTGGGGGCGAAGGCTCTCAAGTGAAGAGTGAAGAATGAATTCTTCATTTATCTCGGTGAGCGTGCCCGTCTTGTCGATGACCAGGGCATCGGTCTTGCGTATCTCCTCCAGGGCGGTGGCATCCTTGATGAGGATGTTCTTCTCGGCAGCCTTGCCGATACCCACCATCAGGGCGGTGGGCGTGGCCAGTCCCATGGCACAGGGGCAGGCGATGACCAGCACGGAGACGGCAGAGAGGATGGCCTGCGGCAGCATGACCGTGCCGCCGATGAGGAGCCAGAGGATAAACGTCAGCAGGCTGATAGCGACCACCGTAGGCACGAAGATGAGGGCTATGCGGTCGACGGTGCGCTGCACGGGGGCCTTGGACCCCTGCGCCTGCTGTACCATTTCGATGATGTGTGCAAGCATTGTCTTTTGGCCTACCTCGGTTGCCCGGAACTGTAAGGTGCCCTGCTTCACCATCGTACCGGCCAGCACCTGGTCGCCTTCCTTCTTCTGTATGGCTGCTGGCTCGCCGGTGATCATCGACTCGTCGACCATTGGGGGAATATTAGAGGTGAGTGGTGAGTGGTGAGAGGCTAAATGCTCGCCACTAAGAACAGTTCCGTCGACGGGAATGCGCTCGCCGGGGCGCACCTCGATAATGTCACCAGGCTGGAGGGTCGAGATGGGAGCTTCGGCGATGGTGCCGCAGTTCGTGCCTCCGCACCCCCGCGCCCCCGCGCTCCCGTCAGTCACCAGATGAGCCGTCTTGGGCTGTAGGCCCATCAGTGCGCGGATGGCCGATGCCGTACCGTTCTTGGCACGCTCCTCAAGCAGTCGGCCAGTGAGCACGAAGGTGATAATCATCACCGAAGCATCGAACCATGTGTGCCACTCGACGCCTCGGCTGCCCCACACCTGGTCGCCGAAGAAGGTGTTGAAGGTGCTGAAGAGGAAGGAGATGGCCGTGGAGAGGGCCACCAGCGTGTCCATGTTGGCCGAGCCGTGGATGAGCTGCTTCCAGGCCGTCACATAGAATTGACGGCCGCAGTAGATGAGGTTGAGCAGCGACAGGATGAGCATCGTTTGGTTAGAGATGTCTTTTCCACCAACGGATATCCAGTCCATCGCGATGGCCATCACGGCGATGGCGAAGCCCCAGGAGGCGATGGCCTTATTCCTCAGGGAGTTATAGGCCCGGTGCTCGATGGCCTCCACGTTACGGTCCTCCTCGATCACCATGTCATAGCCTATCTTGCCCAGTTCGTCCTTCATTTGCTGTAGTGAGATCTTCTGCGGGTCATATTCCACCAGTGCCGTGCGAGCCGACAGGTTGACGGCAGCCGACTGTATGCCTTCGAGTTCGTTGAGGCGTTTCTCCACGCGGGCAGAGCATCCGGCGCACATCATTCCGAGTATTGCAATTGTCTTTTTCTCCATAATCGGGTGCAAAGGTACAATTTTTTTAGTCACGAATGGCACGGGAGGCGCGGAATTTTATATTTTTGCAAACCGGTTGCAATCTCTATTTGCGTATGTGTCCGAGGAGTTAAGCACCGTTTGTGACATTATCCGAAAGAAATGTTTTGCCGTTTCGGGAAAAAGCACTATCTTTGCAGAAAAATATCAGTATGGGAAATTACATCAATACAGGTAATGCCGGATTCCAGCGAGTGCGGAATAGTGAGTACGTGGATAAGTCGGGGCTTATCGCCGTTGTGAACAGCACGCTCTTTACTGAGCGCAGCTTCAGCTGTGTGACGCGGTGCCGCCGCTTCGGCAAGTCGATGGCGGCGAAGATGCTCTGTGCCTACTACGACCAGTCGTGCGACTCGCGGGCCTTGTTCGCCGACCTGCGGATAGCCGGCGACCCGACGTTTGAGAAGCACTTGAACAAATATCCTGTCATCTATCTCGACCTGACGAGTTTCGTGACGCGGTATAAGACTGACGACATCGTGCAGAGGATGGATGCCGAGCTGCGCAAGGACATCTCGGCGGCCTATCCCGACGTGAGCCAGGAGGCTGACGACGACCTGATGGCCCTGCTCATGCGGATAGCAGCCAGGCACGGGCAGCAGTTCTTCTTCATCATCGACGAGTGGGATGCCATCTGCCGTGAGTTCGCCCCGGGGAGTGAGGCTATGGACAGCTATGTGTCGTGGCTCCGGCGGATGTTCAAGAGCGCGGAGGCAAGCAGGGTGTTCGCCGGTGTCTATATGACGGGCATCCTGCCTGTGAAGAAATACAAGACGGAGTCGGCTCTGAACAACTTCCAGGAGTACTCGATGGTGGAGCCTATCGACATGGGGTCTTTCTTCGGCTTCACGAAGGACGAGGTGAAAGCCTTGGCCGAGAAGCACCAGATGGACTTCGACGAACTGGAGAAGTGGTACGACGGCTATCAGATAGGCGACACACTGTCTATGTTTAACCCTAACTCCGTGATGTCGGCCCTTCGCAGCCGCCGTTGCCGCAGCTTCTGGGCCTCGACGGGTGCCTACGACGCCGTGGCCCGTTATATCCAGATGAACTACGAGGGGCTGAAGGATGACGTTATCGAGATGCTGGCCGGCGGGCGGTGCTACGTCGATCCAACAGGCTTCCAGAATGACATGTCGGTCATCCGCTCAAAGGATGACGTGCTGACGGTACTCATTCATCTGGGCTATCTGAGCTACGACTGGCGCGAGAGTGAGTGCTACATACCCAACCGCGAGGTGGCCGGCGAGATGGTCAATGCGGTCAGGGATGCCAGCTGGAGTCGTGTGGCCTCGGCGCTGGATGAGTCTAGACAGCTGCTGCGCTCCACCCTCGCCGGTGATGAGGCTGCTGTGGCGCGGGGCGTCGACGCGGCCCACGACGAGCATACGAGCATCCTGAGCTATAACGACGAGAATTCGCTGGCCTGCGTGCTGAGCATCGCCTACTACTATGCTTTTAATGACTATATCATCCACCGCGAGTATGCCACGGGCAAGGGCTTTGCCGACCTGGTGCTCATCCCCCGCAAGAATGTCAATTCGCCTGCCGTCGTTATCGAGTTGAAGTATAATCAGACAGCCGACACGGCCCTCTCGCAAATCAAGTGCAGGAAATATCCTGACAAGGTGGCCCAATATGCCGACCGCCTGCTCTTAGTGGGCATCAGCTACGACCGCGAGACTAAACAGCATGAGTGCCGGATTGAGCGGTATGAGTCAAAGAAGTACGAGAACGACAATAGATAATGATTATGAAGAAAGAAGAATTTCAGGCGTATGAAGAGAAGTACGCTCCGCAGATAGAAGAGATAAGGCAGTCGGCCCATGACCTTCACCAGAGTGTGAACCAGACGTATGGCGACTCGCTGCCCTACGGGTTCCACCTCGACATGGTGGTGCAGGGCATCCACGACTACGGCCACCTGGTGTGTGCCCGTGAGGAGGATGTGGTGCCGATGTTCTTCGGCGGCTACTACCACGACAGTATCGAGGATGCGCGGCTGACGTACAATGACGTGATGAAGACGGCCCTGAAGTGGATGAAGGGCGAGCAGGCCCTGATGGCCACGGAGATTGTCTATGCCCTGACCAACGACAAGGGGCGCACGCGTGCCGAGCGGGCGGGGGAGAAGTATTACCGTGGCATCCGTGAGACACCCTACGCCCCATTCGTCAAGCTCTGCGACCGGCTGGCCAACATTGCCTATTCCTGTTCGGCCGACGGGGGGAGAGGTTCGCGCATGAAGGATGTGTACAAGGCCGAGATGCCCCATTTCCTGCCGGCCATCGACCCGCATAGCGACGACATTCGTTTCCGAGTGCCGGAGCAGTTGGTTGAGGCGCTTGCGGAGATACTCATCGACGAGATGGAGCGCGATGAGGTGCGCTTCGAATGGCTAAAACTATTAAAATAAAGAGTATAGAAGATGAAGAAAAATGGAATGTTGACAATGATTGGGCTGCTGCTGACGGTGTTGGCAGTTCAAGCCCAGACGGCGAGGAAGTTCACCATCGGCCTGAGTGACGATGGTAAGGCCAAGATGACGTGCTATATCCCGACCAACCCCTCGGGCATGGCCATCGTAGGGGTGCCGGGCGGTGGCTACTCCGTCTTGTCGAACAGCCATGAAGGGCATCAGGCCTCCGACTGGCTGAATCAGCAGGGCATCGCCTACTTCGTGGTGGACTATCGCCTGCCCAACGGCGACCGCTCTCTACCCATCGGCGATGTGGAGAAGGCTATCCGCATCGTGCGCGACTCGGCAGACGTCTGGAGCATCAATCCCCACAGCGTAGGTATCATGGGTTTCTCGGCTGGCGGCCATCTGGCATCGGTCATATCCACGCATTCCGACTTCGAGGTGCGCCCCGACTTCTCCATACTCTTCTATCCCGTCATCTCGATGGATGAGCGGCTGACGCATAAGTGGTCGTGCCGAAATTTTCTTGGCGAGGAAGGACAGAAGGACAAGGCACTGGTGCGCGACTTTTCGACACAGAATGCCGTGCGCCGACACCTGACCCCTCCGGCCATCATCATCACAGCCAACGACGACCGGCTGGTGCCCCCCGTCACCAATGGCATCGCCTACTATTCAGCCATGCGCAGTGTGGGCAACGACTGCTCGCTCTACGTCTACCCCACTGGCGACCACGGTTTCGGCTTCGGCCCCTGGTTTCCCTATCACGACCAGATGCTGCAGGATCTTGGCAACTGGCTCAAGGCGCGCCAGGTGCCCCGGAAGGATGCCATCCGCGTGGCCTGCATCGGCAATAGCATCACCGACGGCCACGGCATCGACATGGCAACGGCCTACGGCTATCCTGCCCTGCTGCAGAAGAAACTGGGCGGCGACTATTGGGTGAGGAACTTCGGCGTGAGCGCCCGAACGCTGCTCAACAAGGGTGATCATCCCTATATGAACGAGATGGCGTGGAAGGATGCTCTGGCATTCAAGCCCGACATCGTGGTCATTAAGCTCGGCACCAACGACTCCAAGCCTCATAACTGGCGGCACGGCGCAGAGTTCCGTCAGGACCTGGAGCAGATGATCACCACGCTCAGTCCTCAGCTGGCTCAGCTTGCCAAGAAAAAAGGCAAGAAGGCCAAGACTGTAGCCCCGGCAAAACCCCGTATATTTCTCTGTACCCCCATCCCGGCTTTCAAGTCGACATGGGAAATCAACGACTCTGTCATCGCCAACGGTATAATCCCCGTTCAGAAGGAACTGGCCGCGAAGTACGGGCTGCAGTTAATTGACTTGCACACTCTCTTCGCCGACGGTGCCGACTTGGTGCAGCCCGACGGCATCCATCCCAATGGCAAGGGTGCCGAGCGGCTGGCAGAGATAGTATGTGAGGCCGTCGGAGGAAAAATGTAAGCAAAATCGCAACTTTTCTTGCATTTTATTTGTTTGTTTCGCGGAAAAACATTACTTTTGCATCCGAAATACAAAAAAGAACAGAATATGTCACACTTGAACGCATACTTTTACGGCTATTACTTTTACTTTGCAAGCAGTTGTGAAGCGGGTCGTTGCGTATAAGTTCAGCGAATAGGATAGAGATAAGAATAGACACAGCCCCGCTTCACACTATGTGAGACGGGGTTTCTGTTTAGATAGTAAGAAGTAAATACATAATTAGTAGATAATGAAACGGATTGCCATACAAGGACTCATAGGGTCGTTTCACGACATCGCGGCGCACCTCTTCTTCGAAGGCGAGCAGATACAGCTCATCTGCTGCAGCACCTTCGAGGAGGTGTTCCAGAACATCAAGCAGGATCCCACGGCCATCGGCATGCTCGCCATAGAGAATACCATCGCCGGCAGCCTGCTCCATAACTACGAGCTGCTGCGCGATTCGGGCACGACTATCGTAGGCGAACACAAGCTGCACATCTCCCACTGCATCTGCTGTCTGCCGGACGACGACTGGGACTCCATCCGGGAGGTTCACTCTCATCCCGTGGCACTGATGCAGTGCCGCCAGTTCCTGGCCCAGCACCCGGCGCTGAAGAACGTGGAGGCTGAGGACACGGCCGGCTCGGCGAAGATGATCAGCGAGGGGCAGCACCGAGGATGGGCGGCCATCTGCCACGCCGAGGCAGCGCGGCTCTACGGCCTGAAGGTGCTCGAGGACCATATCGAGGACAACAAGCACAACTTCACCCGATTCCTCGTGGTGTCGAACCCCTACAAGGCCGACCTGCTGCGCCCCCTGACGGAGACCAACAAGTCGAGCATCGTATTCTCGCTGCCCCACGAGCAGGGCTCGCTGGCTCACGTGCTGGCCATCCTCTCGTTCTACCACATCAACTTGACGAAGATTCAGTCGCTGCCCATCATCGGACGGGAGTGGGAGTATCTGTTCTACGTCGACGTGATGTAC
Organism: uncultured bacterium; assembly: GCA_946188155.1. GTDB lineage: Bacteria > Bacteroidota > Bacteroidia > Bacteroidales > Bacteroidaceae > Prevotella. The sequence continues at coordinate 11,798 of CAMHUC010000009.1, read as the reverse complement.
GACGACCTGACCCGCTACAGGCAGTCGATCGATGCCATAGTACCGCTGACAAAAGACTTAAAGATATTAGGAGAATATAAGGATGGAAAGCAAACGAATTGAACCCGCCGAGCGCCTGTCGCTCGTAAGCGAATATTACTTCAGCCGCAAGCTGAAGGAGGTGGCCCAGCTCAACGCCGAGGGCCGCGACATCATCAGCCTGGCCATAGGCAGTCCAGACATGCCGCCGTCGGAGCAGACCGTGGAGAAACTTTGTGAGGTGGCCCACGACCCCAGTGCCCACGGCTATCAGCCAACGATGGGCACGCCGGAGTTGCGCCAGGCGATGGCCGACTTCTACCAGCGCTGGTACGACGTCAGCCTCGACCCCAAGAGCGAGGTGCTGCCCCTCATCGGCTCGAAGGAGGGCATACTGCACGTGACCCTCGCACTGGTGAACCCCGGCGATGAGGTGCTTGTGCCCAATCCCGGCTATCCCACCTACACCTCGCTCTCGAAGATTCTCGGGGCGAACATCGTCAACTACAACCTCAGCGAGGAAAACGGCTGGCAGCCCGACTTCGACGAGCTGGAGCGGATGGATCTCTCGCGGGTGAAGCTGATGTGGACCAACTATCCCAACATGCCAACAGGCGGGCGTGCCCGCCGCGAGACCTACGAGCGCCTGGTGCAGTTCGGCGCAGACCACGGCTTGGTCGTGGTAAACGACAACCCCTACAGCTTTATCCTCAGCGAGGAGCATCTGAGCATCCTCCAGGTGGCGGGTGCCAAGGACTGCTGCATAGAGTTCAACTCGATGTCGAAGAGCCACAACATGCCGGGCTGGCGCGTAGGACTCTGTGCCTCTAACGCTGAGTTTATCTCCTGGATACTGAAGGTGCAGTCGAATATCGAGAGCGGCACCTTCCGTGGCATCCAGCTGGCCGCTGCCGAGGCCTACAAGAACGACGACGCCTGGCATCGGGAGTACAATATCAATACCTACGCCCGTAGGCGTCGCTATGCCGAGGAGATCATGAGGGTGCTCGGCTGCACCTTCGACCCCTCGCAAGTGGGCATGTTCCTCTGGGGGCGCATCCCTGATAAGTATGCCGACGTGGAGGAACTCACCGAGCGTGTGCTCCACGAGGCCCGAGTATTCATCACCCCCGGCTTCATCTTCGGCAGCAACGGCCAGCGCTACATCCGCATCTCGCTCTGCGCCAAGGAGGAGATAATTCTTGAGGCGCTGAGGAGAATTGAAAGTGTTTTTATCTGAGAATTTTTTGTCTAAGGATTTAAGGATTAAAAGGATTATTTCTTATGGATAGAGGTTATACATATAAAGTCTTAGGATGTGTCTATGAAGTCTATAACCAGCTTGGACCAGGACTGTTGGAGTCTATTTACGAAAAAGCGATGATTCGTGAATTGAGGCTTCAAGGATTTGATGTGCGAAGCCAGGTTCAGGTACCGGTGTTCTATAAGGGAGAGATGATCTGTCCTGACATGCGGTTGGACTTGATAATTGATAACAAGCTGATTCTTGAGCTAAAGTCGGTTGTCGAATACCGTAAGTTGTTTGAAAAGTAACTTCTTACTTATCTTCGGCTGATGAATTGTGAGATGGGTTATGTAGTCAATTTCAATACGGATAATATTCGAGATGAAATACACCCAGTATTCAACAGTCGATATAAAGAAATCCTTTAAATCCTAAAATCCTTAGACAATAAGTAAAAGAATAACAATAGAATCCCAAGCAATATGGAACTGGAATTAGAAAAACTGAACCTTCCGAGTGACAACGAACGTCCCTTCGTGATAGCAGGCCCCTGCTCTGCCGAGACCGAGGAACAAGTGATGACTACTGCCCGCGAACTGGCCATGAAGGGCTGCCACAACTTCCGTGCCGGTGTGTGGAAACCCCGCACCAAGCCCGGCGGCTTCGAAGGCCACGGCGAGCCGGCCTTAGTGTGGCTCAAGCAGGTGAAGCAGGAGACCAAGATGCTCGTCTCCACCGAAGTGGCCACGCCCGAGCATGTGGAGCTCTGCCTGAAGTATGGTGTCGACATCCTCTGGATTGGTGCGCGCACCTCGGCCAACCCCTTCGCCATGCAGGCCCTGGCCGATGCCCTGCAGGGTGTGGACATCCCCGTGTTCGTCAAGAACCCCGTTAACCCCGACCTCGAGCTATGGATCGGGGCCATGGAGCGCCTCAACCAGGCCGGCATCAAGCGGCTGGGGGCCATCCATCGCGGCTTCTCCAGCTATGAGAAGAAGATCTACCGCAACGCCCCGATGTGGCAGATACCCATCGAGCTGCACCGCCGAATCCCCGAGTTGCCCATCATCAGCGACCCCAGCCACATCGGAGGCCGCCGCGAGCTGATAGCACCGCTCTGCCAGCAGGCCATGGACCTGGGCTTCGACGGACTGATCATCGAGAGCCACTGCGACCCCGACAAGGCGTGGAGCGATGCCAAGCAGCAGGTGACGCCCGACGTGCTCGACTATATCCTCTCGCTGCTCGTCATCCGCGACGAGAACACCACCACCGAAGGACTCACCCAGCTGCGTAAGCAGATTGACGAGCTCGACAATGAGATCATGGACGTGCTGGCCCGTCGCATGAAGGTATGCCGCGAGATAGGCCAGTATAAGAAGGAACACAACATGACCGTGCTGCAGACCAACCGCTACAACGAGATCCTGAACAAGCGCGGCGCACAGGGCACACTGACCGGCATGGACGCCGAGTTCGTGGCCCGCGTATTCGAGAATATCCACGAGGAGTCGGTGCGTCAGCAAATGGAGATTATTAACAAGTAATCTGAGGATGTTTTTATTGTCTAAGGAGACAAGGAGGTAAGGAGATCCTCTTGGAATATGATTAAAACTCCTTCTCTCCTTGCATCCTTAGAATAAAAAAATGTATAGAATATGAAGATATTAGTTATGGGAGCAGGCAAGATGGGAAGCTTCTTCATCGACCTGCTGAGTTTCGACCACGAGGTGGCTGTATTCGAGCGCGACCCCAAGCGCATGCGGTTCACCTATAACTGTCAGCGGTTCACCACCTACGAGGAGGTGCAGGCCTTCCAGCCCGAGCTGCTCATCAATGCCGTCACGCTGAAGTACACCATCCCCGTGTTCCGCGAGGTGATACCCTATCTGCCCAAGGAGTGCATCATCAGCGACATCGCGTCGGTGAAGACTGACCTGAAGGAGTTCTATGAGCAGTCGGGCATGCGCTACGTCAGCACCCACCCGATGTTCGGACCCACATTCGCCAACCTGCAGCAGCTCTCCGAGGAGAACGCCATCATCATCAGCGAGGGCGACTACATGGGGCGCATCTTCTTCAAGGACCTCTACCAGCGACTGGGCCTGAACATCTACGAGTACACCTTCGAGGAGCACGACAAGACGGTGGCCTACTCGCTGTCGATTCCTTTCGTGTCGACCTTCGTCTTCGCTGCCGTCATGAAGCATCAGGACGCACCGGGCACCACCTTCAAGCGCCACATGAAGATAGCCAAGGGCGTGCTCAACGAGGACGACTACCTGCTGCAGGAAATCCTCTTCAACCCCTACACCCACGATCAGGTCAGCCAGATACGCACCGAGCTGAAAGAGCTGCTCGAGATTATAGACACGAAGGATGCTGAGGGCATGAAGGCATATCTGACGAAGATTCGGAATAATGTGCGTCGGGATATCGAGATTAAGAGGTGAGTGGTGAGAGGTGAGTGGAAAAAGGTGAGAGAGAAGGGCTTGATATATCATCTGGCTGCTTTCGCGGTAGTGGCAATTTGGGGGTCTACGTTCATATCCACCAAGTTGCTGCTGCTCGGCGGCCTTACGCCGGCGCAGATCTTCACGCTGCGGTTCATCATCGCCTACGTGCTGCTGCTGGGCTACAGCTATGCCAGGAAGCGGCTGCGCCTCTTTGCCGACTCCTGGCGCGACGAGCTGCTGATGCTCCTGCTGGGCATCAGTGGCGGCACGCTCTACTTCCTCGCCGAGAACACTGCGATGAACTACACCACTACCACCAATACCTCGCTCATCGTCAGCCTGTCGCCACTCGTGGCCACGGCACTCATCGTCATCTTCTACCGCTCGCAGCGCCTCAGCCGTCTGCAGACGCTTGGCACCCTGATGGCGGCACTCGGCGTCGCCGTGGTGGTGCTCAACGGCCATTTCGTGCTCCATCTATCGCCCCTGGGCGACTCGCTGGCCTTCCTGGCAGCCCTCTGCTGGGGCTTCTACTCGCTGCTGATGATACCGGCCAACAGTCGTTACAACACGCTATTCATCACCCGCAAGGTGTTCTTCTACGGACTGCTCGCCATGATACCTTATTTTATGTGGCGACCCGAAGAAACTGGAATATTTAATTCTTCCACTCTTCAATCCTTCAATCTTTCAATTCTCTTCAACCTCCTCTTCCTCGGCTGCATCGCCTCGATGGGCTGCTTCCTGGCCTGGAACTGGGTGATGAAGAAGCTTGGAGCCGTCGTGGCCACCAACTATGTCTACTTCAATCCCGTCACCACCATCATCTTCGCCTGGCTCATCCTCTCCGAGCAGATCACCCTCTGGTTCCTACTGGGCACGCTGCTCATCCTTGTAGGTATGTACCTGGCCGACAAGAAAAGTAAGTGATTTGCTTTGCTGTTTCATGGGAAATGCTTACCTTTGCAGCCAGCTATTCTTTAGAACGAGAACAAACATGAATAATGACAAGATACTGACTATAGAGCAGACGATTGATTTAGAGAAATGTACGCAGGCCGTTTGCGACATTGCCAGACGGGCAGGCAGCTATATACGAGAGGAACGCAAGAAGTTTTCGCTGGAGCGTGTCGAGCGTAAGCACGCCCACGACTATGTGTCGTATGTGGACAAAGGTTCGGAGCGGCTGATAGTCAGCGCTCTGCGAGAGCTGTTGCCTGAGGCTGGCTTCATCACCGAGGAGGGGACGGCAGCACAGAGCGACAGCCCCTCTGCTGTGCGCTCCGCAGGGCCTGACGCACCGTGCTGGGTGGTGGACCCGCTGGATGGCACTACCAACTTCATCCATCAGTATGCGCCGTACGCCGTGAGCATCGCGCTGCTGAAGGGCAGGGAGATATTGATTGGCGTGGTCTATGAGATATGTGCCGACGAGTGCTTCTATGCCTGGCAGGGAGGAGGAGCATGGCTGCAGCAATCCATGGGGAAGGACTACAAACAGTCATCACGACCCATCGGCCTGCACGTGAGCGGACAGAAGATTCAGGATGCCCTGCTCTGTCTGCAGCTGCCCTACAACAGCGACGCCTATAAACCCGTCATCAAGCGCCTGATAGATGCCCTCTATGGCCGTGTGGGCAGCATCCGCATGTGCGGGTCGGCCGCAATGGCACTCTGCTATGTGGCCGCGGGCCGCCTCGACGGCTATGCAGAGCAGTATATCGGCCAGTGGGACTATATGGCCGGCAGCCTGATAGTGCAGCAGGCCGGTGGCATGGTGACCGACTATCTGGGTTCTGTCGACTTCACGCAGGGCAACAGCGTGGTGGCAACGAACGGCATCGTACAGCACGACCTGCTGACGACTATCAAGTCGGCAGCTGACCTTGAGCGCTAAGTGCTTTGCCTTACTTCGTTTCTTCGTGTTCTGTTGCCGAAAATAGTGGGAAGCTTTGGCGTTTCCGATTTTTCTTTGTACTTTTGCAGCGTTTTTATCATTAAGCAGAAAAGATTATGGGATTAATAGGTTCAATCATTCTTGGATGTCTGGCCGGCTTCTGTGCCGGCAAGTTGATGAAGGGCGGCGGCTTCGGGTTCATCATGAATCTGGTGCTGGGCCTCTTTGGTGGTCTTGTCGGTGGCTGGCTGTTCGAGCAGTTAGGCATCGAGTGGGGTGGTGTGCTGGGCCAGCTGGGTACAGCCATCGTGGGCGCTGTAGCCATTCTGTGGGTAGCCTCGCTGATTAAGAAGTAAGCGGCGATGGCAGCAGGCAAGTGGATAGCGGGATTCATCGGCTGGATGGCAGGTGGACCCCTTGGCGCGTTGGCAGGCTGGCTGCTTGGCTCCGCCTTCGACACCATGCTCGACGGTGTGAACTCCGCCGACAACTCTGGCACGTGGGGCCAGGGTTCTGAGCGCGAGCGGGCCTCGTGGCAGCAGCAGTCGTATCAGGACTACAGCCAGATGTACCAGCAGGCCTACCGGCGGCGGCAGCAGCAGGGCGACCGCAACAGTTTCCTCTTCTCGTTGCTGGTGCTCTCCAGCTATATTATCAAGGCCGACGGCCGTGCGATGCACTCCGAGATGGAGCTGGTGCGCCAGATGCTGCGCCAGAACTTTGGCGAGGGTGCCGTCAGCCAGGGCAATGAAATCCTGAACAAGCTCTTCGACGAGCAGAAACGCGAGGGCTGGCAGCAGTTCAAGCAGACGGTGCGCGACTGCTCGATGCAGATCAACCGCTCGATGGACTACTCGCAGCGCCTTCAGCTGCTCAACTATCTGGTGCTGGTGGCCCAGGCCGACGGTTCTGTTCCCCAGAGCGAGGTAGAGGCACTGAAGGAGTGTGCTCGTTGGATGGGGCTGCGCGACAGCGAGGTTGACTCGATGCTCCACCTCTCGGGCGATACGCTGGAGGATGCCTACAAGGTGCTGGGCGTCAGCCCAGATGCCAGTGACGACGAGGTGAAGAAAGCCTACCGCAAACTGGCCCTGGAGCACCATCCCGACAAGGTGGCGGCCCTGGGTGAGGATGTGCGCAAGGCTGCTGAGAAGAAATTCCAGGAGATCAATGCCGCGAAGGACCGCATCTGGAAGGCGCGAGGACTGTGAAAAATGTAAGAATGTAAAAATAGAATAAGTAGATGCGCAATATTATCTTATATAAAAGGTTAATGAGAAATTCGTGTTCAATTCGTGGCAATTCGTGTTAAGATATAAACATATAATTATCACGGATTGAACAAGAATTATCATAAATTATTTTGATGTGAAATAATGAGGAGTCCGGTTATAGTTGTTCCTGAGGATTGCGAGCAGGTGTTGCTCCACGTCTGCTGTGTCCCGTGCTCCTCGGCTATTGTCGAGTGGATGCTGGGGCATGGGGTGCGCCCCACCTTATTCTATTATAATCCCAACATCTGGCCCCGCGAGGAGTACGACATCCGTAAGAACGAGAGTAAGCGCCATGCCGAGAGCCTCGGACTCCGGTGGATCGACGGCGACTACGACCATGAGCAGTGGCGCCGTGGTGTCCGCGGGCTTGAGGACGAGCCGGAGCGAGGCAACAGGTGCCAGCAGTGCTTCATCCTTCGTCTGACGGTGGCAGCACAGAAGGCCCGCGAGCTGGGGCTGAAGTACTTTACCACCACGCTGGCCTCCAGCCGCTGGAAGAGCCAGGAGCAGATTGACAGGGCTGGCCATCAGGCAGAGCAGGCTGTGGAGGGAGTCGTCTACTGGGATCAGAACTGGCGAAAGGGGGGACTGCAGGAGCGCCGCAACCAGCTGCTACGCGAGTACGGCTTCTATAATCAGCAGTACTGCGGCTGCGAGTTCAGCTGGCGACAGTCTCAGAATGTGAAACAAAGTAAAAACGACACGTAAAGTTTGCGCATTTCACAATTTTGTTGTAATTTTGCGTCCTAAAATAGGCAAATGTAACAAATCATAAGTTTTTTATGTCGAATAGTAACACTTTCGTAGGTTCCAAAATCAAGGGACTCAGAGAATCGAAGAACCTCAGCATCGAGGAGATTGCAGAGAGCACCGGCCTCTCCGTAGAGCAGATTACAAGTATTGAGAACGACACGAACCTGCCCTCGCTGGGGCCGCTGATCAAGATAGCCCGGGCACTGGGTGTGCGACTGGGCACCTTCATGGACGACAACGACTCGCTGGGTCCCGTCGTCACCCGTGCCGAGGATCGGGAGAAGGACAGCAGCATCAGCTTCTCCAACGGGGCCACCGATGCCCGCAAGCACATGGAGTACCACCCGCTGGCACAGCAGAAGGTCGGGCGGCACATGGAGCCGTTCATCATCGACATCAATCCCACCGACTCGCTCGACTATAAGCTCTCGGCCCACGAGGGTGAGGAGTTCATCTACGTCATGGAGGGCGAGATAGAGGTGGAGTATGGCAAGGAGAAGTATCTGCTCAAGCAGGGCGACTCCATCTACTACGACTCCATCGTGAAGCACCATCTGCACGGCGCACTGGGCAAGTCGGCAAAGATTCTCGCACTGGTTTATATTCCTTTCTGATAGCGTAATGTCGTAATAACGTAATGTCGTAATAACGTAATGTCGTAATAACGAAAAGATGAGTAACGTGAGATTAGACATGGCAGGCCGTCCGCTGCCTGACCGTACATACCCCGCCGAGACGGGCAGCGAGGGCTATCAGCTCTATGAGCGCACCCTCGGCCAGTGGCTCGAGCACTGGGCCGAGACGACGCCCGACAAGGAATACATCGTCTACAGCGACCGCGACCTCCGCTTCACCTGGGCGAAGTTCAACGAGCGCGTTGACAACCTGGCCAAGGGTCTCATCGCCATCGGCGTGAAGAAAGGGTCGAACGTGGGCATCTGGGCAACGAATGTGCCCGACTGGCTGACGTTCCTTTATGCCACGGCGAAGATCGGTGCCGTGCTCGTGACGGTGAACACCAACTACAAGCAGAACGAGCTGGAATTCCTGTGTAAGGACTCCGACATGCACACCCTCTGCATCACCGACGGCACGTGGGACTGCAACTACGTCGACATGACCTACACCATGCTGCCCGAGCTGAAGAACTGCGAGCGCGGCCATCTCTGCTCGGAGCGCTTCCCCCACATGAAGAACGTGGTGTTCATAGGCATGGAGAAGTATCGCGGCATGTTCAACACCGCCGAGCTGCTCCTCTTAGGGCAGAACATCGAGGACGAGACGCTCGACGAGATGAAGAAGAACGTCACCTGCCACGACGTGTGCAACATGCAGTACACCTCGGGCACCACGGGATTCCCCAAGGGCGTGATGCTTACCCACTATAACATTGCCAACGACGGCTACTTCACCGGCGAGAACATGGGCTTCACCCAGGATGACAAGCTGTGCGTCTGCGTGCCCCTGTTCCACTGCTTCGGCGTGGTGCTGGCCACGATGAACTGCCTCACCCACGGCTGTACAGAGGTGATGGTCGAGAAGTTCGACCCCTTAGTGGTGCTGGCCTCCATCCATAAGGAACGGTGTACGGCCGTCTACGGCGTGCCCACGATGTTCATCGCCGAGCTCGACCACCCGATGTTCTCCATGTTCGACCTGAGCTGTCTGCGCACCGGCATCATGGCCGGCAGCCTCTGCCCCGTGGAGCTGATGAAGCGCGTCTCGGAGAAGATGTTTATGACCATCACCAGCGTCTACGGACTGACCGAGTCGTCGCCTGGCATGACGCAGACCTGTCTGAACGACTCCTTCGAGCAGCGCTGCACCACCGTGGGCCGCGACTATCCCTTCGTGGAGGTGAAGGTGCTCGACCCCGAGACCGGCGAGGAGTGCCCCGTGGGCGTGCAGGGCGAGATGTGCTGCCGGGGCTTCAACGTGATGAAGGGCTACTATAAGAATCCGCAGGCCACGGCCGAGGTGATCGACAAGAACGGGTTCCTTCATTCCGGCGACCTCGGCGTGAAGGACGAGCAGGGCTTCTATCGCATCACGGGCCGCATCAAGGACATGATTATCCGTGGAGGCGAGAACATCTATCCCCGTGAGATTGAGGAGTTCCTCTACCACATGGAGGGCATCAAGGATGTGCAGGTGGCTGCCGTGCCGTCGAAGAAGTATGGCGAGGCCGTCGGTGCCTTCATCATCCTCCAGCCCGGCGTGAAGATGGAGCCCGAGGACGTGCAGGAGTTCTGCCGTGGCAAGATTGCCCGCTACAAGATTCCCAAGTACGTGTTCTTCATCGACGAGTTCCCCCTGACGGGCTCTGGCAAGATTCAGAAGTTCCGTCTCAAGGAGATGAGCCTCGACCTCTGCAAGAAGTTCGGCTACGAGGTGATTTAGAAGTGAATAGTGAATAATGAATAGTGAAAAAACGAGGCTCAATGTTCTGGGTCTCGTTTTTATTTTATGTAGTAATGATCCGTTCGGTCGGATTTGCAATCCGACCGAACGGATGCCGCCCGTCCAGAAGTCCTCCCAGATGAGGTCGATCTTCGATTTTATCTCGCCCGTAATCATAGTGTCGTTAGATCTTCCATGTCTTGAATAAAATCGATTTGAACGCAAATTTAACCAATATCTTTGAGAATACGAAGAAACAGAACCATCATTTCTGTTTTATTTATCAAACTGAAAACGCCAAAGTCCCTTCATTTCTGCGGAATAGCTTTTCTGAGAGGTGTACAACATATATATATAAATAGATATAACCCGCACATCTCGCACATCTGCTATAATTGCTTGATACGTAAGATGTTGCAAGACTGTCTATCTCGCATTTACCTCGCATTTACCTCGCAACAACCATCGTTTCCAGCCTGATTTCAAGCTTCCGGGGCATCTTTTCTGCCTTGGGTAGCCTAAAGTCGGGCAGTGTAATGTGCTATATCTGCGCCAGGAGCCTTCGGACGCCTAAATTCTCTAGAGAATTTAACCGGAAGTAGGCTCCAAAGCATACCTTTAGTGCCTTTAAACCTCTGAATTCTCTCGAGAATTTATGGGTTGGAAGCCATTTGGCCATCCTTTTAGCCCTTTCTCCGTCGGTGTTTAGGCTATTCAAACCTCTTCCGAGGCTCTTGTTTCACCCTCGCTGCGAGGTAAATGCGAGATAAATGCGAGATACCTTCACGTACAACATATTGATATTTAATAAGATATAGCAGATGTGCGAGATGTGCGGGTTATGTTTATTATCTATATAGGTATTTTTCGGAACGGAAAAGAAAAGGCATCGACGAATGTACTCGGCTCGAAAAAACTCAGGTAAATATTTGGTTTTTTGCTCGCTTATTCGTACCTTTGCACCCTAAATTAATAAGGAGTAGTATGTTTGAGAATTTAAGCGAGCGGCTCGAACGGTCGTTCAAGATACTGAAGGGTGAGGGGAAAATCACCGAGATCAATGTTGCCGAGACGCTCAAGGACGTGCGCCGTGCGCTGCTCGATGCCGACGTGAACTACAAGGTGGCCAAGAACTTCACCGACACCGTGAAGCAGAAGGCCCTGGGCATGAACGTGCTGACAGCCGTGAAGCCCAGTCAGCTGATGGTGAAGATTGTACACGACGAGCTGACCGACCTGATGGGCGGCAAGGCCGTGGAGCTGAAGCTCGAGGGCCGTCCGGCCATCATCCTGATGTCGGGCCTGCAGGGTTCTGGTAAGACCACCTTCTCCGGCAAGCTGGCCAATATGCTCAAGGCGCGCCAGCACAAGAAGCCGCTGCTGGTGGCCTGCGACGTCTATCGTCCTGCCGCCATCGAGCAGCTGAAGGTGGTAGGCCAGAGCGTAGGCGTGGAGGTATATACCGAGGAGGGCAACAAGAACGTGGTGGAGATAGCCCAGAACGCCATCCGCAAGGCCAAGCAGGAGTCCTTCAATGTGGTCATCGTCGATACCGCCGGCCGTCTGGCCGTCGATGAGGAGATGATGCGCGAGATAGAGACGCTGAAGAACGCCATCCAGCCCGACGAGACCCTCTTCGTGGTTGACGCGATGACGGGTCAGGATGCTGTCAACACTGCCAAGGAGTTCAACGACCGCCTCGACTTCGACGGCGTGGTGCTCACCAAGCTCGACGGCGACACCCGTGGCGGTGC